>JBBRMW010000120.1:0-16727 GCA_038230635.1 Aggregatilineales bacterium | reverse complement strand
TCCGCGACGGGTTCGGCGCTCACATTTGCGGCGGGCGCGACGGTCGATTCGCTCCCAAAACCTGCCAACCAGTCGTCTTCCTCGGCGGCGGGGATGGACGTGGCCGCTTCGGGCTGACTCGGCGCATCGCTGGGCGCAAGCTCAGCCATCCAATCGGGCAAGCCATCCAACTCCGCAACGGGTTCAGCACTCACATTTGCAGCGGGCGTGGCGGTCGATTCGCTCCCAAAACCTGCCAGCCAGTCATCTTCCTCGGCGGTGGCCGCTTCGGGCTGACTCGGCGCATCACTAGGCGCAAGCTCGGCCATCCAATCGGGCAAGCCATCCAACTCCGCGACGGGTTCGGCGCTCACATTTGCGGCGGGCGCGACAGTCGATTCGCTCCCAAAACCTGCCAACCAGTCGTTTTCCTCGGCGGCGGGCATGGACATGGCCGCTTCGGGTTGACTTGGCGCGTCGTTTGGCGCAAGCTCCGTCATCCAATCGGGCAAGCCATCCAACTCCGCAACGGGTTCAGCATTGACGGCGATGGGTTGCGCGCTCTCGAATCCCGCCATCCAGTCATCTTCCATTGTATCTGCCGAAATATCTGGCATGGCAGCGCTCAGATCGATGCTTGGTTCGGCTGCCGCAGCCAAATTGAACCCGGCCATCCAATCTTCTTCGGCGGGAGACGCGGACGCCTCCGGCTGATTCGAGGGCGCGCTGGGCGCAAGTTCGCTCATCCAGTCGGGCAGTTCACCCGCTGCTGCATTCGCATCGGATGGTTGGGCGGGATCGTTGTCTGACATATCATCCATCCAAGAAGGTAGGGCAGGTTTGTCGGGAGCTTCCTCCAACCACGAGGGTACGGATCCGCTCGCGTGGCGTTGTGCGGTGATCTCGTCGAGCAGCCCCGTGAAACCGGTCGGTATCTGCCTTTCCTGAGCAGCGACGGGTGCAGGAGGTATATCGGCGGGTGCGTCGTCGTCGAGCCATGACGGAACATCCGCCGATCCTGCTGCGTTCATCCCGGAATCTGCCGCTGATTCGGTGAACCAATCCGGCATGTTCGAGAGATCGGGCGCGGTGTTGGCGGTGCTTCCTTTCGACTCGCCGAACCAATCCGGCTGTGGAACGGGCGAATCGCTCGGTGAGGCAAAATTCGCCATCCAATCCGGCGTCGCGCCGCTCGATCGGCTGAATCCAAAGGGGTCAGCGGCGGGCGTGTTCCCTTCGGGCTGCTCAAAAATCGAGCCGAGGTCTTGCACCCAATCCGGCGCGGTGGTCAACATCGCTGCGTTGGTAGCCGCGTTCCAATCCAAGCGCGGCAGCACCAGCGAATCGCCCGCCGCCGGATTTTCCGGCTGAATCGTCTGAAGCGCGAGAAACGGATCGAGCGCTTCTAACCGATGCAAAAATGGCTCAGCATCAGAGGGGCGCTTGTTTTGCAACCATAATTCGGCCAGCAGGCGGTTGGCGGCGAGGGCATCCGGCAGTTTTTCGAGCACCCGCAAGGCCATCTCACCCGCCTCGACCGGGTGGGCGTTATTCCAGAGTGTTTCCGCCAATAGCAGCATCAGATCGTAGCGATCAGCGTCCTGGGCGAGCGCCGTTTGCAGTTCAAAGGTGGCCTGCTCATAGAGTTGACTTTTTAGATATTGGCGCGCCAATGCGCCGCGTGTCATCTGAACCCGGTTGGGGGCGGAGCCGTCACGGGCGATATATAACTTGCGCAGTTCTTCTTGCAGCGCGTCATTGTTTGGAACTTGCTCGTAAGCGCGCTCCAAATGCCAGGTCGCCTGCGGAATCGCACTGCGCTCCTGGTAAATCTCGCTCATCGAGATATTCGCGGCCAGATCATCGGGTACGGCGCTCAAAATGCGCTCAAACACATCGCTCGCTTCGGCCTGCCGACCTTTGCCAAGCAGCGCCCGTCCGAGCAGCCGATAGACCGCGATGTTTTTTGGGTACTTGCCGAGAATATAACGGCAATGCCCGATCGCCTCCTCGAAGGCCTCTTGATCGAGCAGCTTTTCCAGATCGTCTAGATACGCACGTAATGTCGTGTTCGCCATAAAATTTACCCGTTGTTCCGCCCACCGCGATTATGCAACAGGCGCGATAAAAGCGCAAGCCGCCTGGAAATCCAGGCAGCACGAATTTTAACACCGCGTGCGCCGATATGTCGTTGGAGAGCGCTTGATATTTCGTTTGTGTTTGGTATATTAGCGTCGCTCAATCAGTATTTATTGCTCTCGCATTGCTTAGCAATGGGTTTGGGTTCGTTGCTCGCTCAATGGGTGGCATCGAACGGGAAAAAATCCGACGTGTATCGGGTGCATTCAGGGATGGGGGCAGATCATAGAACCCCTCTATCCCCCCACCCCTTTCCCCCACGCAGGCGGGGGGAAAGGGGAGTCACCGCCGACCGCTGACCGAGCTTGCCAAGCGGCCCTCAGCCGCTGGGTGCGCCCCAGCGATCGTCGGCGCTTCGGCTCCCTTTCCCACCGCCTGCGTGGGGGAAAGGGCTGGGGATAGAGGGGTTTGTCTATTCCCGAATCTCGCCCCCAACGTTGAACGCACCCACGTGTATCTGACGATTCGATCACAATGCGCGATTGAGGGTAAAATCCGCGATATGACTGAAGGTGTTGGAATGGCGAAAAAAACCAAAAAATCGGGCTTGCGTTACCTCCGCCCACTTGATAACCCGCGTGCCATACAGCGCCAATGGCTCAAGATTCTGCGCGAAGAAATCGGCTATTTGCACGATATATCGCTGGCGATCATGTTCGAGAAAGGGATTTTGCCGCCGTTGTATGGTGGCGACTTCGTTAACGATCATGCCGAAGTGATCCCGTTGTGGGGTGAAACGCTCGTGGGTGACTCGGATTTGAGCTTGCTGCTGCTGCGGGTGATGCCCGACGTCGAGCCGAATCGTGGGCTGCGCGAACTGCGCGAAGATGTCGATCTGGTCAACGATTGGCCGGTGAGCCAACTGTTCGACGCACTGGCGGACGTGGATAAAGCGCCGCCGCTCCTGGTAAGCGAGGCGTTCAAATCTTTGGAAGTAGCGCTGATTCTGCCCGGTACGCAGGTGAATCCTGCGCCCGGTTACGAGCGGGCAGAGATGCTCGATCACATCGGCCAAGACCTGCCCTATGCGGTATTTATCCATGTTCCCGTCCTCATTGAGGATGAGGATAATTTCGCCTATGACTGGGACGACATGGACAATATCCGTGCCGAAGTTGTGTTCGAGGAAACACCAGAAGCGCTCGAAATGGCGGTCTGGCACTATCGACTCGATCTGGCTTTGGCCGATGAGCGCGAGACCCTGGTGGCCGAAGGTGTCGATCCTGTACAGGAATCGGACGGACTGGATTCGACGGCCAACCTCGTGGCCCAGTTTGAGTTGATGGTCATGAACGCGGTACGCTTTTATGGCGTCACCTCGCCCGTGCGTGAAAAACAAGCGGCGCTCGATGTGCTGCGCACCGAAGACGACGAACTGCTGGTTCGCGCGCCGCTCAAGCGTGCTGTCGAACCTGCGTCGCTGATGGCCGATTTCCGCGCCGATCTGACGGGGGGAGATGATGGCGTCATCTTGCGTTTGAAAACGACAGAAGCGAACATCAGCCAGATTTGGTCGCAAATTCGCGCCTCGTCGTATTTTTGTATGCGGCTGCAACGCGGCAAGTTTGAACTGAATCGATCGGGGCAGCCGCGCGTCACGGGCTTTTTGGCGACGCCCATGATCGAGTGGCTGACGGCGGAATCGCTGCCAGAACTGTATCGCGGCGCGATGCTGAATGGGCTGCGCCAGCTCTTGATAGCCACCGGGCGGCTTAATATCCGCACGGAGTTCATCGCGGAAGATGAGGAGTCGGCGGAAACGGATGGCGAATGAGCCATTGGTGCTGTAAAAGAATGGACGCGGCAGGCCGTCTTCCTTACAGATAAGGCCGTTCTTCAGGGAGGCGATTTGCCGCGTCCGCTAAGTATCGCAAAACGAGACTCAAGCTATCTTTCTTTGGGTGTTGTAAATGTTGAAAACAGGTGTATTGTGACAAAAAATCAACTGATTCGGCTGGGCGCGCTGCTGAGTATGCTGTTCGTGTCTGCATGTGGCGGTGCAACGTCATCTTCAGGTGCGGCTGCGCCCACTGCTGCCGTCGCGCTCGATGATGCGTGCGGCGTGGCGGATCGCTTTCTGAAAGGCTGGGAGGCGGATGATTACCCGACCATGTACGGGTTGCTCTCGGCGCGCAGTTTGCAGATTTCGCAAACGCAATTCAACGCCTCCTACAGCAATGCTGATTCACAGATGGGAAAACCCGCCAAATCGCATTTGCTCAACTGCGGCGATGCAACGTTGCAGGGTACAACCGCCGCCATCCTGTACGATATGACGTTCAAAGGTACTGTCCTCGGCGAGTTCACCGATCCGCGTCGCACAGTGCGCTTGGTTTGGACGCCGCACGGCTGGCGCGTCGCGTGGTCAACGATGGATATTTTCGAGGGCATGGCAGGCGGCGCGACCTTGCAACTCAGCTATACCCCGGCGACGCGAGGCAGGATTTTGGATCGGAAGGGCAATCCGCTGGCGGAGGATAATCAAACGCTGTATACGGTCACGCTGGCGACCGAAAAATATCCACGCAAACCAGCCGACTGCTTCTACGAAATCGCCGACCTGTTCAAGCGCAAGATTACCGAAGTCACCGCCTCGTACAAGGGTCTCACGGGTTTGCAATACGGCGAATATATCGGCCATCTCGATCAGGCGACTTATACGGCCAAGCGCGCCCAACTCGACGCCGTATGTGCCGTGAAATATGCACCGCAGACGACGCGCGTCTACGCCAATAACGGGCTGGCCGCGCAAACGATCGGTTACGTCGGCGCGATCCCCGCCGACAGCAGCGCCGACTATGCCGAATATGCGCCCGGCTCGCTGGTTGGGTTGGCGGGCATCGAAAAAGCGTACCAAAAACAGTTGGCGGGCACAACGGGCGCGCTGCTGATTATTCAGCTACCCGATGGCACCCGCCTGCGCACGCTGGCTGGACAGCAAGCCAAACCATCGCAAGATGTGAAACTGACCCTCGACCGCGATTTGCAAGCCGCCGCCGAGCAGGCCATCGCCGATGCGTACAGCTTTGCTGCGCCAAGCTGGGCGCAGTTTTCGACGGGCGCGGCAGCCATCGTGATTGATGTGAAAACGGGCGCGATCCTGGCGATGGCGAGTTATCCGACGTTCGATGTGGATGCCTTCAACTTCAACACATTAATTCCGGGTGCGACGCTGACGACGCTGCTGAACAAAATCACTGCGCCTGCCAATCAATACGCGCACAGCGCCACCCTCAATATTGCGACATCTGAATATTCGGCGCTCGGCTCGGTATTCAAGATCATTTCGATGGCCGCCGCCGCCGACAGTGGCACGTTCAAGCTGAATCAGACGTATACTTGTACCGGCAAATGGGATGGCACCAAGTTCGGCGATTCGCGCGCATTCCGCAATGACTGGATCGCGCTTGATCCGTCCTTCGCCGACAAGGGTAACAAACACGGCACGATTACACTGATCCAGGCGCTCACGTCGTCGTGTGACGCCTATTTCTGGGAGGTCGGCGGCACGCTGAACAAGAAAGACTCAGGACTGTTGGCAAAATATGCCGACAAACTTGGGCTTGGCAAGCCAACTGGCCTGAGTGAAATCTCGGAACTGCGCGGACAGATTCCATCACCTGACAACATCGGCAAAATCGCCATCACGCAAGGGCGCAGTTGGGAAGTGGGTGACGCGCTCAACGAGGTGATCGGGCAGGGCGACGTGCTGGTGACGCCGATCCAGATCGCGCACATGATGGCGGCGATCGCTAACGGTGGCGATTTGTATCAGCCGTATCTCGTGCAAAGCATTGGCGCGAAAGATCAGCCGCCGACTTATCAGGGTCAACCGCAAAAACAGGGCAATATCGGGATCGATCCAAAGGTGCTGGCGGGAATCCAACAAGGGTTATGCAACGTTACCCAGGATAAAAACCTCGGTACGGCGCAGTGGTTCATGTGGAACTGGGATTTTAGCAGAATCAATGTGTGCGGCAAGACAGGTACCGCGCAAAGCACGGCACATCCCAATGGCTGGTTTGCGGCCTATGCGGGACCCGCAGGCAAGCCGCCCGAAATCGCGGTGGTATCGCTGGTGGAGCATGGCCGCGAAGGTTCAGAGACGGCAGGGCCGATCGTGCGGCGCATCATCGAAGCATACTATGGCATCCACTTCGGACGACCCAGCGCGAGCGATTTGTTTTTCAACGAAGACGCCTATAACCCGTATCCGCCATTTTGGACGCAGCCGTATATTGAAATGGCCGATCCGAATATGACCGATGGGGGGCGTCACTAATGAGGGGGAAATCTCATCCCACCCCCTCTCCGTAACCACAGCGAGAGTGTGCTGAACCGCTCAGCACTCCGCACTATTTGGCGCATTATTTGGCGGGGCTGGAAACGGTCAGCACGACTGGCCGCGAGCGCACGCCTTCCACAACGGTTGCCCACACGCCTTGATCGGGAAAGACGGGCGTCGGCGTAAACGCGCCAATGGGTGCCAGGACACCGCGCGAGTTGTTGCGATATACCGCGATGAACTGATATTGACCGGGGTTGAGACCCGTCGCGGCCAGCCGTTGCGCCGGGATCGTGATCCCTTGCGTACAATGCTGATGCGGGTTGAGCAGGTGGAGTTGATCCGACGTAAACTGCGTGCGAATGGGCGCGATCCCTCTGGAGGCGGCGGGTTCCTTAAGCTCGGTGCCATTCGTGGCTTCGATAAAAAACATGATGCCGTTCTCGGTGCTGTTGAAGCGCAGAACTGCTTCTTCCGGAATGAGTGCCAGCGTAATCGGCGCGGAACCTTGATTCGTGAAACGCACGTTGAGCGTTACCGATTGCCCCAGCACGATCGGGTTTTGCGGCAGTGATAGATCGATACGTAGGGCTGTCGCATCGAGGCCGCGCGCAAGATATGACTGCTGGTTGCCATTGCCCTTGGGCGAATAGAGATTGGTGCAGGTTGCGCCATAAGCCAATGGCGGAATCTGTGGGACGAAGGCGGGCAGCGTAATCGCTACCAGCAGCACAAACGCCAACACCGCAATCACCCGCGTGATGTCGTCCGATTCGTCCACCAATCCGCGAAACCGCTCATAGGCCATAAATCGATTGCTATCCTACAAAATCTGATGTCTAGACGACGTGCAGATATTCTTCTTTGGGAAGCACGGGCACGGGTGGCATCGGCTCGACACGTGCCTCGACATAGCGAAAGCGGGTTTTGATCAGCCCGGTGCTGTTCGGCTGCCCGACCTGTTCTTTGCGCTCGACCAGCAGCACGCGGATATTCTTGCTGGGCAGGCTGATGCGCGTATGATATTCGCCCGATCCGCCGACCGAAACACGGAACATATCGTAATGGGCGTGCCGATCCAGACTCCAACTGTACCATTTGGCACGCCACAGGCGCATCTTGGCGAGTTTGGCGGCCATATCGGACATTTCGACGCTGCTCATCAATACGGGCATAGCGGTTCCTTTGACGTGTTCGATCGATCCAAAATTAAAACATAGCACAGATTTTAACGCATTCCTCTGATAGAATAAAGGAGCTAGACGAATTGAGGCCGAAGAATCGATCGATGGGCAATGATTTTGGCGATCCGATTGACGCGCCCGAACTGTTCGAGGATGAACCCGATTGGCATGGCCTGAAAGCTAAGCGCAAACGCGATGGGTCACAGCGCCAAAGTATGTTTGTACCCGTCCTTTTTGGCGTACTCATCGTGGCGGTGTTGGGATTGTGCGGCGCGGTGGCCTTTCTCACGATCAAAATTAACAACGTGAATGGAATGCCACTCACGCCACTTATCATCACACAGATCGTCTATTCCCCAGAACACTTGACCGAAGTTGCCGGACCGACCTTGACGCAACATGCGAGCGAGGTGCAAACGCAAGCTCCGCCGCTCCGTGCGACAAGTTCGACTTCTGTACCTGTCACTGCTTCGTTTGCGGTTGATCATTTATACGAATTTGACGCCAACAATAACCCGTTGCGCCAAGTTGCATTGCCTGCCGCACCAGAATATTATTTTCATGGGCTGCGTGTGGGACCAGATGGCAATCTATATGCCGGACAAATTTCAATTCACGGATCATCCTGTAGTCATAATGATGCCTATTGGGTTATCGGAATGGATGGCCTTCGGAAGTCTGTTATCCATGATCCGAAAATGATCTCACCGTTGCGCATTGCGTTTGATCATCAAGGAAATCGCTATATCGTCGGACTGACACCGGACGGAACAAGCTGTGAGCGATTTCTATATGCGCTATTCAAATTTGACCCATCGGGGCAATTGGTCGATATTTTCCCCGAACAGACAATAACTATCTTTGACGTAGCTGTGACCGATAGCAACCGAATTTTCATTTCGATCGGCGATTTTGCGGGTGGCGGAACCCATAACCATCTGATCGAACTCGCCAGCGATCCCGAATCTGGTAAATTCAAGGAGGTGGGTGAATATTTTGAAGACCCCTCTACGGTGATTAGCTACCCAACGTTATTGGCTGTCCCCCGTCAAGAAGCCCTCTACGTGATCTATCAAGGTAGCTTCATCAATGCGATACAATGTGCGGACAGAAACCGAAATGTAACGATTGAACGCATCGCCTTGAGTGACTTAGGGCCGATCGCTCGTTTGCAGCCAATCAAAACATTGCCGATCGACACTCTTGATGTCATGACAAACGGTGATCTGATCGGATATGATCGTGAGTGTGCGAATGTGCAGCGTATTGTGCTCAACGATCCCACAGCATTAACGAGCTTTCATATTCCCTATCGATTCGCTAGTACCTTCGCCTACAACCCGGCGACGGGCGGCTGGTTCACCAACGGTCAATAAGTCAAGATTTTCATCATGCAAAATATGTTCGATATGCTCGATGGCAAGCAGCCCGCCAAAATTCTGACCGTCGTCGAGTTGACGCAGTTGATCGCGGGTTTGTTCAGCGCCGAGCCGCTGCTGCGCGATCTGACGATCGAAGGTGAGGTCAGCAACTTCAAACGCTACGCCTCCGGCCACGCCTATTTCACGCTCAAAGATAGCAAGAGCCAGTTGAAATGCGTGATGTGGAAGACGAGTATTGCGCGCAATACGTACCTACCCGTCGATGGCGATCGCGTCCGTGCGCACGGCTATGTCGATGTGTACGTGGACAATGGCGCGTACCAACTGTATGCGGATGCGATCCAACCCGCCGGACTCGGCACGCTCTACCAACAGTTCGAGCGCATGAAAATGGCTTTGCAAGCGGAAGGGCTGTTTGATTCGGCGCACAAACGCCCGATCCCGGCGTTTCCGCGTGTGATCGGGGTCGTCACGTCGCCGAGCGCGGCGGCATTTCAGGATATTCAAAATGTGCTGCGACGGCGCTATCCGCTGGCGCGTGTACTGCTCAAGGCGACGTTGGTGCAAGGCGAACAAGCGCCCACCCAGATCGCCGCCGCGATCCGGGCATTGTCCGATCATGGTGAAGCCGACGTGATCTTGTTGGCGCGTGGCGGTGGCAGCATTGAGGATTTGTGGGCGTTCAACGACGAACGGGTGGCGCGCGCCGTATATGCCAGCGCGATCCCGGTGGTGACGGGCGTCGGCCACGAGACGGACTTCACGATCGTCGATTTTGTGTCCGATCAGCGCGCGCCGACACCTTCGGCGGGTGCGGAACTGATCACGCCCGATATGGCCGATCTACGGCGCATCCTCGGCGATTTGCGCGCTCACCTCGATTCGGCGATGATCGGAACAATCGACGAGCGGCGTGGTGCCCTGGCAGCGGGGCGGCGCGCCCTACGTCACTTATCGCCGCGTGTCGCGGTCGCCCATTCGCGCCAGCGGCTCGATGGTCAGCGAATGCGGCTGAGCGCGGCCACTGAACGAACCATCGAGCGCGCCCGCGAACGACTGATCGCCAAAAGTCGTGCGCTCGATACGGCTAATCCCACGCATATCCTGGCCCGTGGTTACGCGATCGTCTCGCGGGCGGGCGACAATAAGCGCCTGTCGGATGCAAACGATGCCGCACCCGGTACCACGATCGCGGTACAATTGGCGCACGGAATCTTAAAAGCAACGGTAAAGGATCGCACGCTTGACACTTGATCCATTTTCCCCGGATATGACGTTCGAGGAAGCCTATAAAGAACTTGAAAGCATCGTCCTGCGCTTGGAGGCGGGCAGCCTGACACTCGATGAGTCGTTGGGATTATACGAGCGCGGGCAGGCACTCTCGAAATGGTGTGAGACGCAACTTGATTCGGCAGAACTGCGCGTCAGTCAGCTTGCCGACGATGGCAGCGAAAGCGAACTGTCCTAGCGCTGCCCTCAAGACGGGCGACCACATCGGGTTGCCCCTACCACTTATTTATGCCCCGATGATTGTTTACAGCGGATAACGGGGGCGTTTATATGGGTAGGGGTTAGCTGTGGCATGAGGGTTGGCGTGGCAGGGGTGTTCGTCACGCGCGCGTTTGGCTGCTTCTGATAGACTCGCACATAATCAACGCGCAGTTCTTGCGGAAAAACGGTGCTCCGATCGGGGTTGCCCGGCCAGTCGCCGCCAATTGCCAGATTCAGGAGCAGATAGAAGGGGTGGTCAAAGACCCATTTATGACCTTTCACGTCGGCGGACGTGCAGACTTCGTAAGGGCTGTCATCGACATACCAAGTGATCTGGTTGGGTGCCCAGTCAATCGCAAAGGTGTGGTAGGCGGCGTTGAACTGCGCTTGATCGGGCAAGGTGAAAGCGCCTGTTGGGCCGAGTCCTGCCGAATAACTGGGGCCATGAATCGTCCCATGATTGCGGGTCAGTTCAGAGCCAACCGTTTCCATGATGTCGATCTCGCCAATCTGCGGCCAGCCAACCTTCTTTGGATCGTCGCCTAACATCCAGAAGGCAGGCCATGTGCCTTGCCCGCCGGGGATTTTGGCGCGAATTTCAATACGCCCGTACTCGACGGCATATTTCCCCTTCGTTAACAGCCGCGCCGAGGTGTAATAGCAGGAATTGCCATCGCAGGCGCGATTCGAGTTTTCGCTGATGGCGCGAATAATCAGCGCTTCACCGTCCTGGGCATCGGGATCGACCCCGATGAAGGCATTTTGGCTCTTATCGGTGTAATACTCCAGCTCATTATTGCCCCAACCGCAGTTATCGGGACAACCGCTGCCCACATCGTAAGCCCATTTGCTCGAATCGGGAACTGATCCCTCCACGCCGTTGAACTCGTCGCTCCACACGAGCGAATAGCCCGACAAAGCGTGGATGAGAGCAGGCTTGGTCATGGTCATCCCCATAAGAATCACTGTGCTGAGAAAGATCATGAACCATCGCCGGGAAAGTTTGATGTTGGCGGTATGCTGGTTTTTGATTCGCATTAGAACGCCTCCAAATGTACGACTTGACGAGTCAGCGCTTTATCGAATCCCATCAAGCTGAGCCGCCGATCGTGGCTGCGGGCATAGGCCAGCAAATGCGCCGTGAAGTCGATCGCTGCGCCATCCGTGCGAATCGGCAGCCCGATCGTGTAGGTTGGCCCTTTGATCATCACGATCAAGATCGAGAATTGGTAGCCCGTATTGAGACGGGTCACGCGCGTATCAAAGGACATCTTGGCGCGCCCCGATCGATCTTGCCCTGGGGCCATATACTCGTACAGTGGACTCATCTCCATGCCAACGCCACTTACCGCCGACCAGTCCGTCAAGGGCATCAGTGCGCGTTCACCGAATGCGTGCGGCGCGTGCGAGGGCGCGATCAATCCGCCGCCCGCGACTGTATATTGACCCCAGCGCAAGGATGGCTCGGTGTCAAGATCGGGCAGCAAGTGCCACGCGCGCAGCACGATCTGGTTGAGCATTTCGTGACACACGACGAATTGGTGGCGCGGAGATTGATTGAGTAGGCGCTGTGCGAGAATCGCCAACCAGTTAGCCATCGTTGAGCCTCACTATTTTGCATGTCATTGTGTCTCACTCTCAATCAGCGTGCCCGGTGCGGACTCGCCGCGCAGTGCCGCTTCCAATGTACCCGGCGCGGTGCCACCAAAAATGCGAATCTGCAAATGTGGCACACGTTCCGTCAAAGTGAGCATCGTGCGTACTTTGGAGGCCATCCCACCCGTGACATCGGTTCCATGCGAGCCGCCCAACGCACCCGCGATGGACTCGAAGTTTCCGGTCGTGATTCGCGGAATGATCGCGCCATGCACGTCATAGACGCCTTCCACCTCACCCAACAAAAAGATGCGCGTGGGGTGCAGCCGTTCGGCCAGATAGAAAAAGATCGCCTCGGTCGAAATAATTGTGCCGCCGCGCAGCGTGTCGAACGCGACATCGCCATATACGAGCGGCGTCAATCCGTGTTTCAGGGTGGATTTGATGGCCTTATCATCCATGCGTGCCAGATGTCCATCGAAGCAGCGCGCAGACGCCGAGGGCTGAATGCTGACGATCGGCAGGCCAGCCGCGTGGAGCGCTTCCGTCACGAGATTATTGAGTTTGCGGGCAGCCAGCGCGACTTCCGCGAAACCGCGCCAATCGGCTTTCGTGCGGACGCCGCGCATGGTTCCATAACGCTCCGCCGCCGTATGCCCGAATGAGCCGCTGCCATGTCCGATTAACAATCGCAAGTTTGGATCGTTGGCGCAGGCGGCAGCCATCTCACGGGCCGCACGCGCCGTCGCCTCCGCGTGGAAACTCTCGGCGGCGCGCTTATCGGTGATGAATGAGCCGCCCAGTTTGACAAACGTCAGGGTTACGTTCGACATAGCCCGCTATCCATCAAGAGACCGTCGTCTGCCACGTCCGAGTCGCACCCGCTGCTTGCAGTGCCGCCGCCAACCGCTCGGCCTGCCGCGACGCAACCAGCGCGATCACGTTACCGCCGCGCCCGCCACCCGACAGCTTTGCGCCGAGCGCACCATTGGCCGCCGCCGCCGCGACCAGTGTATCGAGAATGGGCAGCGAGACGGTCAGTTCACACAGCAGCTTGTGATTTTCGGTCATGAGGCTGCCGATCGCTGTTAAATCACCCGCTTCAATGGCTTTCCGCGCCTCGCCGACCAACGCGCCGATCCGCTCAATCGTGGGCATCGTCGCCGTTGACGCGGTTTCGACCAGCGTCCGCACGTCGCCGACGGCTTCGCGCGTCGAACCGGACACGCCGGAATCGGCCACGATCAACGTCAGCGGTGCGCCGACGTGGAATGACTGGGGTGGCTTGTCGCGCACAAAATAGATCGGGCGCTCGTAAACGATGACGGTATTGTCGATGCCGCTGGGCGTGCCGTGATACATTTTTTCGACCTCGTAGACCAACTCATTGAGTGGCTCATCGGCGAGCGGCTTGCGTACTGCACTGCTCAGCGCGCGCATAATTGCCGTCGTGACCGCCGCGCCGCTGCCCAAACCGCTGGCGATGGGGATCGTCGAGTTTACGTCGAGGATCACATCCGGCACCGGAACGCCCAAGGCGGTAATGACCAAATCTGCCGCATAAGACAGCGCATCGCCGAAGGTTTCAGTATCGGCAATGATGCGAAGTTCCACGCCGGTGTCGTGCGCGCGAATCAACAAGCCGCTGCCGGGTTCGCCCACCAGGGTATCGACGGTGACGCCCAACGCGCGGAAGGGTACGGCGATGGCGGGCTGTCCATATACAACGGCGTGCTCGCCAAACAGGATGATCTTGGCAGGGGCGCGATCTCGCAAGATAACCTCACTTCGTGCTTATTTCATCAACGGCAAAATGTAGAGAATGACTCCGATAGAGGCCACCCAAAGCACAATATCGAGCAGCAGCGGTTTATCTTTGAATAGCAGTTCGTCGGGCGCGCCCCCCTCACCCTTGATGTGGATCAAGTACATATAACGGAAAATTCCATAGACCACGAACGGCACCGTCAGCAGCATATCGTTTGGCGCGGCGGTCGTTTTTCCCTGAAACGTGTAGAGCGTATACGCGATCACACAGCTTGTCGTGACCATCCGGAGCATATCGTCCAACAATGCCAGATTATAGTCTTTGTAGGTCGATCGCACGTCGGCGGCGTTTCCAGCCAGCAAGATCAGCTCTTGCCGACGTTTACCGATCGCCAGGAACAGTGACAGCGCGCCCGCGCACACATATAGCCAGGGTGAAAAGTTCGTGACGGTGATCACGACCACGCCCGCCAGCACGCGCAGGATAAATCCGGCGGCGATGGCGAACACATCGATAATGACGATGTTTTTGAGCACCAGCGAATAAGCGATATGCAGTGCAAGATAGGCCAACAACACGAGCGCTAACGGGGGGCTGTACGCGAAGCCGATCGCCAGCGCCAGGACGGGCAGGATCGATGCCGCGATCAGCGCGATACGGATCGGCAAATGCCCTGAAGGGATCGGACGCGCGCGTTTTTTCGGGTGCAGCCGATCGCGCTCGATGTCCACGATGTCGTTGATCAGGTAGATCGTGCTGGCGGTCATACACAGCAGCACGAAGCCGAGCGATACGCGCAAAAATGGTTCGAGGTGATGCAGTTGTCGATCGAACAGGATCGCGGCGAAGATAAAGGCGTTTTTCGGCCATTGGCGCGGGCGCATCGTGCGGATCAAACCGCGCAGCCACAACGGAAGCGTTCCCCACAACCCGGTCGCCGATCGCATCTGTGTATCCATGTGTTTATCCACCAATAACTCCACCAAGTGCCATTGTACCGCATCTAGACACAAGTCAGCGGCCTCGCTGAGCGTTTGGAAACAATCTGTTATGCTCATCCAGGACTCATGGACGCCGGGGCGCGCGTGCTATAATTCCCTGCTCAAGCGAATGGATCAAATACCTGTTTGGCAACTTTAACCGCGACTTCCGCGCCATCAGCCAACCGTACCCGCATCTGGCGCAACTTCGACTTTGTGCTGCTCGGCGTCACGCTGATCTTGATCGTGTACGGCGTGCTGATGATCCGTAGTGCGACTCTCAATGCCACCGACAGCGATATCGCCAACCGTGTCGAGCGCCAGGAAGAATATGCGGTGCTGGGGGTCGCCGTGCTGCTGGCTGTGGCCGCCTTCGATTATCGGTTGCTGGGAGCCATGCACCGATACATCTATCTGGTATTGGTCGGGCTGCTGGGATTGGTGGCCGTGCTTGGCGTGATCGGCTCAGCGGGCGCGAAACGCTGGCTATCGGTCGGCATTCCGATCCAGCCGTCCGAAATTGCCAAAATGCTGCTGATTATTGTATTGGCGCAGCACTTGCAGACCCAATATGCCAAACTTGATAAACTGCGCACCGTGCTAATCTCGCTGGCGTACATCGGCCTGCCTGCGCTGTTGATATTCACGCAGCCTAACCTGAGCATCACGATTCTGGTGGTGGTGACATGGTTCGTGATGGTCTGGGCGGCGGGTCTGCGCATCAAGCATATTATGCTGGCGGTGGCTGCGCTGTTGATCGCGCTGCCGATTTTATGGGCATCCGTCCAGCCATACCAGCGCGGGCGTATTTTCTCGTTTATCAACTGCCCGCCCGAGCAGCCCAACTGCTACAACATTATTCAGGCCCAGATCAGTATCGGAGCAGGCGGGTTGTTCGGAGAAGGTTACGCCAACGGCACGCAAACACAATTGCGCTTTTTGCGCGTGCGCTGGACGGATTTTATTTTTTCGGTGATCGCACACGAACTCGGCTTCGTCGGTGCGCTGCTGGTGATCGTGCTGATTGCGATCGTGTTGTGGCGAATTTTGCGTGCCGCCTATTTGGCGCGCGATCCATTGGGCAGCCTAATCTGTTATGGCGTGGCGACTCACGTTTTTTTCCAGACGGTCGTTTCGATTGGCATGAATTTACAGCTCGTGCCGGTCACGGGATTAACCCTGCCCTTCATCAGTTCGGGCGGCAGTTCGCTATTGACGCTCTTGTTCGGCATCGGCCTCGTCGAGAGCGTCGTGATGCGCCACAAACGGATCGACTTCTAAGATGAGGCCAGCGCCTCCTTGATCTGTGCGATGTGGTTATTGCAGTGGTTCGAGTAGGTCACAAGGAAATCTTCGACGGTGCGTACACCGTTTTCTGGATGAATAGCTTGGCGTGCCCACTGCTCGTCGGTCAAGCTCTCCAGCAGAGCCGTCCAGCGTCCATGCAGACCGTTCAGGATCGCCAACGACGACCAGACCGGTAGATCGCGACCATCAACGGTCTCCGCCCATAATTCCTGGCGATAGAGTTTGATGGTCGGCTGATCTTCGGTGAGCGCCAGTTTGATACGGCTGAAGCCGTTCATATGTGCATCGGCCAGATGATGCACGACTTGCCGCGTATTCCAGGCACCTTCTGCGGCGGGGTGTCGTTCCAGTTCAGCGTCACTTAGGCCACTAACCAGCAATTCCAACGTAGCGGGCAAACTGCGAATGGTTTCGATACGGGCGGCGCGTTCTTCGGATGTCAACATGAGTTTACAAATCTCCTATGGAATAAGGGCATTATTCTACCAGAAGCAGTTAATAGTTCGCTGCCAAGTTCGCTGTCAATCCAGGGGTGTTGCAAAGTCGTTTACCCCACCCCCAACCCCTCCCCATTTCATGGAGAGGGGCGCCCGGAGATGGTTGATTCCCCCTCTC
>JBBRMW010000119.1:0-16739 GCA_038230635.1 Aggregatilineales bacterium | reverse complement strand
GCGATAGCCTCTTGAATTGGTGGGCCACTATGGAACTCCTTAAAGTGTTGCACCTTCTAGGGAGTTCCATCTTACCTACCTTTCACGGTAGAACCTTTTCCTCCTACCACTACCAGAGGTAGTGGTTTAATGTTTCTTAATGAATTGCGAATCCGATGGCGGCAGCAGTGACGTGAATGAGCGCAGCACGAGCATCGCCGCGATGGCGCCGACGAACTGGGCGACCCAATAGTAGATCGCGCGCTTGAGTGGCAATTTGCGCGCAACCAGCAGCGCCAACGTGATAGCGGGGTTGACGTGCGCACCGGAGATGTGGCCGTAAGTGGCGATGATTGCGATCAGGATCGCGCAATAGGCCAGCGCGACCAACCCCAATGGCGCACCCAATGCCGCGCTTCCTGCCCCGATCAGAATCAGCATGAAGGTGCCGATCAGTTCGGCCAGAGCATCGCGCTCCAAAGTGTCACTTTTGGAAGCCGAGCGGCGCGCCTGTATCATGTCGTCATCGCCTCACAAGTCGGCGAGCGTCTGCATCATTTGGCGAAACGCGGGCTTGTAGTCTTTGCTCAGATCAAAGCGGGGACTGCGGCGCAGGGCATCAGGCACTTCGGCATCTGCATCCACCAACGCCACCACGATCGGTTTACGAGCCGTTTTGAAGAATGTCCATGCCTTTTGAAGCTTCTCCGAACTTGCAGACGCTTTTGACAGGAGCACGACCATTTTGACGCAATCGCGTAAGGCCGGATGGATGCCGCCCGCCCAATTGACTTCTTCGGCCACGCTGTGCGGATCGTAATAGGTATGCACGCCGGCGTTATCGAGTTCTTTTGCCAGGCGCGCCGCAAAATCGGAGTCGGCATCGCCGGCATTGATGAAGGTCGCAGGCAGCGCTTTTTTGCGACCTCGATTTGCCACGATCTTCGGCACATCCTCGACACGCACGGGCGGTGGTGGCCGCAAATTCGCGTGGGCAGGCGTCTTGCCGATGCGAAAAACAGTCGTGCCGCAGATGGGACACGAGCCACGTGTGGCAGCCTGACCGCGACTCGTCCAGACGGGTTCGGGGTCTTCCATCTCGACTTTCATCTTGCATTTGACACAGTACGCCTCGGTCGGCTCAATCTCATCATCCGCTTCCGAGTCGTCATCCGGCTCGTCGATCTCGGCTTTGATGATGGGCACACGTTCGAACACGGTCGGCTCGGGTGGTGTGGCTGCTGGCGGCGACACTTCAAATGGATCAGGGGTGGTGCGTTCGTCGGACATTCTATGCTCCAGTTCGCACTATCCGGGTGCAATTCCTAGCTGTACAGTCTAACACGCAGCGCGCAATGTGTCATGGGGTCACTGAACTATCCGGGGCGATTGCAGCCCATGCCCAGATCGATACATTGCCCACGATGCAAGCCGATTTAGCCAGCCGCCGTCTGCTTCCCGCTATCCAACTCGTCTATATTGGCATTGGTAGAGTGGCTACGAGTCACGTCTTGTTTCGGCAACATCTGCTGCCCGACCGATACGGAAGCGGCGGAAAGCATCGTTCGGAATCACATAGAACACGGCCATGAACCCGTAGAGGAATAAGCTGATGGGGGCGTTGATAAACGAGATGAACGTTGCCCCGGCATAGAGGATCGGGCCCGGCAAGTAGCGGATCATCATGCTGCGTTGCTGCTTGGGATCGAGATCATCCTTGATCAAATTGTGGGTGGCCGCGTACCACCAAACGGCGTTGAAAAAGATCGCGTTCAGCGTAAATATCAGCCCATACACAAAGGCTGCGACTTTTTGTTCTTCGGGATGTTGAATATATTGGGCGATCAAGGCGGTGGGGAAGGGGACAAACGTGATCCCCATCATGAGCAGCACGTTCAAAAACAGGAGGGTGTGGTCGGCCTGTTTGATGTAGCCAAACATTTGATGGTGGTTCACCCAGGTGATGCCGACCATGATGAAGCTCAACACATAACTGATATAAAACGGCCACTGGGCGAGTAGAGCACTGCCCAAACCAGCGTGAACGGCCACTGCCTCGGCGTTGGGCACCTGAATATTGAGGATTAGTAATGTTATCGCCACCGCGAACACGCCATCGCTGAAGGCTTCGAGTCGGCTGGTGCTCAAGCGTCAGGCCGATTCGGTAAGCAGCGGATCGACGGCTTCTGGTGGATTCAGCAAAGATTCCAGCGGAATCCACTCATGACTCCAGTGCTCGATCGCATCGAGGACGGGATTGAGGGCGCGCCCTTTTTCCGTCAGATCATACTCGACGCGGGGCGGTGAGGTGTGAATGACACGGCGTACCACGATGCCCTCCGCTTCGAGTTCCTTGAGCCGCTCCGAAAGCACCCGATCACTGACAGCATCCACCCGCTCGGCCAACTCATTGAATCGACAAGGGCCATCCATCAATACTTTGAGGATGAGCGTTGTCCAACGTTTGGCAATGATTTCAACGGCGTATTGGAAACGGATACAAATCTTGTCAGTTTGGCGCATGATCGAGAGCCTTTCTCGAACGCTTAACGTCGGTCTGCTTGAGCGCTCAATGGGTATGTTACCAGAAAAACTGGCTCTTGACAATCATGAGTTACCATATTATAGTAGCTTACGTAAAGTAAGTTACTGACGTTTCACAATCAAGGAGTATCTCAATGTCTTGGTCAATTGATCCTTCCCACTCGCAGATCGTTTTCAAGGTTCGTCACATGATGATCACCAACGTGACAGGCTTGTTTACCAAGTTTGAAGGAACCATTTCCTTCGACGAGTCGAATTTGACGGGTTCACAAATCGAAGTGAATATCGATCCCGCCAGTGTCAACACCCGCGATGAGAAGCGCGACGGGCATCTCAAGTCGCCCGATTTCTTCGATGTCGCCTCCTACCCAACGATCACCTTCAAGAGCACCAAAATCGCCAGCACAGGTGGCAAGTCCGGGCAGGTGACAGGTGATCTGACCATGCACGGCGTCACCAAATCTGTCACTCTTGATGTCGAATTCCTGGGCGTTGTGAAGTCCCCGTTTGGCACGCAGAATGCAGGTTTCACGGCCTCCACCAAGATCAACCGCAAGGATTGGGGTCTGGGCTGGAATGTCGGACTCGAGGCGGGCGGCGTTTTGGTGGGAGAAGATGTGACGGTCAATATCGAAGTCGAGTTGGTCAAGCAGCTCGCTCCGGCAGCAACGGTTGAAGCGACCGCCTAAGTCCGCCAGCGTCAAAGTAATCCCGAAACGGGCGGACACACCAGTTCGCCCGTTTTTTGTTGGGTTAGGCCAAGCACATTGATGCACCGAGTTTCAGTCGAGTTTCAGTGGGGCGTACCATTTCGCCACGATCGCTTGTCCCGGTGGACTCTGAGTCCACACAAAGAAATCACGATAGGCATCATTGCTAGGTGCATTCTGTCCCACAAAAAGCAGCGGTGAGCGTAGACCATAGCTGGCATCGGCAACGGTCACGGGTGTCGGCAGGCGTTGGTCGATCGGAACGGTGTGGATCGCGGCATTGCCGACGGTCAGTCGCATCGGCACATATCCGATGGCAGATGGATCGGCTACTACGATGCTGACGACGCTCTCAGCGGTCGTGGCGAGCCGGGCCGCACCGCTCACGCGCCGCTCGCCCAGGATCAGCGAAGCGAACCACGCGCCATCGCTGCTGCCCGGCTCGCGGCTGGCGACATTGATCGGCAAATCTGCTCCACCGACGATTTTCCAATTCAACGCACGCCCCGTAAAAATAGCGCGCAGTTGATCGGGGGACAAATTTGCGATCGGATTGGCCGTGTTGACGATCAGCGCGAGTCCGTCGGTGCCAATGGCCGTTGACCACAGCACGCTCGCCGCCGACAAATAATTGGTGAGCGCGAAGGTTCCATCGGACTTGTTGAGCCACGCATTCAGCGCATCGAAATCGCCGCTTTGAAGATCCCAATCGATCAGTTTGTGCTCCGGGTGATAAGCGGCTACCAATTCACGCAGCAGTGGCGCTGTAGAGTTTTCGGCGAACAGGTGCAGCGCGGTCACCGTTGGCGTGGGGGCTGCGGGCGCGATCTGTCCCTGGCAGCCTGCTAACGCCAGCGATAAGATCGCAATCGTGCGCTTGGCGTGCTTTACCCGATAATGGGCCAGTGATTTGGACTCGGTTGCATTCACGGTTCGTTTACCGCCTCACCCGATCCGCCCAATAAAACGCGCCCATACCGTTCGCCATATCAAGACGAACTCAGCCGCCATCTGATCGATCCTTTCATGAAATGGTGATGATCCTCAACGCCGATGCTTGTGAAATGCACGTCAGGCGGGCGGAGCAGCAACCTCCTTGCCCGAAACCCGGTAATCCGCCAAAAAGTGCGCGGCATAACTATCAAACGTGCCGTCAAAAATGGCGGCGCGCATTTCACGCATAAGAGTGGTCAGGAGGCTGAGGTTGTGCAGGCTGAGCAGTTGATAGCCCAGGATTTCGCTCGCTTTGAGCAAGTGGCGAATATACGCGCGCGAAAAGTGTTGGCACGCATAACAGGTGCAACCTGCTTCGATCGGCGCGGCGTCGGTCATATACGCGACGGTGCGCATATTCAGCCGCCCGTGTCGCGTCATCGCCGAGCCGTGTCGCGCTAACCGCGTGGGCAGCACGCAGTCGAAGATATCGATCCCGCGCGCGACGCCGTTTACCAAGTCTTCGGGGCTGCCGACGCCCATCAAATAGCGCGGTTTATCGGCGGGCATCAGGGGCATCACGGCATCGAGCGTCGCGTGCATCTGGGCTTTGCTCTCGCCCACGGCGAGGCCGCCGACGGCATAACCTGGCAGATCGAGCGCGGTCAGAAACGCAACTGACTCGGCGCGCAGATCGGGGAAGATTCCGCCCTGCACGATTCCGAACAAAGCCTGTTGCGAGGCTTTCCCTGAAAGATCATGTTCGGCACGTGAGCGCTCCGCCCAGGCATGGGTACGGCGCACGGCACGTTCAACGACAGCGCGTTCCAGCGGCGGCGGACATTCGTCGAAGGCCATGATAATGTCAGCGCCAAGATTGTGTTGAATCTGAATCGAGCGTTCGGGCGTAAAGCGGTGAGTCGAACCGTCGAGGTGGCTGCGAAAAGTGACGCCCTCGTCATCGATGACGCGCAGACCGTTGAGACTGAACACCTGGAAGCCGCCGGAATCAGTCAGCATAGGGCCATCCCAGGCCATGAAACGGTGCAGCCCACCCAACTCAGCGATTAGCGCGTCACCGGGACGCAGATACAAATGATAGGTGTTCGCCAGCACCAGCGTCGCGCCCACTTCGCGCAATTCACGCGGCTCGACGGCCTTGACCGCTGCTTGCGTCCCAACCGGCGCAAAGACGGGCGTGTGCAGCGCACCATGCGGCGTCTGGAAGACACCCGCGCGGGCCACACCACAAGTCATTTGTAACTCGAATTCAAACATAACGTTTCTACTGGAATCGGCTTGTCCACAAATTGCTAGGGGGATTATACCAGCATTTCGAGAATTGAGAAATTTTCGCCCGAATAACTAACACAATATTCTTTTATAACTCGTATTTAATTAAATCAGTCAGTGATGAAAATTTATATCTTGTGTTGGCAACAGTTGGATTCGCCCGTTTTTAACGAGTCCGCACCATTTTTGTTGTGAATGCGTATACTCTGAAAGATGCAATGGGTAATGGTAGCGAGTGGCGTATGGCGTGGATAGTCGTGGCGGCGGCGGGCGTCGTGGTGGCGCTGACCGTCGCGTTTTGGCAACAGATAGTGAATTGGGCGAATCAGACGCTGGCAGGTTGGCTCGCGCGTCTGTTCGGCGAGGACTTGCGCGATGCGTTCCTGATGCTGCTCGCGGGCACGGATCGCACCGTGGTTTTGGCGCAGCGGGCGTCCACGCTCATTCAAGAGCGCGTGGTCAATGCGCGGATTCTGTTTCGCCAGTTGAATGGCGGGCACACGCAAGAGAAAGTGGTTGTCGCGGATATCAAGCAAGATGATGGTCAAATCGTGACCATAGAAGCCGCCGAAGTGGTGCCCTGGCATGAACTGCCAGATGATGTGCGCGAGAAATTCATCCGCCGCCAGTCGGATGCCGTCGAGATGGAATTGAAGATCAAGTAGGGACGCCATTCTTGGCGTCTGATATGGAATTGAAACATGCAAACGAATGGTTGTCTGACCGCCTTCCTGAGTTTTTTTCTGCGGCTGTTCGGGATCAAGCCACCGATTCGACGCACGACGGAGATGATCGATGTCCGTTATCGGGAATACGTCGATGTGTGGGTATCCGAGAGTCTGGCACGCTGGCTGCACGAAACGCGCGCCGAAATTGATGCGGAACAGGCCGCCAAAACGCTGTTGGGCGAGTCCAGCCGCTTCCCCGAAACCGCCGCTCAGATTCGGGAGGCATTGATCGACGCCAAAGTGACCTTTTCGCAGCGCGACGGCAAGCAATATTTGGAGATCGAAGCATATATGGCTCCGCGCCAATTGAATGGGAAGCAGCCGCAAATTCTGCGCTGGCACGCCGAACGCGCGATCAACTGGACGGAGATTCCCGATGATGTGCGTGAGAGCATGATTCGGATGCGGCAGCCGGTCACGCTCGGCTACTCGATCCCCCAATAGACAGCGATCGACGGAAAATACATGATGCTACCTCCTCTCCTGTGGTTGTTAGGTGCAGGCGCGGTCTTCCTGGGCACGCTGGCTTTTTGGTCGTCGATCCAGAACTGGCTGGCTGATGTGATTCAGCGCACGCGGGCACGGTTGGGCGCTTCGGCGGATACGCTGATGAGTGCGCTCGTGATCGTCGATCGGGTGATGGTCAACGGTCAGCGTGTGATTGCTGCGACCGGGCGCGCCATCTTCCAGAATGAAGGCGAAGAACCGGTCGTGATCGAAGAAGTACGTCCGCTGATGGCTGAAGAACTGCCCGCCGATGTGCGCGCCCGAGTCGAAGCGGGTGAGCCGATCTCGTATGAACTTTCCGTAAGCTCAATGCAGGTACACCATGTCCCCACCTATAAGCTGGCCGTCCGACGGACCGATTAACGAAGATCGCAAAGACCTGACGCTCAGTCTGTTCACGCCCGAAGCGCCGCGCCGCCGCCTCGCTGATCTGGTGGTGAGCGCCGTCACCGAGCGGGAGCTACGAACAGCGCTCGCCAAAGTGCAGTATCACGGCAAGCTCTACGACGAGTGGGGGTTATCGAGCATCCATCCAGAGGGGCGCGGCGTGGCGCTCAATCTGTATGGGCCGCCGGGCACGGGCAAGACGTTCGCGGCGGAAGCGATTGCCGACTATCTGAAGCGGTCGATCATCCGCATCGACTATGCGCAGATCGAATCGCGCTTCGTGGGTGATACGCCCAAAAATATCGCGGCGGCGTTCACAGCGGCGCGTGAAGCGAATGCAGTTTTGTTTTTTGACGAAGCCGATTCGGTGCTCAGCCGCCGGGTGACGAATATCACGCAAGCCGCCGATTATGGCGTGAATGTGACGCGCAGCACGCTTTTGCTGCAACTCGACAGCTTCGATGGCGTGGTGATCTTCGCCACCAACTTGGCGGCCAATTACGACTCCGCGTTTGTGCGGCGCATTCTGGCACACGTCTATTTTCCGCTGCCCGACGAAGCCGCCTTAAGCCGTCTGTGGCACTATCATTTGCCCGTCAAGCTGCCGCGCCAACCTGATGTCACACCGGAAGCATTGGCCGCGCGCAGCCTCGGTCTGAGCGGCGGCGATGTGCTCAATGTGGTGATCCTGGCGGCCTCGTCAGCATTGGAACGCGGCGCGCATATCGTCGCGTTGATCGATTTCGACGCGGCCATCGCGCAAGTCCGGCGCGCCCGCCAGGAAGTTGGCAACCGCGATACCGATACGCCGTTTTCGCTGCCCGAAATGCCCGAATAGGGATGAGGAACTGAATTATGAGTGTGCAAGAGCGCTTTTACACGACCGCCGATCTACTGGCGATGCCCGATGACGGCAGGCGCTACGAATTGGAGAATGGAGACCTAATCACCACGAATCCGCCCGTCCTCAAACATGCGATATTGTCGATGAGATTCATTAGCGTTCTCCTCGATTACAACAAAGTCCACGACGCCGGGATGCTCACTGGCTCGGACGGTGGCTATCGGCTCTACGCTGACCCCATAACGGGGCGTGAAACGGTCTACATCCCTGATGTCGCCTTCGTCACCAAAGCGCGCATAACTAAATTACTCAACGATATTTATCCTGGTGCGCCCGATCTGGCGGTCGAGATCATTTCGCCATCCGAAACGGTGGGCATGATCAACCGCAAGCTGCGCGGCTATTTCAAATATGGTACGCGGCTGGTGTGGCTCGTCTATGGCGATGCGCGGATCGTGGAAGTCTACACGAGCGCTGAGCAGTTCACGACGCTCACCGTCTAAAATACGCTCGATGGCGGCGACGTTTTGCCGGGCTTCAATTTGGCCGTGCGTGAGTTATTCGCGGTTTTGGATTAATATCTGACTCAATGCCTAAATCAGTGGAGGATTGCTTATATGTCGGCTCTCACCCAATCGCCCGCCTGGATCGCCCTACAAGGACATCACGCGCAAATCAGCGGCTTACACATGCGGACATTGTTCGCCGCCGCGCCGCGCCGTTTCGAGCGATTTTCGCTCCATTTTGAAGATATTCTTTTCGATTATTCCAAGAATCGCGTCACCGCCGAAACGATGGATTTGCTGTTTGCACTGGCACGCCAAGCCAACCTCGGCGCGAAGATCGAGGCGATGTTCAGCGGCCAGAAGATCAACACGACCGAGGATCGCGCGGTGCTGCATATCGCGCTGCGCAACCGCTCGAATCGTCCGATTGTGGTCGATGGGCAGGACGTGATGCCGGAAGTGAACCGGGTGCTCGCCAAGATGCGAACGTTCAGCGAGGCGGTGCGATCCAGTGAATGGCGCGGCTACACGGGTAAGGCGATCACGGACGTCGTGAATATCGGCATCGGCGGCTCCGACCTCGGCCCGAAGATGGTCACGCTGGCGCTGGCGCATTATGCGAAACCCGGCCTGCACATGCACTTCGTCTCGAACGTGGATGGGACGGATATGGCCGAAACGCTGCACCCGCTCGACCCGGAGACGACGCTGTTCCTGGTCGCATCGAAGACGTTCACCACCCAGGAGACGATGACTAACGCGGACTCGGCGCGGACGTGGCTGCTGGCAAAGGCACACAATTCGGCGGCGGTCGCCAAGCATTTTGTGGCGCTCTCGACAAACACCGAAAAAGTGACCGCTTTTGGGATCGATCCAAACAATATGTTCGAGTTCTGGGATTGGGTGGGTGGCCGCTATTCGTTGTGGTCGGCGATTGGGCTGTCGATTGCGATCGCGGTCGGCATGGATCGCTTCGAGGAACTGCTCACGGGCGCGCACAAGGTGGATGAATACTTCCGCAGCACGCCGTTCGAGCAGAATATCCCGGTCGTGATGGGTCTGCTCGGTATCTGGTACAACGACTTTTTCGGCGCGCAGACGCAGGCGATTTTGCCCTACGACCAGTATTTGTCGCGGTTCTCGGCATATTTTCAGCAGGGCGACATGGAGAGCAATGGCAAAAGTGTGACGCTGGCGGGCGAGGCGGTCGATTACAGCACCGGCCCGATCATCTGGGGCGAGCCGGGCACGAACGGTCAACACGCCTTTTATCAGTTGATCCATCAGGGCACGAAGCTGATCCCGTGCGATTTTCTGGCGGCGGCGCGCACACTCAATCCGTTGGGCGCGCATCAGCCATTGTTGATTGCCAATTTCCTGGCGCAGACCGAGGCGTTGATGAAAGGTCGCACACCCGATGAGGCGCGCGCTGAACTGGTGACGGCGGGCACGAAGGGCGAGTCGCTGGAGCGGCTGGTGGCGGCCAAGACGTTCACCGGAAATAAGCCGTCGAACTCGTTCTTCTACAAAGAACTGACGCCGGGCACGCTCGGCTCATTGATCGCGCTGTATGAACACAAAATCTTCACGCAAGGGGTTATTTGGGGCATCAACTCGTTCGATCAGATGGGCGTGGAACTGGGTAAGCAGTTGGCAAAAGCGATCGAACCAGAATTGCGCGATGCGAACCCGGTCACGAGCCACGACTCATCGACCAACGGGCTGATCGGCTATTTCAAGGCGATGCGGTAAGACCTCAATTCCATTCGTCGCGCATCTCATCGATATATTGCTGGGCGTCGATCCCTTTCCACAGGTCAGCGCCCAGCCCTTCCAATTCGAGCAAGCTGTGAAGTTTTGAGGTGAAAATCGTTCTGTTTTGCGTCTGAATGGTCGCGTTTGTCCAAAACCTAGCGTAACGGATAGCAATCGAACATGAACATTAGCGATGTGACAGGCATCATTGCCGCTTGTGCCACGCTTGGCACCCTGCTTTATATCTCACGGCAAGTCACCGTGACCCGACAGCAAACCAAAGGACAGTTCCTGCTGGCGCTAGATGAGCAATTTGAAAAAACCAACCCGATCATGATCAGCTTTTTGAATGAACCGACATGGACGCCTGTAGACGCTGAGTGGTATCCAATCTATCAGATGATGAGCGTCTTCGAGCGCATCAACATCATGGTCGATGACAAGATTCTCGATATTGGGATTGTTGATCGACTCTATGGTTTTCGATTGCTGCATATCATCGCAAACGATGCTATTTACCAGCGGCTGGTCGCCTCAGGAATCGAATGGCAGGATTTTATCGATCTGTGCTACGTCATTGCAGATTATCGGGAGCGTCATCCAAACGCCGTCAAACAGAACGCGGCATTTATAGACAGGGTTCGCAAGCTGAATAAGGAGGCTCGTAGCGCCAAAAGCCCCTGGGGATTTTCGTAAGTTATAGTTCTTCAATCGAAATTATGCAGCGATAGCCGCAGTGGGTATTGGGCTGGCTTCCCCCTCTCCGTGAGGACGGAGAGGGGGACTGAGGGGGTGAGGTAAATCTGTGGCATTTGATGGGTCAAATCCTAAGTTCGGTTGTAGAAATAGAACGCAAAACGGGCGATCCTATGGCATCGCCCGTTTTTATATTTTTGGCTATGCGGCTCAGGCGGTTTGCGTGCCCGAATCCTTGACCAGATGCACGATCTGGCTAAAGGTGGCCGCATCGTTCACGGCCAGTTCGGCCAGAATCTTGCGATCGAGCGTGACATTCGCCAGCTTGAGTCCGTGCATGAAACGGCTGTAGCTCAGTTGATCTTTGCGCGCACCGGCGTTGATGCGGGTGATCCACAACTGGCGTAGTTGACGGCGGCGCTGCCTACGATCGCGGTAGGCATACCACAGGCTGTGCATCATCGCCTCTTGGGCGCGACGGAACAGCTTGCTGCGCGACAAAAACTGGCCCTTGACCAGTTTGAGCACTTTTTTGTGGGCGCGTCGGGTGACGTACCCGTTCTTGCTGCGTGACATTCTCTTCTCTTGCTCCTCGGGCGCGATTCATTCGGATCGGGATCAGGCTGGCGGGTTGGCTTTGTGGTGTTTCAGGTATGGTGCGAGCCGCCCAATGCGACGACGCTCCGCCCCCGTGGCAACTTCAAGCATCCGTCCAAACTTCAGCTTGGTGCGCTTGGATGTGCGGCGGCGCAAGTGGCTCTTGCCACCTTTGGTGCGCACAATTTTACCCGTGCCAGTTACGCGGAAGCGTTTGGCCGTGGCCTTGTGCGTTTTGAGCTTGTACTTCTTGGTCACGAAACTACTCCCCTCAGCACGTCAGCACGGGATGGGTGACGCGCGGCTTGCTAATCGAATGATTTATTGAAACCGCCGACCACGAGACGGCAGGCGCTTACTGCTTTTTCTTTTCAGCGGCAGCGGCGGCAGGCGCAAGGACCATGAGCATCGTTTTGCCGTCCATGGTGGGCATCTGCTCGACAATCGCCACATCGTTGAGCGAATGGGCGATCTGCGTGAGTTGATCGCGCGCCAGTTCTGGGTACGTGATTTCGCGCCCCCGGAAGCGGATACGCACACGCACTTTCATGCCTTCGCCGATCCAGCGCCGCACGTTGCGCACCTTGAAGCCCAGGTGATAATCGTTCGTCTTTGGCTTCAAGCGAATCTCTTTAACTTCGATCGTTTTCTGAGCTTTACGCGCCTCACGATCCTTTTTCGAGCGCTCGTAGAGGAACTTGCTAAAGTCCATCACGCGCACCACAGGCGGATCGGCGTTTGGCGACACCTCAACCAGATCGAGGCCGCGATCGTTGGCAATGGTCATCGCCTCGCGGAAAGTAACCACACCCATATTCTCGTTTTCGCCGTGTTCGCCGGAAACGATCAGCCGGACTCGCGGCGCGCCGCGAATTTGGTCGTTAATGCGATATTCTTCGCTACTGATACCGTCCTCCAACCGTCATACTAAAGCCAGCACACCCTCTCGAGCAGGCACAGACTCGAACTCCGATCCTAACACAGGGACGGCGTTTCGTCAATTGCGTAGATTATGGCATGGTGGGCATATCAACCTCCCTGCCGACCCTTTCCGCGCATACCGCAGCGGGGCATCCTCGCACGAACATTATGGCGTTGACGTGGGACGCGCCGCGCGAATAACATCTTGTTTATGCTGCCAGTAGCGTTCCGTCATGCTCACCTTCAAGCTGTGTGGATGCTCCAACCGACGGCTTTCCAGCCGGATCGCACCGAGGCGCGCCGTCGCGTAGGCCTTGACCTCGTTCAGGGTGGGCGGCTCATAGACGCGCTTGCCATCGGAGAAGATTGGAATGTGCAGCGATTGCACTTCGTCGAAATCGCTGTAAATGCTGCTCTGCATGGAGTTCGAGGGGTTGATGCCGAGGATCGACTGACCGGGGCGAATCGTCTCATCGGGCAGCGAGATCACGTCTGCGATGATCAGGCCGCGTCGCAGCAGCCGCTTGACTTTCTTGAAACCCGGATTCGTCGTTTTATCGGGTTGCGCCGAAAGTTTGATACGCGGTTGCCAGATATTTGGCTCACCCTCCACCGCGATCAACTTGTAGACGCCGCCCAATGACGATTGATTGCCGCCTGTGATCAACTGCGTGCCGACACCGAAGCTGAGCCGTTCGATCACCGCTTCAGGGTCGATCCGCTCAACGGGATAGCCCACCTCGTGGCTGACCTCGCGCAAATAACTTTCCGAGCGGCAGCTTCGCCGAATCTCGTTATGAATCACGGCAATGCGGTGCTCATCGAGATCATTGCTCAACACGATGCCCATGTTTGGCAATTCCGCCTTATCAAGCATCACGTGCGCCACGATCGACCAGAATACCAGATCGCCGGAGTCGAGGCGCACACCCGCCGCCGCTTCGCCACGCCCCTTCATTTCCGTCGCCACCTGGACGGCGTGTTGCAAACCGCGCAGTACGTCGTAGGTATCGACGAGAAAAAGCGCCGACTTTGGAAAGTTGCGCGCATACGTCTCGAAAGCGGTCAGTTCGTCAGGGTAGAACATCACAAAGCTGTGCGCATGTGTACCGCGCACCGGGATGCCTAGATGAAACCCGGCGGCCACGTTGCTCGACGCATCCGCGCCCCCGATATAGGCGGCACGAGCCGCAGTCAGCGCGCCATCGACGCCTTGTGCGCGGCGCATCCCAAATTCCAACAGCGTCTTATTTTCGGCGCTGAATTTGACGTGCGAGGCTTTGGTAGCAATCAGCGTCGGAAAGTTGAGCAGCGTCATGACCGCCGTCTCGATCAATTGTGCCTCTTCGATGGCCGCCGTGACGCGCAAACCATGTACGGTGGGCAGCAGCACCTCACCTTCGCGCAGTGCTTCAACCGAACCCGTGAAGCGTAGCCCATGCAAATGATCGAGAAATTCGCTATCGAACAGCCGCAGCGAGCGCAGATAATCGATCTGTTTATCCGTGAATTGCAACCGTTCAAGATATTGAATCACGGCATTGAGGCCGACGAACAGTGCGTAACGACCCCCAAATGGTGGCTCTCGATAGGCATACTCGAAAGCCACCCGGCGGCGATGCAGGCCGCTTTTGAAATAGGCGGCCAACATCGTCAATTCATACAAATCAGTGAAAAGCGCATCGGCAAGCGGATCGTAAAAGTCAGCCATTGTTCCGATCGATTCGAATAGGCACGAAAAAGTCCGCCAATGGTAGCCCGAATCGACGCGAATGGATACCCGAACCGACGCTCGCCTACGGGGTCACCTGCCAGACCTCACCGCGATCTTTTGCCATCAGTGCACCCGCTGCACGATTACCACTGCGCACCGCGCCTTCCATGCTGTCATAAAAGCGCTGAATGGTATAGCCGCCTGCTAGATACAGATTTTCGATTGGGCTGCGCTGCGGCACGCGGAGTTTATCGGTGCCGGGTTTCGGCCAGTACACGCTCTGCGGGACGCGCACGACGCGGTACTTTTCGATCTGCGCATCTTTGGCCGTATCCGGGAAATTGGTCTGGACGCTGTTCCACACCGCATCGATGATCGTCTCATCGTCTTCCTTGATCAGGTCGTGGGCGGGCGCGACGACAAATTGAAAGCGGCTTTTGCGACTCGCCATCGTGCCATTGCCATTGGTGCGATAATCGGGCGTGGTGTTCGCCATATCGGCGTAGACCGGGATAACGCCATCGGGGCTGAACAGGATGTTATCGACATAGCTGATTTGCCGATCCGCCCACAGATGAACCGACACGACCGGCACGCTTTCGATTTGCATCAGCCCATCAAAATAGGCGTTTTCCTTCCAACACGTGGGCAGCAGTCGCTTGAGATTGTGGATCGGCAGCGCCATAATGTACTCGTCGGCGGTTATGAGTTCAGGCGCGCCATTACCGTGCTGCACACACAACCCGCTGATTTGTCCGGCTTCGTCGGTTTCGATCGACATGATCTTCGAGTCTGTGTGGATCGTGCCGCCGTGCTCGCGGATATACTGTGCCATCGGCCCGATCAAATGGACTTCCGGCGAGCCTTTCAGGAATCCCATGCGGCTGGCCGTGTTGACGCGCAGGAAGATGCCGCTCACATCGAGCACGATCTTGGCGCTGATGTCTTTTGGCGCGACGAATTTGAGCGCCAAACTGAGCGGCACAAACATCTTCTTGAGCAGCTTATCGCTGATGCCGTGCGATAGGTGCCAATCGCGGTACGACATGTTATCCATTTGCTCATAGTAGCGCTTACTGCCAAACAGCATCGGGTACAGATTGCGCGCCAACGAGAGCTTCTGCGGCCAGTTGAAATACCGGTTCTTGATCAGCGTGGGCACGAGGTGCAGCGGGCTGGGCAATTTGGCAGTGCGGAACTCGAAGCGTTCGCCCTCATTGAGCGTATAGGTGAGCACATGATCTTTCCACAGGATGCGATCATAGATGCCCAGTTCGCGCATCAACGTGAATATTTCGTCATATGCGCCGAAAAAGACATGCAAGCCTGTTTCGATCCATTCGCCGTCGCTATCTTGCCATGATGACCACTTGCCGCCCAAAATATCGCGCTTTTCGAGCACCTCGACGGCATATCCCGCATCGACCAACTGCTTGGCGGCGGCCAGCCCCGCCAATCCGCCGCCCCCAATGATGACTTTTTTACGCTTTGCGGCTTCTACTGCACCCTGCATGATTCTTCAGACCTCGCATTTTGGATGTTACAGATGATTCTGATCCACTCAAAATCAACTATAGCATAGTCTGTGCAGGGATTGCCCAATCTATTTTCGATGTCTGCGTAACTTTGGCGAAGTGCGGCCACAAGAGGCGGAAGGAATTTACCCAGCATTGAAACCGCTGGGTAGACAACAAATCAATGATCCGAAAACTCAGAAACTCGCATCCTGGAAAATCGCGTAACCGCCCGGCTGAAACGTGATCGCCGCGTCTTTCTGCTCGACCAAAGCGCTGATGACTGGCTTGCCAACTGTCTGGAAAGTTGTACCGCCGATTGTCCCAATATTTCCGGGCGTCCAGGTGATCGGCGATTTGCTGAAGTTGATCGCCACGATCAACAATTCGCTGCCCTTCCAAACGCGCAGCACATACAGATCGCGCGCGTCATTTGGCAGCGTCGGCAGGTCGTAGGAGCCGCTCCGCAAGGCAGGATGACTCATACGCAATGCGCCGAGCGTGCGGTACAAGCTCAGCAGGGAGTCGGGTTTGCTGTCTTCTTCGGCCACACTGATACCGCTGTTGGGCTTATTGTTGGCATCGGGTGGCATGAACCACGTCGCCTGCCCCATACCCTTCAAATTGGCGTTCCAGGGCAGCGGCTCGCGGCGATAAGCGTCATACCAGGGCGGACCACCTTTGTCGCCTTTCATGCCGAGTTCCTCGCCATAGTAGACGACGGGCGTGCCGGGCACGGTCAACTCGAACACGGCGGCAGCACGCGCCCGCACGGGATCGCCGTTTACATCACTCATGATCCGATTGGTGTCGTGATTATTGACGAAGCGCACGAGATGCGCATTCGGCGGATAGAGCTTTTGCCCGCCGCGCAGACCGTTCGCCGCGAATGACGGTACGTTACCCGCCAGCACGCCGTCGCCGTCGCGTTCGGGGTTGCCGCCGAGCGCCGAATACAGCGGAAAATCAAAAGCCGCGTCGAACTCGAAGCCGTCGCCGCTGGTCATGAAGGTCAGGTACACCTCGGCCCCGGCCAGCCGTGCCTGCTGGATCATGCCGCCGCAGCACAGCGTCTCGTCGTCGGGATGCGGAGACAGCACCATGATCCGCT
>JBBRMW010000118.1:0-16832 GCA_038230635.1 Aggregatilineales bacterium | reverse complement strand
CATTGACCGCGTTCCGAAAGTAGATGCGTGCCACGCTCGACGCGACCAAAACCTTGATGCCCGCCGCGACGAGACACGTCACCGCCTGCTCGCGCGACGATCCGCAGCCCCAATTGCGGCCCGCGACCACGATGTCGCCGGGCTGCACCTGCCCCGCGAAACTCGGATCGAGGTCTTCGAGCGCGTATTTCGCCATATCGGCAGCTTCGCGCACGGTGTACGTATATTTGCCCGGAAAAATCACATCTGTGTTGACGTTATCGCCATATTTCCAGGCGCGTCCCTGATACTGCATAGGGCTGTCCTTTTCGTAGATATTTGTAAAGTGATCCGATTTTATCCTGGCGGTGCCGGCAGCAACCGGTGAATCGGCAGATCGAGCATCAGCACTTCGAGCGCGAGGCGGGCATTCACGTTTTGATCGAGGTATTTCATCGTGCGCTGAATCCCGTTCAGGGCGCGCAAGGCATCCTCGATATGCAGCGCCGCCGCCAATTGGCCGAGCGCGTGCCTGTGATCGCGGTTGGCGATGCTCCGCTGCGAGGCGCTGATCAACAGCAGCACGTCGCGCCAATAGCTTTGCCAATAGCCGAGCAACGCGCCGATCTGATCTTTTTCGCCAGCGGCTTCTTCGGCAAATTTGAAACGCGCGATCCGATCCTGGCCGATCAACGTTTCGAGCCGATCGATCGCCTCATTGCGCTGGGTCAGCAGCGACTCATCGGCGGCGGCGGCCAACGCCCAGCCGAGGCGTCCTTCGGCAAGCTGTGCGAGCAAACTGGCGCGATCGGCGGCGATCCCGCGTCGTTCGAGTTCGGCGCGCACGGTTGGGTTCGGCAGCGGGCGCAATGCGATCGGCTGGCAGCGCGATCGAATCGTCGGCAGCACCGCATCGATGCGCTCGGCGGTGACGATCAAGACGACATACGGCGGCGGCTCCTCCAACGTTTTGAGCAGCGCATCGGCGGCATTTCCGCTGGCCTCGTGAAAGCGCGCCAGAATCACGACTCGATAGCGCGCCTCGATCGGACGCAGCGAAAGCCGATGCTGCATCTCGCGGATTTGCTCGATCTTGAGCGTGCGATCTTCGGCGCGAATGAGCGTGACATCGCTGTGGTTGCCCGCCGTGATCAACCGACAGGCGCGGCATTTTCCGCACGGACGCGGTTCGTCTTCGGCGAGGCAGTTGATGGCACGCGCAAAGCCGAGTGCCAACGTCGTTTTGCCGATACCCGATGCGCCGCCGATCAAATAGGCGTGTCGCAGTCGATCATGGGCGAGACTGGTGGCGAGGTGTGCAATCGCCCATTCGTGCCCGGCGACGCCCCAATCCAGCGAATAAGTTGCCATATCGTTGAGTTCATGCCTATTCTCAAACTGCGCTGAGACTAACCTTGCTTGCGGCGGCTGTCAAGATGAAGAACCTCACCCCCAAGGCGATTACATCTAAATTCGCGGAATCGGACGGACGAGGCAAGCCGTCGTCCCTACGAAAACGGCCATTCCTGTAGGGACGAGGCTTGCCTCGTCCGCTTTCCATAACGAAAATACCTAACTCGGTCCCCTCTCCCCTTGTGGGAGACGGGGGCTGAGGGTTTCGCCTGACTCTATGCGCCGCTCACTTCCTCGCTTATAATAGATCGCTTGTGTCACTGTCTTTTGCAACGCACGGAATGATCGGGGATCGGATTTGGCGCATGTCGGGTAAAACGAAACGTCGGGATAACTATTATCTGCTCAGCCTGGGCTGCTCGAAAAACACGGTCGATAGCGAGAGCATGGGGCAGTTGCTCAATGGCGCGGGCTTGCGCGGCGTTGGCGATGCGAACCGCGCCGAAGTATTGATTGTCAATACGTGCGGCTTTATCAACGCCGCCAAAGAAGAGAGCATCGCGGCTCTGCGCGAACTTGCTGCCAATAAGAAAAGCGACCAAATGCTGATCGCGGCGGGCTGTCTCTCGCAGCGCTATGGCGCGGAACTGGTGCAGCGTATCCCCGGTCTGGACGGCGTAATCGGAACCCGGCGCTGGATGGATATTGTCGATTTTGTCGGACGCCTGCGTGAGCGCAAGCATCCGCAGCCGCTCTATCATTTGCCGACCGAAGCCGTCACGGTGGGCGGCGACGAAAAAGGCGCGCAGCGCGTCAGCGTGCAGGGCGCGAGTGCCTATCTCAAAATTGCGGATGGCTGCCGCCGTCCGTGCGCCTTTTGTGCGATTCCGCTGATCAAAGGCACCGCAGTCAGCCGTCCGATCGCTTCGATCGTGAATGAGGCGCGCGTGTTACGGGCGCGCGGCGTCCAGGAATTGATCCTAATCGCGCAAGATACGACCGACTACGGCCACGATCTGGGCATGAAGGATGGCCTCTCTGACCTGCTCGATCAGCTTGTGACCGAAGTCCCCGATATGCCCTGGATTCGCGTCATGTACGCCTATCCTGGCTATGTGACTGATCGGCTGATCGATACGATGGCCGCGCACCCGCAGTTGGTACACTATCTCGATATGCCCTTGCAGCACGGCAGCCGCAGCACGCTGTTACGGATGCGCCGCCCCGCCAATATCGAATGGGTCTACAAGACCGTGGGCAAGATGCGCGCGGCCATGCCTGATCTGGCGATCCGCACCACCTTCATCGTCGGCTATCCGGGCGAGACCGATGCCGAGTTCGACGAGTTGATGGGCTTCGTCAAAGATATGCAGTTCGATCGCGTCGGCGCGTTCACCTACAGCTTCGAGGAAAACACCCCGTCGGCGGATCAAGCCGATCACGTCGCGGATGATGTCAAAGCGGCGCGCAAGGATGCGTTGATGGAGATGCAGCAGGGCATCAGCCTAGCGCGTAATCAGATGCTCGTCGGCCAGACGCTCAAGGTGCTGGTCGAAGGGCAAGATGGCGGAATCACGATCGCGCGCAGCTACCGCGACGCGCCGGAAATCGACGGTTACGTGCTGATCGATGGCACGGTGCCGGCGGGCGAAATGCCGACTGTGCGCATCACCGGCGCGATGAACTACGACTTGGTGGCGACCGTTGATATTGCGCCCGGTATGGTTATCGGCGCAGGCACGATTGCGTTGGATGAGATTGGCTAGGGTGTGTCTGCAAAGTGTTTGGGCGCTGACCCCTCTCCCCAACCCCTCTCCCACGCAGGCGGGGCGAGGGGTTTGACTCCCCTTTCCCCACGCAGGCGGGGGGAAAGGGGCCGGGGGATAGAGGGGTTTGCAGACACGCCCTAATCTATAAAGAGGTTCAAGTATGACTAATCGAGTGGGATGGGAACCGATCTGGCAGCAGGCAAAGGTGCCGAAACGCTTCGAGAGTTTCGCCACGCCGAATGCTACCGTCGTCGAGTGGGCGGATACGCTGCCCGCCAACGTCACAATCCTGGATATGGGCTGCGGCCTCGGACGGCACTGCGTGTATCTCGGCGAGCGCGGCTTTCGCATGGCTGGCTCGGATGTGTCGCCAAGCGGTGTGACACGCTCGATCGCGGCCTGCGCCGAGCGAAATATTCCATTCGATGGCAAAGTGTGCCCAATGACCGATCTACTTTGGCCGGATGCCACTTTCGATGCCGCGTTGAGCACCCAGACCATCCACCACGAGCGGCGCGCCAATGTCATCCGCGCCATCGAAGAGATCGCGCGCGTGCTCAAACCGGGCGGGCTGTTCATGGTCGATTTCCCCTGCACCGACACCATCGACTACGAACGGCTGCGTGCCGAGGTTGCAGCAGGTAGGCAGCTTGAGGTCGAGCCAAATACATTCGTTGATCCAGGTCCCAACACCGAAGACATCGACGGGTATTTGCCGCACCACTTTTGCGATGAGGCCGAAGTACGCGCGCTGATGCAACCTTTCCAGATCGTGCGACTGTGGGCGGCGCTGCGTCCAGCACTGCCAGCGCGCGGACCGGGCAACGTTGGAAAGTGGGTCGTCTGGGCGCGCAAGTGAAGAACCTCACCCCCCACCCCCCTCTCCGTAACACAGAGAGGGGGCGTCGGACGGCTGAGCGATTGCATGATCGCAGAACTTCACCCCCAACCCCCTTTTCCGCAAACAACGCAGGTGCATCAGCCAGCAAAAATCCGCATTATACGATCATGCTGATTGGGATTCTCCTGATCGCGTTTGGGTTGCGACTGTATAACCTGGGCGCGCAGAGTCTCTGGCATGATGAGGCGTGGTCGGTTTTCAGCGCGTATCATCCGCTGGCGTCAGGGGGGCAGGGTACGGATCCAAATGCGCCGCCGCTCTTTTATATCACGCTCGGCCTCTGGCAACATCTGGTGGGCGATGGCGTGTGGGCGATGCGCTGCTGGTCGGCGCTGCTCGGCCTGATCGCGGTCGCGGTGACGGGCGGCGTGACGCGGCGACTGGCGGGCCGGTGTGCGGCGACTGGCGCGGCGCTGCTGGCGGCTTTCTCGCCGATGCTGTGGGTCTACTCGCAAGAGATACGCGCGTATGTGGTGATGCCGCTGCTGGCGCTGATCTTGCTGGCGCAAACCGATCAGCTTTTGCGCGCGCCAACCCGCCGCACCTGGATGTGGCTGCTGCTGACCGAGATCAGCACGCTGTATACGCATAATCTGGGTGTGCCGATCGTGGCGTGGCTCAACCTGACGCTGATCGCGGTTTGGGTGTGGCGACGAGATGGTCGTCATTTGCGAATCTGGCTGACGGCGCAGATCGGGCTGGCGCTGCTCTATCTACCCTGGCTGATCACGCAGCGTCCGACAGGGACGCCGCTCAATACGCCGCCATCGCTCAATCTCGCCACATTTTGGAACATCTGGCAAGCGTACTTTACAGGGATTAACACGCTCGTCGGCGCGGATACGATTCTGATCGCGCTGACGGCGATATTCGGATTAATTGCAGTTTTTGCGCTCGGCTTGGTGCTCATCCGCCAACGGACGACCCGCACCCTGCTCGTATTGTCGCAGGCGATTCTGATCCCGATCTTCGAGTTGGCAATTATTTTGGCCGCGCATATCGATTTTCATCCGCGCTATTTCGTGGCGGGTATTCCGGCGGCGTTGATGCTGGTAGCGATCGGCGTGGCAGCCCTCACCCCAACCCCTCTTCCGCAGGGCGAGGGGCTTCCGAACGCGCGTTTTCCCCTCTACCTTCGGGAGAGGGGGCAGGGGGTGAGGGCTTATCTGGCATGGGGGGCGATAGCTTTATTGGCTGCCGCAATCGGTTTACGTGCGGTATATATGACCTATAGCAGCCCGATTTATCAGCATGATGATTTCCGCGCGATCGCCGAACGGTATGCGGGTTTGAGCGCTGACGACGCGATTATTATCCCGTATGGCTGGGAGCCGACGCTTGATTATTACCGTCAGAAAATGGGTTTCAGGGCGCGCGTTATCGGGATTCCGCTGCACACGGATACCGATGCTATCCTGGCGCAGTTGGGCGATAGTCTGAAAAATACGCACCACGTCGAGGTGTTGACGTGGTATCAGTTGCCCGCCGATTTGCGCGGGCTATATCCGTGCGTGTTATCGGCGATCAGTGCCGAGTCGCCGGACTCGTTTACGGTAAACGGCCTGACGACCCTGCGCTACACCGATCCGGGCGTGATCCAGCCAGCCGCACTGAGTAGCGATCCCATCTCATTCGGCACATTTACGGTGAACGGCACGCGGGTTCTCGCCAGTGGCGCGAGCATTTGCGCCATCACCGATTGGACGCTGCATCAAGCAACGGCGGAATCATTCCGGGTATCGGTAAGGTTGCAAAATCCATTCGGCTGGGATTTTACAACCAGCGACAGCGATCTGCGCGATTCGGCGGGTGCGGCCACGTCACTATGGAAGGTTGGCGCAGAGTCGGTGGCGTTTAATCTGCTGAAATTGCCGATTGGCACACCGAAGGCATCATATCTGCTGACGGTGGGCATCTACAGCCCCACTCGTCCCGGCGGTCTGACGATCTCGAAAAACGGCGCGGTGGCGGGAACGGTTGCGACGGTTGGTGCGGTGTCCGTACCTGATATCGCTGCGACGAGCGATTTGTTTGCAGGGGCAACGCCATTCCTGCCCCATTTGCGCTATCAGTGCGATCCAGGTACGTGCCAATCAAGGCTTGCCGCCTGTACACTCGCCCCCGGACAGCCCTTCCGCGTGACGTTGCTGTGGTTGAGCGATGGAATACCGGTCGACACGCCACCCGTGATCACATTGCGGGGCACGAACTGGGAACAACATGTTTCGGCAACACTTTCGAGTGATCAGCGCGTGCTATTGAACTGGTATTCGTTTACTGTGCCAGCCGATGCGACAGGGCACACACAGCTAATGGTCTCTGCGTCCGGCAAAACTGAGGTGATTCAGGATTGTACAATCTCCGGTTTCGATCACATCTACACCGAACCGACCATACAAAACCCGGTTGGCGCAGCGTTCTTCGGTGTTGGGACGCTTGTCGGCGTCGAACTCGATAAAACGCAAATCGATCTAGGCAAACCCTTTACGCTGACCTTGTATTGGAAGGCACGCTTCACAACGTCGGTAAACTACAAAGTGTTCACGCACTTGTTGGACGCAAACGGTCAGGTGATCGCGCAAAATGACTCGCCGCCCGTCAACGGCGATCGTCCGACGACAGGCTGGTTGAACGGCGAATACATCCGCGATCCGCATATGCTGATGTTTATTCGTTCGGATTATACGGGTGCGGCCACGCTCGAAATGGGCTTATACGATCCGGCGAGCGGCGGGCGCGTGACACTCAGCGACGGCTCCGATCATGTGACGCTGCCGATTCAGGTGAGCGTGCGCTGAGATATGGTGCGCAACGCATATTGTGCCAAAAGGTTCACCGCTGTTATTATTAGGCTAGTCTGATTTAATCAACTCTGGAGGAGCACGATGCGTTCTAACTTCTTGAAGGCGAGTATTGCCTGTTTTGCGATTGCGATCATCGCGCTGAGCGGCCTGGGTGCTGCGGGCGCGTCAGCCTCGGCACAAGCGACAGCAGCGGCCACGAGTACGACGGTTCCCGTGGTGACGGTTGCCGCCACGATTGTGCCCACGTTGGCCGCCACTACCGTCCCGACCGTCGCCGCAACGGCAGTGGCAACACAAATCGTAACCATTGCTGCGACTGCCGTCGCGACTCAGGCTGCGACCGCCGCCGCGCAGCAATATCCGGCGTGCCCCAGCAATGCGACTGCCCCGGCCACCAGTGCCGCGACCGCCGCTGCAACAATCGCCGCAACCGTTGCCGCCACGACGCCCGCGCCCGTTTCGCCGTCGCCCATTCCGCCGACGCCGACGGCTGTGCCCGCCAACGCAGGTTATATGGGCATTGCCGCCGAGCAGGTTGAGTCCTGCGGTGCGCGCGTCCTCGCTGTGACGCCTGCCAGCGGCGCTGAAAAGGCTAAGCTGCAAGTGGGTGACGTGATCGTAGCCGTCAATGGCAAGGCGATCGCGGGTTTGGATGATCTGCGCAACATCGTTCAGAGTGGCAAGCCCGGCGACGTTTTGCAGTTGGTCTATTTCCGTGATGGCAAGCAGGCCAATGTCAGCGTGACGCTTGGCGTGATTCCGGCGGATACGACGGCCACACAAGCCGCCACCGCTGTCGCCACCGCGAAATAGTCGGTTTTTGATCTGATTTTAGTGCCGGAGGATCACCTCCGGCAACCTTCCACTATCAAAATGGTTAAGATACCAGCACCTTGTCGGTTATACGTAATCCTCGCAAGAGCGGCTCACAAAGCTGTGATCTTTCGGCGCGGCCCGCATATCTGGACACGGCTTATCCTCTGGGATACCAAACAAGATATTTTTGAATATGGGCAGTGGTTCAAGGGACGTGTTTATCAACTGCGCTGTGATTTGTCGCCCGATGGCACAAAATTAATTTACTTTGCCGCAAAACATGCAAGGCCGTCCAGAATGCGCACAGACGGATACACCAATACGTGGACGGCGATTAGCAAGCCACCCTATTACACGGCATTGGCTTTGTGGCCGGAAATTGGCACTTGGGGCGGTGGCGGTTTATTTATCGATCAAACTACAGTGTGTTTGAGACTTCATGAATCGGCTCGACCGCATAAAGATCATTTGCCACCGCCGAACCTGAACATTATTCAATGTGTGCCGCATGAGCGCGAAGATAATATTTATATGCAACGCCTTCACGCATATGGGTGGACGCTGGTACATGAAGGGCATAGCAACCCATATGTTTTTCAAAATCCCTATGCGACGTGGGGCTATATCGCCGATGGAACGACTGACCCGACTATCCGGCACAAACGTACCGAAAACAAGCCTTATCGGCTGATCATGTACGATTATGGCTACACCTATGTTTCGTCCGGTGATCCTCATGTTTTTCGATATGCGTTATACAACGAACAAACGAAAGTAAACATTCCGATTGCTACTGACGAATGGGCGGATTTTGATCAGCAGGGGCGTTTGGTCTACGTCAATAATGGGGCACTATTTGCGGCGCATTTGACACAAACCGGGATGGTCGAACACCAAATCGCTGACTTCAACGAACAGCGTCCTAAACTGATTCAATCACCGACTTGGGCGCATACTTGGTTCTAATCGGTGCGGTCTCAACGTTGACAATCTCCGCTGATTCCCCTAAAATCAAACCTCAATTTGATTAAATTTGATTTGTTTTGGAGGTCTCGGCGTGCCGCGCAAACCAGCCAGTCAAACGGTCAATCGCAAGGATGTGCTGATGGCCGCGGCCTCGGTCTTTCAACAGCGCGGCTATCACGGCGCGACGATGGCCGAAATCGCCGATCGGCTCGGTTTGACGGCGGGCAGCCTTTACCATCATTTTCAGGGCAAAGAGGCGCTGTTGGTGGCCGTCCTGAACGAGGGGCTGGACGTGGTGCTCGGACGGCTGGACACAATTATGCAGCAGCCGCTCAGCCCGGCGATTATGCTGCGCCAGATGGTCGAGGCACAGGTGATTAGCGTGACCGAGAATGTGGCGGCAGGCGCGGCGATCGTCTTCGAGAGTCGCACGCTGTTGGAGATTCCTGCGGCGCGCGACTCGTATATTCGGCGGCGCGACTCGTTCGAGCGCTGCTACCGGCAAGTGATCGAGCGCGGCATCGCGTGCGGCGACTTTCGCGCCGTCGATGTGCCGATCTTCACGAAGGCACTGCTGGGCGCGCATAACTGGATCAGCGTGTGGTATCATCCCGATGGACGCTTGGGCGGGGCAGAGATCGCGGCCCACATGGCCGATATTTGGCTAAGCGCCTTACGCCCCACCTGAGTTCAGGAGGACGGTATGCAATCCGAAAGGCCGAAGCGATTGATCACGCTGCTTGATGACGGTGAATTGCCCGATCAGCACGTCGATCCAAAGCTCGATCCAGCGGTGTTCCCCAACGCTGCCGCCAAAGCAAAACGCCAACTCGGTACTGTGACCCGTCCCAGTCTGCGAGCCGTCATTATCAGATGGGGCAGATGGATCATTGCGTATTTCATTCTCTATGTGCTCAGTGAGTTTTTCAGCCCGGCGGGTTTGCTGTCGATCATTTGGGGTGCGGCGGCGTTCTTGACGATGCCGCTGATGGTGGGTCGTTATCTAATGGGGGTGTACGAATCCTGGGAGGCGAAAAGTGATCCCTACGCGCTGAACAGCATTGGGCAGGCACTGGCGCTCAGTGTCATCTATCTGGTCCTCATGGCAGCCTGGACCGTTATCGTCTTTTGGGGGGTTATCATCATGATATTCAAGGGGGGCGGTGGCATCGGCGAATAACGCCTCGTCATGAAACGATATAGCATTTAGGAGGCCGCCGTGCAATCCGAAAAGCGAAAGCGATCGATCAGACTGCTCGATGATGGCGAATTAGCCGATCAGCACGTCGATCCGCATCTCAATCCAGCGGTGTTCCCCAGCACCGCCACCAAAGCAAAACGCAGACTCGATCAAGCTAATCGCCCCAGCCCACGAATCTTTTTGATCACGATCGGCTTAGTGGCTGTTTCATATTCTATGCTCTACGCGCTGGGCGATATTCATTTGACGCACTTTAACCTCGTTGGCGTACTTCCGATTGTCTGGTGTCTAACGGCGTTTTTATCGATGACAGTGACTCTAGGTAACTTTTTGTTTCAGGTGTATCGCTCTTGGCCGTCCAGTTTCATTGTAGACGTTGCAAAGGCGACGCTGCTCGGTCTCCTTTATCTGGTAAGCATGGCGATTTTGGTGTTCATTGTGTACGGGGCATTGCTGATCTTGACACTTAATCTTAGCGGTAGTTTCTACGATTGAAGTTTGAGTTCGCTGCAGAAATGTGCTGATTGCGTTACGACAGAGGGCTGGTGATCATAATCACCAGCCCTCTGTGTTAATTTAGATTGTGACGAAGGAGACTTTACCGATCGCCGGCCAAGCCGAGCAGCCCCATGCCGAGTTTCGGTTGACGGGCTTTTTCTTCGTCCTTGCCGAACCGGATCACTTCGCCGTTTTCGGTGATGGCTTCGACGGCCAAACCGAGACTCTGCAATTCCTTGACCAGCACGCGGAAGCTGGCCGGAACGCCCGGCTCCTCGATCGGCTCGCCCTTGACGATCGCCTCGTAGGTCTTGACGCGCCCTTGCACATCGTCCGACTTGACGGTGAGCATCTCTTGCAGGGTGTGCGCCGCGCCATAGGCTTCGAGCGCCCAGACTTCCATTTCGCCGAAGCGCTGGCCGCCGAACTGCGCCTTACCACCGAGCGGCTGCTGCGTGACCAAGCTGTAAGGTCCGGTCGAGCGGGCGTGAACCTTATCTTCGACAAGGTGGGCCAGCTTGAGCATGTGGATGATCCCGACCGTCACCGGACGATCGAAGACTTCACCCGTCTTGCCATCATACAGCTTTTGCTTGCCGTAGATGGGTACTGGCTCGCCCGTGCGCATAAACACGCGATCGGCGTATTGGTGAAGCGCCTCGCCCGTCAGCTCAGGCTCGACCGGCGTGCCACCGAGCGCCGCCGCCCAGACGCGCAGCCCGAACTCGATCATCATGTTGTCACGCCGATCGCGCTCGACCAGCGAGACGGTCTGCGGTTGATAGAGCAGCATGTCGTCGGGATTGACGCCCTGCTCACGTATCCATTCGCGCATCACCGCGCGGCGGGCATACACATCTTCGAGCGCCAGCCGCTCGCGGTCATACTCCGGCAGCGCGCCAATCCACTGATCGATATAGAGACGGCGCACTTCACCGTCATCTTCCAGGTCTTCCGAGCCGAAGTTCTGCTCTTTCGTCCAGTCCCAGGCCCGGTTGGTGATCTGCGTCCAGGTATGATCGATCAGCCATGCACGCATCAGTTCCGCCTGAATTTCGTGCTCATCCGCGCCGTCGAACACGGGTGTCACCGCGCGGAAGCCGAGCCGATCCGCCGCCCAACCGAGGTGCGTTTCGAGTACCTGCCCGATGTTCATACGACCCGGAACGCCCAGCGGATTCAAGATGATGTCGATGGCGGTGCCGTCTTCGAGATACGGCATATCTTCGATGGCGACCACGCGCGAGATCACGCCTTTGTTGCCGTGACGCCCGGCCATTTTATCGCCCTGGGTCAGCTTGCGTTTTTGGGCGACGCTGACGCGCACCAGTTGATCGACGCCAGCGGGCAGATCGCGGTGTTCTTCGCGGTTGAAGACCTTCACGTCGATCACCTTGCCACGCTCGCCGTGTGGCAGCCGCAGCGACGAGTCTTTGACTTCACGCGCCTTTTCACCGAAGATCGCGCGCAGCAGCTTTTCTTCCGGGCTGAGTTCTTTCTCGCCCTTCGGGGTGATCTTGCCGACCAGAATATCGTTCGGGCCAACTTCTGCGCCGACGCGAATGATGCCACCCTCGTCGAGGTCTTTGAGCGCGTCATCACCGACATTCGGAATGTCGTAGGTGATTTCTTCGGGTCCGAGCTTGGTATCGCGCGCTTCGATCTCGTGCTTCTCGATATGGATCGAGGTGAACTTGTCGTCGCGCAACAACTGGTCGTTGATCAGCAGCGCATCTTCGTAGTTGCCACCTTCCCATGAGAGGAACGCGCACAGCACGTCGTGGCCGAGCGCCAGATCGCCATGATTGGTGGACGAGCTATCGGCGATCACTTGGCCGCGCCGAATGTGCTGACCCTTCTGCACGACTGGACGCTGATCGATGCAGGTGGACTGGTTCGAGCGTGTATATTTGCGCAAATGATAAATGCGCTCGCCGAACTCGTCGCGCACGGTGATCTGATCGCCCTGCACGCCGATCACTTCGGCATCGGTTTCGGCGATCATGACCTGCCCGGAGTCATAGGCGGCCTGATCTTCCATGCCCGTGCTGACGATCGGCACATCCGGGCGCAGCAGTGGCACCGCTTGGCGCTGCATGTTCGATCCCATCAAGGCGCGGTTGGCGTCGTCGTGTTCGAGGAATGGGATCAACGCGGCGCTGATGCCCACGATCTGGCGCGGCGCAACATCCATGTAATCGATGCGCTCCGGCCCCACATCCAAGAATTTCTGGTGATAGCGCGCCGAAATACGATCGCCGGTGAACTGCATATGATCGTCAGTGGCGGCGTTGGCCTGCGCGATCACGAAGCGATCTTCTTCGTCTGCCGAGAGATAATTCATCACGTCGCTGATGAACGGGTTCACGGGCACTTCGGTCACGCCCGCCTTTTGCAGCTTGGTAATGTGGGCAGCGGTGAGCACCGAACCCTCGCCAACCAGCGTTTTGCCCTCGGCGTTGGTCACATCTTCACGCACGATACGCCCCAACAAGTTGGGATCGGCAATCGGCAGCTTGCGATGGATCATGAAGTACGGCGTTTCGATGAACCCGTAATCATTGACGCGCGCATAGCTGGCGAGCCGTCCGATTAGACCGATGTTCGGGCCTTCGGGCGTTTCGATCGGGCAGATGCGGCCATAGTGACTGTGGTGAACGTCGCGAACATCGAAGCCCGCGCGCTCACGCCGCAGACCGCCTGGTCCCAATGCCGAAAGGGTGCGCTTGTGCGTCAACTCGGCCAGCGGGTTGGTCTGTTCCATGAACTGCGACAACTGGCTCGATCCGAAGAACTCGCGGATGGCAGCCACGATCGGGCGGATGTTGACCAGCGTGACGGGCGTCATGTTTTCCTGCTCGCGGATCGACATGCGCTCGCGGACGACGCGCTCGGTGCGGCGCAGCCCGATCCGCAGTTTGTTCTGGATCAGTTCGCCGACGGTCTTCACGCGACGATTGCCCAGGTGGTCGATGTCGTCTTTGTCCTTGTCACCGTTGTTGATCTGGATCATGTGGGCAACCAACAAGGCGAGATCGGTCTTGGTGACCGTGCGCACACTGCGCGGAATCTCGGAGTCGAGTTGCAAACGCTGATTCAGCTTGTAGCGACCGACGCGCTCCAAATCGTAGCGGCGCTGATCGAACAATTGGCTTTCCAGGTACGTCCGTGCGTTATCGAGCGTGGCCGGATCACCGGGGCGCATCCGCTTAAAGAATTCGAGCAGCGCGGCCTGGGCGACGGTATGATTGCCGTCTTTCAAATCCCAGGGTGGCTCGGCTTTGAGCGTGGCTTGCAGGTATTGATGGTCGGGGTTTTTATCGACCGTCTTGTAGAATTCGAGCAGTTCTTCGTCGCTGCCCGTCTTGAGCGGCGAAACCCCATCCATGCCATCGCGGACGGCGGTCATCGCGCGCAGCAGGATCGTGACAGGGATCGTGCGCTTGCGGTTGAACTTAATCATCAGCGCATCGTTCTTGCGCGTCTCGAATTCCATCCATGCGCCGCGATCGGGGATCAGCTTGGCGGTGGACATCCGGCGACCCGTCGTGCGATCCTCGTCAGCATCGAAATAGACACCCGGCGAACGGATCAACTGGCTGACCACGACGCGCTCGGTGCCGTTGATGATAAACGTGCCGTTGGCCGTCATCAGCGGGAAGTCGCCCAAGAAAATATCGGACTTGAAGACTTCGCCGCCCGCTTCCAGATTGACCAGCGCGACCGTCACATAGAGCGGCGCGGCATAGGTCATATCGCGTTCCAGGCAAATTTCCTGGCTGTACTTCGGCTCCTCGAACCAATAGCGGAGTCCGAATTCCTCGGTTTCCGGGCCGTTGCCGGGAAAATACAACTTCAGGTGTCCACCATTGAAGCTCTCAATCGGGCTGATCTCGCTGAACAGTTCGCGCAGGCCTTCCTGCTGGAACCAGTTGAACGAATTCAGTTGTACATCAATGAGGGATGGTAATTCGGGGACTTTAAAGGTACGTGCGTAGTTCTTCGTGTCAAGACGCCGCTGCATGACCACTCCTGGACACTATACAATACAAAACGAGATGGGAAAAGGCCGCTGTTCGATGACGATAGCTTCCTTTCAGTTAGGTGGGTTTTGGTTTATGGAAACTGGCAAATTATGATTATATCACAAAAGTTTTATGGTTCAATAGGCAAAGTCCGCCGCTTCATCTTACCCCCAGCCTCTCTCCGTCCTCACGGTTCATGCACCGACACCTTTGGAGCGATTGGCAGAAATACCGGGCGGCCATGCGATCCTTTATTCTCGACAAGGACCCCTTCAAAAAAGTGTCGGTGCATGAACGATTACTACGGCGAGGTGCGGGGGTGAGGTGAGGCGGCGGTCTTTGCAATCGCCCGAAAAAGACGGGCAGAGCGCGCAATTGCGGATATAATTGGCGGCGTATCCATTCGATCGCTCGTCAACATATCGCCTGCGAGGAAAACCCTGATGAAAGCACGCGCCGTTATCCTGGCTGGTGGCGAGGGCACGCGCCTGAGCGTCCTCACCGCCAAACGCGCCAAACCCGCCGTTCCCTTCGCCGGAAAATATCGCATTATCGATTTTACTTTGAGCAACTGTGTCAACTCGAATATTTTTGATGTCGTCATTCTCACCCAATATCGCCCGCACAGCCTGAACGATCACATCGGGCGCGGCCAACCCTGGGATTTGGATCGCAGCTTCACGGGCGGCATCCAGATTTTGCAGCCATACAAGGGTCGCAAAGATACCGATTGGTATTTGGGCACTGCCGATGCGGTCTGGCAAAACCTCAACTTCGTGGTGCGCAACGGCCCCGATCACACGTTGATTTTGTCGGGCGATCACATTTATCAGATGGATTATGACGAGCTGATCAATTACCATATCAAAAATGGCGCGGATGCGACGCTCTGCACGATCCACGTCCCGCTCGATGAGGGCAGCCGCTACGGAATCGTCGATGTCGATCAAAAGCTGCGCATCACCGCCTTTGTCGAAAAACCGGAGAAGCCGCCCAGCACACTCGCCAGTATGGGTGTCTACGTGTTCAAGACGAGCGTGCTGGAACAAATGCTGACCGAAGACGCGGCGAAACCCGACTCGAATCACGACTTCGGCAAAGATATCATCCCGGCCATGATCAAGGCCAAGCTCAGCGTTTATGCCTATCCGTTTCAGGGTTACTGGATCGATGTGGGGACGATTGACGCCTATTGGGAGGCGCACATGGATTTCCTCGATAAGACGCCGCCCTTCAACCTCAATGATCGCTCGTGGATTGTCCATACCCGCAGCGAGGAGCGGTCGCCCGTGATGATCCAGGCGGGCGCGACCATCAAAAACAGCATGATCACGAACGGCTGCTTCATCTGTGAAGGTGCGATCGTCGAGCGATCGGTATTATCGCCGGGCGTATATGTTGGCCCGAACGCCGTCATCCGCGAATCGATCATTCTAACCGATACGTTTATCCAGGCGGGCGCGGTCATTGAGCGCTGCATCATCGACAAAGCCGCTATCATTGGCGAAAACGCCCAGGTTGGCAAAATCCTCGACATCGGCGAATTGGGGATCACCGTGATTGGTAAGAATGCGCATATACCGCCGGAATTCGTCATCGGGCGCGGCGTCGTGATCGGTTCGGATATTGCGCCTGCCGACTTTGCCGAGTTCACCAACAAGACGATCCCGAACGGCAAAAAGCTCTCTGCCGACAAAAAACGCGCGCCCTGAACTGGTTTGCAAAACGGGGGCACCAAATGGGCGATCATGCCAGGTTCGCTCGCACGTGGAAGATAATGCGATAATGCCGCGCCAACGCCGTCCGAGTGGACACGCCACACGCGGCAAAACGGCTCTGAATCGGCTGCGGCAGGTCGATGTGTACGCGTCGCTCACCCTCGAATCGCTGCTGGCTGGTGGCTCGCCGTTGATCGTCGATGTCGGTTATGGCGCGTACCCCTGGACGGCGCTCGAAATGGCGACGCGGCTGCGACGCATCAACCCGAATCTGCGACTGCTCGGCCTGGAAATCGACCTGGAGCGCGTCGCCGCTGCCGCACCGTATGCCACGCCACCCGCGATCGATTTTCGGCTGGGCGGCTTCAATTTGACGGATGCGTTGGGCGGGGAACAGGCGCGCCTGATTCGCTGTTACAACGTGCTGCGCCAATATGAGGAGTCGGCGGTGGTGCCAGCTTTGCGCGAAATGGCCGCCGCGCTCGAACCGGATGGCGCGCTGATCGAGGGTACATCGAATCCGAGCGGACGGCTGGTCGCCTTTGACGTGTATCGGCGGCGCGGCGATGATCTGCGGCATGAGTCGCTCGTGTTCGGGACAAATTTTCGCGCGCCGATCGAGGCTGCCGACTTTCAATCGATCCTTCCCAAGCGCCTGATTCACCACATGCGCGATCCGATCCCGGCGGCGTTTTTTGCGGCGTGGGGGCGCGCTTTCGTACAGCGTCGCGCACCCGGTCTGGAGCGGCGCGCGGTGTGGTTGGCCTGTGGCCTGGAATTGGCGGCGAGTTATCCGATCGAT
>JBBRMW010000117.1:0-16833 GCA_038230635.1 Aggregatilineales bacterium | reverse complement strand
TTCCGGTCCTGGCTGTGGTCGTAGTGCCAGCAAATGATCTCATTCTCGTCCGTGTAGGGCTTCTCAGCGATGCTATCGTCAATGATGAGCACCCCGTCCATTTGCTCGATCTGTCGCACATAAGGCTTCACAATCGCCCATAAATCGGCTGACCCCAACGCTGTTTTACCCAACATCCGCTGGATTTGGTCGTGGCTCACTGCTCCCCCTAACAACCCGGCCAAACCTGTACCTGTGGTTGGTCCGAAGCTACTGATCAGGTATTCGCTGTAGATGTCGAGCAGTTCTTTGTTTGTCATTCCCCTATTTTATACCCTCCTGCGTAAGGTGAGATCCTAAGTCATCAGACTAGTGGTATCCAAATCACAACACCTTTGTGAAATGCAGAATGAGATCGTCGTCCTCAATCGCTGACTCACCCGGTTGCACAAATTGCCCCCGAAAAAACAGGCCGCGCCCATCGGGAATGTAGCCGCGTTTCGCATACATCCGCTGTGCCGCGCCATAATCGGCGTACAGACCGACTCCGATTCCAACGACGGGAGAGCGCTCGGCCACTATTCCTTCAGCTACATCCATCAGACGGCTGCCGATTCCCTGCTGTCGGAACTGCGGCAACACGTTGAAATCCTGGATTTCGGGAATGTTCTCGGCACGAAATGGCGGATAATCCGAAGGCCAGTTGATGGTGATATAGCCCGCGAAAACCCCATCCACCAGTGCCACGAGCACGATACGTCCGCCTGCCGATTGCTCCGCGAGGTAACGCGCATACTGTGAGGCGGGTCTATTCCAGCCAATCGCCGTGAATGCATCCGCGATCACGTTGATGTCCAGTTCTTGGAGGCGTCGAATCTCACTGTTCACGTTGATGATCGACCCGTGTCACGCCCGGCGAAACCAACCCGCGATCTTGCGCTGGATCATGCCCCAGCGCGCGCTATGCCACGCCAGCCGCGCCCGATCTTCCGAGCGGGGATTCGGTTTGCCGATTGGTGCATAGCGCTCGTGAATGTATAGATCAGTGATCGACACGATATTGGCCGATTGACGGGGTACGCCACGCGCGATCCGGCGGCCACGCTCCAGCGGCGTCGCACCCGCCGATTGTGGGATGCGCAGCCAGCGTCCGTAGATGCTCAGTCGAGCATAGGCGCGCGCCGCTGGACTCAATCCATCGAGTCCACGATATTCGATCCACCAAAGCGCGCCGACACCCGCGAATGAGATCACTGCGATCAGTACGGAGACGAACACGCCGAGCGCCAACAATCCCGATAACGCGGTGGGACGGGCAGGTGGCGCAGCCGGGATGAGCGTTGGTGTGATCGTTGGCGTGGCGGTGGGGAAGGGCGTATTCGTCGGCACGGCGACCGTTTGCTGCTGGTTATTGCTCTGCGGCTTGATGATCGGCGTGACCGTCGGCGGGAGCGGCGTCGGAGTCGGTGTGGGGCTGGGTGTCGCGGTCGATGTAGCGTGCGGCGCTTGCTGATCCTGCCGGTTTAGCTCCGATTGGGCGGCGGTCGGCTCGAAATCGATCCAGCCCGTGCCTGGAAAATAGACCTCGACCCACGTATGCGCGTCGCGTTCGCGCACCACATACTCACCTGTGGCCGCATCCCAAATGCCCTGCGCGAAGCCCGCCACCATCCGCGCCGGAATGCCCTGTGAACGCAGCATGACGACCATCGCCGAGGCGTAGTAGGTGCAATAGGCGCGTTTGACCGTAAACAGCGCCCAATCGATCACATCTTGATTCGTGGGCGGCGTCGGCATATATTCGTCGTAGGCAATATTGGTGCGCAGCCATGATTCGATCGACTTGGCCTTGTCGTAGGGCGTGACAGCTTTCGCATCGGCCACGATCTGGGCAGCCAGTTTGCGGGCGCGCGGCGCGGCGGCAGGATCGAGCGCCAGATCGGGGGCGAGCCAGCCCGCGTAAGCAGTGGGAGCAGCACGCAGTTGATCGGCGGTGGCGGTGCTGAGCGACGAGACGACGCTATAGCCTTCGCCTTGTTGAATCACGGCCAGCGGGCGCACTGCCGATACATTGAGCGAACCCGTTTGCGGGTCGATCACATGGACTTCGGCCTCCGCCGATCGATCGACGCTGCGGAACTGCGGCGCGGCATAGATCAGCCGAGTCGGGCCGCCGCTGAGTGTGAAGGTTTGCGTCACATCCTGGCGCGTGCTCAGATCAGCGGCTTCGAGCGTCACAGCGAGTCCGCCGCTTTCCGATTTGAGCGTTTCGGGGTGATTCGAATCCCATGTGCCATTCGCATAGGTATCAAAGACGCGCGACTCCCAATAGTAGCGCGGGCCGAGCGGAACGCTGACGCGCAGCACCTCCTGATCACCGAGCTGGATCGCGCCGCCGAGTTGCAGTTGATCGCGGCCATAATAGTCTGCGGTGGCTGTGCCCGTGCTGTCCAGCGGCGTAAACAGACGCTCCCACAGCTTGTTGATCTGCTTGAGCACATCGCCGTTGATGAACTGTTGGAAGCGCTGCTGATTTTGTTCTGGCGAGCCGGTCGGCAGTGTCCATGCCACCAGCAGCACCGCGATCCCCGCGATTGCACCGCTGCGATAAAACCACGTTCGCAGCCGCCGATCGTAGCCAACATGATTGAAATACCACTCGTATTCGCGCGTATCCAGATTTGAGCGCACGACCAAGATCAGGGCGAGAAAAGCGTAGATGATCAAATACAAATCGAGATTGATCGGTCCGAAGTTATAAAGACCGTTGATCAATAACACGATGCCGGGCGGAATCACCGCCCGCCATACACGATCGATGCGGAAAATGTGCCAAGCGGTGTTGTGGCCGAGAAACCAAAAAAGTGTACACAGAAACAGAATCAGCAAAAACGGATCCTGAATCACATTGCCCATGCTGGCTTGCGCGACCGAATCGCGCAGGCGCGTGACAATCGCAAATATGCGCCCGATCGGATCGCCGGGTGCGACCAGCCATTCCATGAAAGTAACTGTCGCCAAGCCATAGACGCCGCTGAGCAAAAGCGCGACGAGTTCGTTGTAGCGGCTGCGCGCGAGGGCATAGCCAAACAGGATCGAGGCGGCGCCGACGACGATCAACTGGCTGAGGCTGATCGGCCAATAGGTGCCGCTTTTGGGGACACTGAGCAGCCCATTCAGGCCAATCGCGGGGATAACCATCAAGGCGCAGGCGATCAGCAAAATCGTGATGTCGCCGCGTGCGCGCATCCCGCGAAAGATCGATTGAGCGCGTGCGGATAGCGCAGCAGGGCTGAGTGCGCGAAGTCGTCGGGTAAAGAAAACCATTGCAGAGTTCCATTACAGTACAGCGTGAATCATGCGGAATTATACCGCAATCGGTAAATGGCAGGAAAGGCCGCGTAAATGGGGCAAGGCACGTGCAGAGTCCCCCGATTCATCTCGCCCCCGCCTCTCTCCGTCACCATGTTTCACGCACCGACAGCTTTGGGGCGAGCTATCGATAAACGGAGAGGGGTGAAGTGAATCCCCTTGCATATTCACCCGGATTACGTATCTACGACTCGTCGTCGCGGGGACGTTCGCGCAGCCGCAAAAACGCCTCAATCACGATCAGGCTGAGCGCCAAAAAGAAGCCCGTCGCCGTGTTGAGCGTGCGCGTCATTTGCAGCCAAGCCGCCGTGACCACGTACAAACTGACCAGCATACTCTCGCGTAGAATGACGGCGCCCGGCACCAGATATTGCGTGAAGCGCCGATTGAGAATCCAGGCGAACGGCAACGCCGTCCCTGTCGCGGCCAGATAGAGCAAAATAAAAAACAACCAGCGCGGAAACGCCAGTGGATTCGTTGTGGTGACGAGTTGATAGAGCAGCGCATAACCAACGCCCGCCATCATCGCGGCAGCGACAAGTACGCCATTTTGTTCGGCGATCCGATGGCGACGACCAGGACGTGTGTTTGCCATGCCCGCTAGTCTACCACAAGCCTTGACCGTTAGCTTTAATTCAGTGCTAAGCACGAGGACGATTGCATCTAGATTCGCTGAATCGGACGGATGCGGCACGCCGTCGTCCCTTCAGGAGTGTCGGGTTTCGTAGGGACGCGGCTTGCCGCGTCCGATCAACGTTTGGAAGACGGGGTTGGGGGTGAGTCCTCATGAACGATGAACCTATGCGACATCATGAAAATCGCGCGGCGTGGCCTCTTTCTCCCCCTCTCCGTGATGACGGAGAGGGGGCCAGGTGGTGAGGTCAATTACCCCATTTTCATGACTGGTTCTGCCACGATTTTGTGGTACACTGTGCCGCATGAATACCCAATCCAACCGCGTCATCGGCGCGCTGTTTGGCAGACCTTTGTGTCGCGGCAGCAGTTGATCCGCTAACCTCCTAATTTCATTTGCCAAATTCAAGGCTGTGAGCGTTTGCTCATGGCCTTTTTGGATTCCCCAGCTTCGACTTGCATTCCCAGGAAGGAAAATCTCATGTTCCGCATTTCTCAACTGCGCCGATTGCGCGGCCCCGGTCTTTTTGTGTTGATTCTGTTGGCGATCGAATTCCTCGATGAATTCGTGTTTGGCACGCGCGAAGCGGCATGGCCGCTTATCCGCGCCGATCTGGGTTTGTCTTATGTTCAAATCGGCTTGTTGCTCAGCGTGCCGAACGTTTTTGCCAGCTTCATTGAGCCGATCCTCGGCATTTTGGCCGATGTGTGGCGACGGCGCTTACTGATTCTAGGCGGCGGTCTCGGTTTTGCGATCGCCTGTTTACTGACCGCCTCCAGTAGGAGTTTCGAGGCCATGATGGTCGCGTTTCTGCTCTTTTATCCGTCATCGGGCGCATTCGTTTCCCTTTCGCAATCGACGTTGATGGACGCCGATCCGAAGCGCCACGAGCAAAATATGGCACGCTGGGTTTTCGCCGGATCGCTCGGTATCGTGTGCGGTGCAGTGGCGTTGGCGCTGGCCGCCGCATTGGGTGGGGGGTGGCGCGCCGTCATGCTGGCTTCGGGCGTGTTGACCGTTGTACTGTGGCTAATGCTCACCCGCTTCCCGATCCAAAACGGTGCAACCACAGACTCGGATGATCAACCTGAGTCGCGCAGTTTCATGGACGGCGTGCGCGATGCAATCCGCGCTCTGCGTCGCCGCGAAGTGCTGCGCTGGCTAACGTTGTTGCAATTTTCTGACCTGATGCTCGATATTTTGTACGGCTATGTCGCGCTGTACTTCGTGGACGTGGTGGGCGTCAGCGTTGAGCAGGCCAGCCTCGCCGTGATCGCCTGGACGGGCGTTGGGTTACTCGGCGATTTCTTGCTGATTCCCTTGTTAGAGCGTGTGCGTGGCCTGGATTACCTGCGCATCAGCGCCATGCTCGAATTGATCCTGCTGCCCGCGCTGCTACTCGTGCCGGGTTTCGTGCCCAAGCTAGTGATTCTGGGTCTGCTGGGATTTTTCAATTCGGGCTGGTATCCGATCCTTCAGGGTCAACTGTATTCGGCGATGCCTGGACAAAGTGGGATTGTGCTGACGGTTAGCAATGTGGCAGGGTTGTTTGGCGGCACGCTGCCATTCCTGATCGGGTTGGCCGCCGAGCATTTCGGCCTCGGTAACGCCGTCTGGCTGTTCATTCTGGGGCCGATCGCGCTGTTGATCGGCATTCCCAGGCGCGCGCCGGATGCCGTTTCCCAAATCCCCATTCCCGACTAAACTGATAGGCAGTTCGTTTCTCAAGAATAGCAACCAAAGGACGGTAACTGATGACCCAGACGATCGTGATTTTCGGCGCATCGGGCGATCTGACGCAGCGCAAACTGATCCCCTCGCTCTATAACTTGTATCGCAAAGGGCGTCTTGAAGATGGGATCAGAATCGTGGGCATGGCAATCGATCCGTTCGATGACACGTCCTTTCGTAAACATCTGCACGAAGGTTACGAAAAGCTGGTCGGCCCGATCCCGGAGCCGGAGAAATGGCGCAAATTTGCGGCTTCCATCCACTATCAAACAGGCAGTTTCGACAGCACCGACGACTTCGATAAACTGCATCAAAAGCTGCACAAACTCGAAAAAGCCGGTGATGGCCGTCTCTATTATCTCTCGACTTCACCGCAGTTTTACGAGGTGATCGCTTCGCAGCTTGGCACACTCGATATGGAAGTCGAGCATCATGGTTGGCGGCGGATCGTCGTGGAAAAACCGTTCGGCCACGATCGTGCCTCGGCACAAGCGCTTAACAAGGCGATCCTTTCCGTTTTTGATGAATCGCAGGTCTACCGAATTGATCACTATCTCGGCAAAGAGACCGTCCAAAATGTGCTCGTTTTTCGCTTCGGCAACACGATCTTCGAGCCAGTGTGGAATCGCAACTACATCGAGGAAGTCCAGATCACCGTCAGCGAATCGATCGGGGTCGGCCATCGTGCGGGCTACTACGAAAAGTCGGGCGTCTTACGTGATATGTTTCAAAATCACCTGCTGCAACTATTGGCACTGATCGCCATGGAGCCGCCCGCCAGCCTCAACGCCGATGCCCAGCGTAACGAGCGCACCAAAGTCCTGTACTCGATTCGGCCCATGACCGCCGATGAGGTTCACAAGAATACGGTGCGCGGCCAGTATAAGAGCTACACCTCCGAAGACGGCGTCGCGCCGCATTCACAGACGCCCACCTATGCGGCGTTGCGAATGTATGTCGATAATTGGCGTTGGCAGGACGTGCCGTTTTATCTGCGTTCCGGCAAAATGATGACGGACAAACTGACCGAAATGGTCATCCGTTTCCGCAAGCCGCCGCACTCGTTCTTCCCCCATATCGAGGGTTCGGCGCTGACGCCCAACACGCTGTCCATTTGCGTCGCCCCGGACGAAGGAATCCACTTGTCGTTCGAGACAAAGGTGCCCGATTCGATCTTGGAATCGCAGTCGGTGAACATGGAGTTTCACTACAAACCCGGCGAGATCCCTGAAGCCTACGAACGGCTGATCCTGGACGCGCTGCACGGCGATCCGACGCTGTTTGCGCGCGCCGATACGATCGATCTGGCGTGGGGCATCATCGATCCGATTCTGGCCGCCTGGGAGAGCAAAAACGCGCCGCCGATCGCCACCTATGCTGACGGGACTTGGGGTCCCGCCGAAGGTGAGGCGCTGCTCGCGGAAGATCACAATGAATGGCTGTACCAATGCGGAAAACACGGTATCGCCGTCACCTGATAATAAAAAATAGATATGGCTGACGTATTCGTTTTGGCGGGCGACCAGCGTGGTCATAGGCGTAAAGCTAAGGAACGGCGGCGGTCATGGTCGGGTTTTGTGACATCAAGTGGACGGACGAGGCAGGCCTCGTCCATCTCACCAATGACGACGCCTCCCGCACTTAGCACCGTCTCCCCTTATAGTCAAACCAATCAAAGGCCACTTATGTCTAGGTTTGCCTTCTGACTCCCCCTCTCCGTGATGACGGAGAGGGGGCCGGGGGGTGAGGTGAATGCGCGAAGTTTGATTGGTTTCACCCTTAGCTTCACGCCTATGACCACGCCGGGTCACCCGTGATTACGATGTCGTCGCACACCGATTCAACGTGCAAATTTGCCGTTCGCAGCCGCAAACCACTATGATGGGATGATACATAGTATAGACAAAGACGAAACATGGCTGCGACAAAGATAATCGTGATCGGCGCGGGCGTTGGCGGTCTGACAGCGGCGGCGTTATTGGCAAAAGCGGGCTTCGATGTGACCGTACTGGAGGGGCACGTTTATCCGGGCGGCTGTGCGGGTACCTTTTTTCATCAGGGCTATCGTTTTGATGCGGGTGCCACCATTGCGGGCGGCTTCCAGCCCGGCGCGCCGCACGCCATCGTGGCCGAACGGCTCAACCTGACATGGCCGATTACGCCCGTCGGTCCGGCCTGGGTCGTACATTTGCCCGATCGCGTGATCGCGCGTTATGGCGATCCTGAGCGGTGGCGCGCCGAACGTGACGCCCAACTGCCCGAACTGCGGCATTTTTGGCACCTCCAGGAGCAGGCTGCCGATGTCGTTTGGGATTTCGCAGGGCGCATTCCAAACTGGCCGCCGCATGGAATCGCGGATGTGGCGCGTCTGGCGACCAAAATTCGACCCGCGTTGATCCCGCTCAGTCCGCTGGCACTGACGACGATGGGACGCTGGCTTGATCTGATCGGCGCCCAAGATCGGGCGTCACGCACCTTCATCGACGCGCAGTTGATGATCAGCGCGCAAGTTACCGCCGCCCACGCCAATGCCCTCTATGGCGCGATTGCGATCGATCTGCCGCGTGCCGGGGCCTATCATGTGCGGGGCGGCATGGGCGGCATCGCACGGACGCTGGCGACGGCCTTGGAGGCACATGGTGGACGTGTCTTGTATCGGCAGGCGGTTACGCGGATTGAGGTCGCAGCGGGGCAGGCGACGCGCGTTCATACCAACAAAGGCGATACCTTCGAGGCCGATTTGATCCTGGCAAATCTGACCCCCTGGGCGTTGTCCGCTCTGCTGGGTGAAGCGTCACCCGCCGGGTTGCGGCGTGAACGGACCAAGCGGGGCAGCACCTGGGGCGCGTTCACCTTGTATTTGGGTGTGCCAAGCGAGGCGTTACCAACCCATGCCGATCACTTTCAGATTGTGAAGGATTATGATCGACCGCTCGGCGAAGGCAACTCGGTGTTCGTCTCGCTTTCGGATACAGATGATCCGACCCGCGCGCCAATCGGTTATCGTGCCGTGACGCTCAGCACCCATACGCATATCGAACCCTGGTGGGGTTTGCGTGAATCGGATCGCGCCGCCTATGAAGCGCGCGTCGCCGATTACCAGGAGCGGTTGCTCGATGGCGCAGAACGGGTGATCCCCGGTTTGCGCGACCGGACGACGCTGATCATGCCCGGCACGCCGATCACGTTCGAGCGCTTTACACGGCGACCGGGCGGCATGGTGGGCGGTTTCGCACAAACGAGCTTGCTGCAAGCGCGCGGGCCGCATACCGGGATCGCCAATATATGGCTGGTCGGCGACAGCGTTTTCCCCGGCCAGAGCACAGCGGGCGTCACGGCGGGGGCGCTGCGGGTGGCCGCCGAAGTTGAGCGCCGCGTCAGTCCCACTCAGGCGTCAGCCGAGCGCCGCTTGCCATCACCCGTCCAAAGCCGTATGATCTCCCGCTGATCGGTTGCTCGCCCGTCGTGGTGAGCTATCAATGTGTGTGAGGATGGCAGCCAGTGGACGATCTGCAACAAACCTTGTTTTTGATGGCCGATGAAATGCGCGGCATGGCCTCGATCGGCAAGCATTTCGCGGCCAATGTGTATGAAACCGAACGCGCCGAGCGCATCATGGAACTGGCCGAAAAAGTGGCGGCATTAGCCGATCGCGGCCATTCAGCCAGTGATTTCAAAGCGATCTTCGATCAGGCCACTTTCACGCATATCTCGCCCGCCAATGGCGTCGATGCGGCGGTATTTAACTCGGCTGGCGAGATTCTGCTGATCCAGCGCCGCGATAACGCGCGGTGGGCGATGCCGGGTGGTCTCTCGGAAATTGGTATGACGCTGGCCGAGACGGCGGTTAAGGAACTTTGGGAAGAGGCGGGTTTGCGGGGTTCGGTCATTCGTCTGCTCGGAATATTCGATGGCCCACGCTGGGGATCGGAAGCGCCGATTCATCTTTTCCACCCCGTGTTTCATGTCGCCTGCCTCGATCTGACGCCCATACCCGGCATCGAATGCCTCGACGCCGCATTTTTCGCGCGTGAGCATCTGCCTTCCCCGCTGCACGCCGGCCACGATCGGCGCGTGCCGTTCATCTTCGATCTGCTCTCCAACGGCGAGACCTATTTTGATCCCGCAAGTGCGGCTTCGATGGTGCTTTCCGATCACCAACGACGCTGACACGCTGGCTTTCACTTGCGATATGTTACTAAACAATCTACTAATTTATTTCTATATCATTATCTATGGTCAAACCAATCAAAGGCCGTGTATGTCTAGGTTTGCCTTCCGACTCCCCCTCTCCGTGATTACGGAGAGGGGGCCGGGGGTGAGGTAAATGCGCGAAGTTTGATTGGTTTTACCATTAGCAATGAGCCGCAATTTCAAGGCGCCATTACAATTTGGCGTCTGGGCGCGGCTTCTTCTGGCGAGCTAACCACAATCCCGAAAACCCCTTCGGAAAAATCAGCACGACCGCGATAAAAATCAGGCCAAGCAGCAAATCCCACACATCCGCGATTTTGATGGCCGATCCACCGATCGTGATCGTCAAATCGCGGAAGATCGTATCCAGCAGATGCAGGCTGCTCGCGCCCACGATTGGCCCCGCGAACGTCCCAATGCCGCCGATGATCGTCATCAACAGCGGATTGACCGTATACGTCACGCTCAGAATCTCCGGTCCGACCTTTTTGTTGAGGATCACAAACAGCATCCCCGCTACCGCTGCGATCATCCCCGCCAACGCCAGCGCGATCAGCTTGAAGGTCAGCGTGTTGTAGCCGATTGCCCGCGCCCGATCCTCGTTTTCGCGGATCGCTTGAAAGATCGCGCCTGTCGGCGAATGAATCAGCCGCCGGATCAGCAAAAACGTGAACGCGAACAAGCCCAGCGCCAAATAATAAAAGCCCAAGCGATCCTGCGATGGATCGAGCCAGCCGGGTAACGCGCCAATGGCGAAGCCGTCTTCGGCGTTGGTCAGTTCCAGGCGGCTGAAATAGATAAAGAACATCTGCGCGATCGCCAGCGTAAAGATCGTGAAATAAACGCCGCGCAGCCGCAGCGATACCAGCCCGATCAACACGCTAATCAGCCCACTGAGTACCAATCCGACGACGATTCCCACGATCAATGCGCTCCCTTTGGCGAGATCGGTGCGCTCCAGCATGATCCCCAAAGTATAGCCGCCCAACCCGAAGAACAGCGCATGACCGAACGAGATCACGCCCGTGAAGCCGAATAGCAAGTTGTAGCTCATCGCCAGGATCGCCAGAATGAACACCTCGATCAATACGGCCTGCCAGCGCACTGAGTCGCCGCGCATGATCACCCGATCGCCCCGCAGCAGTCCGAGCGGGCTAGAAGCAGTGAGCGCCCCCACGATAAATGGGAACGCGATCAAAAAGACGAGGATAATCAGCGGCAGCCAGTTCGCGCGTAATAATCGCCACATATCAACGTTCCTCGCCAAACAGGCCGCTCGGTCGAATCAGAAGCACGAGGATCAACAGCAGCATTGGCGTCAGACTCGCCCAAACCGGCGCATTCAAATAACGGGTCGCATAAGATGCCACAACCGATACCGCCAGCCCGACCAGCAAACTGCCAATCGCAGTGCCGCCGTAGCTGCCCAAGCCACCCAGCACCACGACCGCGATGCTCGCCAGCAGGAACGAGTCGCCGAGTCCTGCTGATGCGCCCAGAAACGGCGCGGCAATCGCACCACCCAGCGTTGCCACCGCGCAACCGAGCGTGAATACGAACGCGAACACCGCCCGCACGTTGATTCCTAGTGCCTCGACCATCGCGCTGTCTTCGACACCCGCTCGAATGATGATCCCAATCCGGGTACGCTGCAACAGCAGCCAGATCGCGGCGATCAACGCGAATCCGCTGACCACCACGAACAACCGATACGTGCTGAAACGCTGCCCAAACAGCTCGAAAAAGCCTTCGCGCACGCCAAATGTTTCGGTCCAACTGTAGGGCGTCGTTGTCCATAGCGCCTTGACCACTTGCACGATCACCAACGAGACGCCGAAGGTCAGCACCAGTTGGAAGACGGGCCGCGCATACAACGGTCGCAGCAGGCCGCGCTCGAAGCCGAAACCGAGCACCGCACCGACAATCGCCGCACCGACGACCGCGAATATAAAGCGCACGTTCGGATCGGGAATCGCGCCTGTCAAGTCAATCAGGCCGCCGGGATGCTGAATATCGTAGGCAACATATGCGCCAAGCATGAAAAAGCCACCTTGCGCGAAGTTGAGCACGCCCATCAAGCCAAACACGATCGACAGACCGGAGGCCACCAAAAACAGCAGCATTCCTTGAAATAGGCCGCTCAGCATGGTGATCCCAAAGTCGCCGAGGCTGCCCGCCGTCACGAAGCTGAAGCCGATCAGCCCGCCGAAAATCACGATGATCGCTATGATCGAGGTACGTTGAGATTGCTTGATCATGCTGCGCCGCCCGTCGTCACGCCGAGGTAGCGCCGGATCAACACTTCATCGCCGCGCAGATCGGCCATCGCGCCCGTCGCCACGCTGCGCCCTTCTTCGATGATCGCGTAATGCTCGGCCAAGCGGCTCGCCATACGGAAGTTTTGTTCGACGAGCAGCACGGTCATTTGCCCTGATAAGCGTTTGATAGCCGCCATCAAATGTTCGATGATCACAGGCGCGAGTCCTTCGCTGGGTTCGTCGATCAACAGCAGCCGATTATCCGGCACGAGTGCCCGCGCAATCGCCAACATCTGCTGCTGACCACCCGATAACGCTCCGCCCGACAAATGCGCGAGTCGTTCCAAATCCGGGAACAACTCAAAGATGAACGCAGCTTGCCGATGCAGATCGCCGCGCCGCCGCTCGGCAATTTCGAGGTTTTGATGGACGCTCAGTTCTTTGAAAATCGCGCGATGTTCTGGCACATAGCCGATGCCCATCTGCGCGATCGTGTATGGGCGCTTGCCCCCAATTGGCTTACCCTCGAACCGGATCGAACCGGACCGCGGCGGCGTCATACCCATGATGCTGCGCAGCGTCGTCGTTTTGCCCGCACCGTTGCGCCCCAGAATCACGGTAATCGCGCCCAACGGCACGCTCAGACTGACGCCTTCCAAAATATGGAACTGCCCGATAAACGTATCGATCGCCTCAATTTCAAGAATATTCACAAAAGCTCCACATGCCGTTGCACGTCGCCACAAATAGATAAAAACGACACGGTGTTGCGTCCGACTCCCCCTCTCCGTGATGACAGAGAGGGGGCTGGGGGGTGAGGTAAATCCTGTTCATCGGCAAATCAATCGGTCTCGTTATACAGTTCGCCCAGATAGACGCTTTGCACCGTTTTATCGGCGCTTATCTCGGCGGGCGTCCCGGCGGCCAATACGCTCCCCTGGTGCATGACCGTGATTCGATCGGAGATGCCCATCACCACGTCCATGTTGTGCTCGACCAACACGATCGTCTTGTTCCCCTGTTGGCGCACCGCCGCGATAGTCCGCACCAGTTCGGGCACGCCTTCCGACGCCATGCCCGCCGTCGGTTCATCGAGCAGTAGCAGTTCCGCATCACCCGCCAACAGAATCGCCAATTCGAGTTTGCGTTTGTCGCCGTGAGGCAAAACGCTGGCGAGTTGATCGGCAACCCCGCCCAAGCCGACCAGATCGAGCATATCAGCGGCGCGACGGTTGATCGCTGTGAACGAGTCCGCGCGTCGCCACGCCCGAAAGTTGACGCCGCTCCGCATTTGCGCCGCCAATCGCACGTTTTCAAAGATGCTCAAGTTCGGGAAGATATTGGTGATCTGAAACGAGCGGCCAATACCCAGTCGGGCGCGTCGATAGGCAGGCAGCCGCGTGATGTCCACCCCTCGGAACAGCACATGGCCGCGCGTCGGCGGATATTTGCCGCTGAGCAGGTTGAACAGCGTCGTTTTACCCGCGCCGTTCGGCCCGATGATCGCGTGCGTGCTGCCGCGTTCGATCTGCAAGCTCACATCGGCGACGGCGATCAGACTGCCATATTCTTTGCGCAGCGATTGCGCTTCGAGCAAGATATCGGTCATCATTTTCAAAAGCCGGGAAAGACAACATATCCCTCCCGGCACTCCATTTATTGCACTAGCTCGACTTGGTGGCGGCGGGCGTCGCAGCCATCGTCGCGGCTAGAGCAGGCGCAGGTGAAGCGGCGGCCAGTTTGGCGATAAAGTCTTTATCGATCGCGCACCGAGTTAGTAGGTCTTTCGGCAGCGCGCACGGTGGGATGATCTGTATAGCGGGCACTTCGGCCAGGAGATCGTAGAACTTGAAATCCGGGTCCTTGAGGTTGGTCAGTTTGGCGATATACATCGGCACGAGCGCTTGATGATCAGACGGACGAATGCCGTACACACCCTTGGGGCCATTGAAGATCAGACCTTCCAACGCCGGGATCATGGCTTTAGGCGTCGCGTCGCCTTTGGTGGCGGTCAATGCTGTGTAAAGCGCCTGGGCGGTGGCAAAACTGCACTCGCTGAACAGATCGGGCGGCGTCTTATAGGCGGCCTTGTACTGCGTGACCAGCCAATCGTTGATCTTATTCTTGGGGAAAGTGTAGTGGTACACGATCCACGAGACGTTGCCGACCATGCTCGGATCGCTCTTGGCAACGATCGGGTTGGAGTTGAAAGCGGCGACGACGGCCATCTTCTTGCCAACACCTAATTCGGCGATTTGTTGGAACAGCGTCACGGAGCCGTTACCTGCCCAGATTGGCAGCACCGCATTCGCGCCGGAAGCCAGCACCTGTTGCAAGTACGGCGTGAAGTCGGTGGTTTCGAGCGGCGCGTAAATCGGGTCTTTGACGAAGGTGATTCCCGCACTACCGAGGATGGCTTGCGCAGCGGCGGCGGATGATTTGCCGAAGTCGTTATCAATCGCCAGAATTACGAATTTCGTGCCGATGTTGGCGGTCGCATAGGGCGCGAAGGCCAGGAAATCCTGATACGTGTTGCGACAGACGCGGAAGGTGTTCACGTTGAAGTTCGCACCCGTGATGGCGGGTGACGCGGCAGGATCGGCCATCAGGATCACGTCGTCATCTTGGGCGACCTGCTGGACACCTGTCATCACGCCGGAACTGGGCGCACCGACCAGAATCTCTGCGCCGCCTTGTTCGACGACCTCACGGGCTTGGCTGGCCGCCACATCTGGCTTGCTGGCATTGTCGCGCATCACGACTGATACCGGGCGATCGCCCACTTTGACGGCGGCCAGCGCCTTATCGAGCGTATCATATTTGGCCGGATCGATACCAGCGGCATAGAGCAAGCCGAGCTTAAATCCGCGCTCTTGCTCAAGCCCGTAGATCGCCAGCGCGCCCGATTGATCGGTCAGCAATCCGATCGTGAGCGGTTTGCCATCCGCGCGATTCTGCTTTGCGTTTGCTACGATACCTGTTGCCGCCGCCCTCAAACAGAGGGCTGCGACGATTGCTACAAAAAATCCTTTGCGAAACATGTTTTTCTTCTCCTGATAATTCTCAATAGCACTGTTCAAAGGCGATCACGGCGGCGCAAGCACCGTCGCTTCGCCTTCCAACACAAGTTTGCCAGCCTGATTGGTACAGGTGGTGCGAAACGTGGCGATCCGCTTATCGGCGCGGAAGGCCGTCACCGTCACGGTAGCCGTGATCGTATCGTCGATGAAGACGGGCGCGGTGAATTTCAACGTCTGCCCCAGGTAGATCGATCCGGCACCGGGCAGGTCGTTGGCGAGTACCGCCGAGATCAAGCTGGCCGTCAGCAAGCCATGCGCAATCTGTCGCCCAAATGAGGTGGTCGCCGCATAAGCCTCATCCAGGTGGATCGGGTTCATATCACCCGATGCGCGCGCGAAACCTTCGATGTCTGCGGCGCTGATCGTTTTGACGCGGCTGGCGGTCTGTCCGGGTTCCAGGATCATCGGTCGGCCTCAGCGAATGTGCGCATGGAAGATCGCGTTGAACTCGGCGGGCTTCTCGATGTACGGGCTGTGCCCGGTGTCCTGCATCACCACTTCCTCGTAAGTTCCGCCCGCCGCCTTATATTGATCGAGCACGGCGCGCGTCTGGCTTACCATTGGCTGCGAAGGGAACACATCCGCACCCGGCCAGCCCGGAATCGCGCCCAACGCGCCGAGCGTGCCCATATCGAACAGCGACTGATCGCCGACGATCTGGTCATCGCTGCCACGCACCCACAGCACGGGCGGCTTCGGCGTGATGCGGAACAGTGCGCTCACATCACCCGCGTACTTCGGCGAGAGCGCGTTGGCTTGTCCCCACACGCCCGGTGCAACATTCGGCCAGTTGGAGGATGGCACGAAATCACCGGGATACTCGCGCCCACCGACATGTTCGCTGATCACCGACGACAACAAATCTTCCTCGCGGGCGGGCACAAACGGCGGCTTGAAATAGTAGGTATTCATCACCACGCGCGGCGCAGAGAGCGGATTGTCGCTGCCGCGATCGCCCGCCGCCATCCGCTGGGCAAATTCCGCGTTGACGATACCGCCGCCCGATCCGGCGAAGTCATCATAGCAAGGCGTGCCGTCCACGCCTTTGGTGCCGCCGAACCCATAAGGTGAACCGGGCGCCACCATCGTCACCGTCAGCAGCCGATCGGGATGATCGATCATCACGCGCCACAACACCGAGCCGCCCATGGAATGGCCGACAATATGAACCCGCCCGATGCCCAACTTATCAAGCAGCGCGATCACATCGTCGGAGAAATCGCCGACGCCGCGCGTCGCATCGATCTTCACGGCGCGATCGGCGTCGCCATAACCGCGCAGATCGGGTGCGATGCCGCGATAATTCGCGGGCAAACCAATCATAATCTCTTCCCAAAAAGTGGCTGACGAGGCATTGCCATGCACGAACAAAACAGGCGTACCCGATTCCGCGCCGCTGAATAGAACGCCTGTGGTCAATCGCGTGCTGGTGATGATTTTGACGGTGACGCCGGGTAAAGTTGGAATGCTCATTTTTTATGTCCCTTCAAAACTCAAGGCATGACGGATTAATCATTTTGACGTGATACCTCTGCGGTTCGAGGATCGGGCGACTCCCCCTCTCCGTCCTCACGGAGAGGGGGCT
>JBBRMW010000116.1:0-16897 GCA_038230635.1 Aggregatilineales bacterium | reverse complement strand
GTCGCATGTGGCGCGGGCAACACCTCGATCATCGTCACCCCGCGCGCACTGATCGAGCCATTACGCGGCGTTTCGCGTCCAATCAAAAATCCACGCTCATTCAATTGCAGCACACGATCCTCGCGTCCCGCGATCAGCAAAATATCGTCGGCGGCGATCACTTGATCGGGACTCGGCGCGAGGTTTGCCTGTCGCCCGTGCCAGATGGCGGCGACGGCGATCCCTAACTGTTGACCGATCCCGGCTTGTGCAAGCGTCTTGCCGACCAGCGGCGAACTGGCTTTGACACGCGCCTCCCACAAGCGTTCGTCCAGTTGATAGGCACTCTCCAATTGGCTGCCCGTTGGCCGCAGCAGCAGCGGATGCAGCGGCGCGCGATCGGGCAGCAATCGTGCCGCAAACAACGCCATAAACACGATTCCGGCCAGCGCCACCATGCCACCTGTCGGCGTAAAATCGAGGATGCCCAGCGGCGATTGGGGCGGAACAGCCGTCGGCAGCAAATCGCTCATAATGATATTGGCGGTTGTGAAATAGGTGGCCGCCCCGCCCAGCAGCGTCCCATAGGCGACCGGGATCAGCAGCTTGCTGGCACGGACATTGCTGCGCCGCGCCGTATCGATCGCGCTTGGCAGCAGCAGCGCGCCCGCCGCCAAATTGTTCATCACCAGCGAGAGCAGCGCCCCCGCCACCGTGAACAAGATGATCAAGCGCCCTTCTGAGCTGCCGCCGAAACGCACGATCCGTCCCGCGATCCAGCGTGTGACGCCCGTTTTATCGAGGGCGCGCGTGACTACGAACAGACTCAATAGGGTGATTACGACGGGCTGCCCAAAGCCAGAGATCGCTTTACTGGCCTCATTCGGCGTATTGGCCGCACCGAGCATGGCGATCCCCAAGAACTGGGCCAACCCTAACCCGATGGCGATCAAAAGGGCGGCGGTATCGGCGCGCAGCCGATTACTGACCGTAAGCGCGAGGGGCACGCTCACGATCCCGATCAGCAATAATTGTGCGACGGTCATGAAGTGTGGTGTTAGGTGTCGATGAAGCGCACGTTCACGGTCAGGTGGCCGATCATCAGCAGATCGCCATCGCGCAGGATGCGTTCGATGGCGGGCGTGATGAACTGGCCGTTGAGCATCGTTCGATTGGTGCTGCCCAAATCGACGATGAAGATTAACTCGTTGCGCCAAGTCAGTTCGAGGTGCTGGCGTGAGACGCCCATCTCGACCGCGCCGTAGGGCGTCAAATCGATGTCCGACGAACGGGTGGCTGAAACCGGATCATTGCGCCCGATAACCAAGCGGGATTTGCGCGGCAGCAGCAGATCGCGGTTGGCGATCGTAAATTTGACGCGCTGAAATTCGCGCGGCACATTGCCGATCCGGGCGCGTTTGCTGTCGAACGTTTCGGTTGTATTGGGCAGCGCTTTGGTGGCTCCCGAGGCCAACGCACTGGCGGGAACTTGCATCGTGCCGCAGTTGGAACACACCAATTCACCTTTACGCAATAGGAAGCCGCAGTGCGTGCATTTTTGCTCGCGCGGCTCGTTATTACTGCCGGCGGCGGGTAATTCGACGGTGGTCATGATTAGGTCACTCTCCACGTTTCACCCCCCAAGAAATACCCAATATTTCGATTGGTGTTTGGATTAGATGGGTTACGGACTCGATGATAAACACATGAATTGGTAGCAGAGCATACGATCGCTGCGCCTGATTGTAGCAGGAACGGTCGCGCATTTTGGTTGAAGGTCGATTTAACCATCGCTGATTTCCCATTGGCACAAACGGTTGGCGATCGTCTCGCATGATGTTCGTATCGGCTTGCGCTGAGGGGCGATTCACACGCTGGCGGGTTGATCCAGCATGTATCGATGGATGGCTGCGGCGTTCATCCCTCAATCGACGGAGAGTTTAGCACAAAGTGTTTGAATCGAGCGAATCAATGAATCTGCATTTTTCAAGGTTGTGTTCGATGATAAGAATGAATATTGCGTTAATTTCTCCTGCCGAACCGCGTATTGCACTTGCCTGATGGCTGACTGCCGCGATTTCACCAACTAAACCCTGGTCGCCTCGCAAAGATATGGGTTTTGTCAGAGTTTTTACACATTCTATGTTATTTTGAGATAGTGATCAGTTCAAGCAGTTCGATCGGCTGATCGGAAAGGGTTATTTCGATGCCGTATATCACAGTGAACGACGCTACTTTTTACTATGAGGATATAGGATCGGGCGTTCCGCTCGTGTTTCTGCATGGTTTCATGGGCAGCGGACGATCCGACACGAGCGCCGAACTCGATTGGCTAGCCGCACGCTATCGGGTGATCGCGCCCGATTTGCGTGGTTACAGTCAATCATTTCCGAAGCCGCGGACCTTTCCGTCGGATTTCTATCGGCGCGATGCGCTGGATATAGCCGCGCTGATCGATGCGCTCGGGCTCGATCGACCCCATGTTCTCGGCTTTAGTGATGGTGGCGAGGTAGCACTGCGCCTTGCCGAGATTCACGCGCTGCGGTCGGCTGCGGCCTGGGGTGCGGTCGGCGCGTATGGCGTGGAGATGACGCAGCGGATCAAAGATCACTTGCCACCCACCTGGATATCGGAAGCCATGAAGGCACGCCAGGGAAGCTACTGGGAAGTGATGGTTCCTCACTGGGTGGACGGAATGCTCGGTCTGATTGCGGCGGGCGGGGACATCAGCCACGCCGACGCGCATACCATCGCCTGCCCGGTACTGATCATGCTCGGCACATTGGACACCCTCAACCCGATCCCGGTGGCGCGGCGCTTTATCGATCGTGTACCCGATGGTCGCCTGGAAATATTCGAGGATATCGGCCATTTCATCCAGCGCGATGCCCCTGAACGCTTCCGCGCGGTGCTCGGCGACTTCCTGGCAATGGCCGATCAGCGCGTATTGAAGAACCTCACTCCCGGCTCCTCTCCGTAGTATGGAGGGGGTGCAGTGCGGCTTCACGCCCCCTCGCTGTGGGTACGGAGAGGGGGGTTGGGGGGTGAGGTTCTGCCCCATTAGCGATAAACCCACCCTGGTCGAATCCGCACCGATCGACTAGAATATATGTTCCGTTCCCCGCCTCGATAAGGAGACGCGCATATGGGCTTCCTGATGGATGGCCTCGACGGCGAAGAATACGATCGTACTTACGGCGACAACCAGTTGGTGCGCCGCATTTTCGGCTATTTCAAACCGCAGCTACACCGCATCGGAATCATTGGCTTAGCCATTTTAGCTGGCTCGTTGGTCGACACTTTTTTGCCTGTCTTTATTTCGAGCAGCATTGATCAATTTCAACGCGACGCAGCAGGCACCAACGTCGCCTTGATTGGCGGGACGGTGGCGCTGATCGCGGCACTCGCCTGGGCATTCAATTATGTAAGGCGACGCTTATCGGCTGAAGCCATCGGCGATGTCGTGCTCAAATTACGCGAAGATGCTTTCAATGCTGTCACCGAGCGCGACTTGTCCTTTTATGACGCTTATCCGTCCGGCAAGATTGTGAGCCGCGTCACTTCGGACACGCAGCAGTTTTCGCAGGTGGTCACGCTGACCGTCGATTTAATCGGCCAGTTGTTGCTGGTGGCGTTGCTGCTGATTTTTCTCTTGCGCATCAACTTGACCCTGACTCTGATGGTGTTGGCGCTGACACCGTTTATTATGGGTGGTGCGTTTGCTTTCCGCCGCATCGCACGCTATACGATCACACAATCGCGCCGCGCCAGCGCCGTCGTCAGCTCGCACGTTCAGGAAACCGTCAGCGGCATCAGCGTCGCCAAGACGTTTCGTCAGGAATCCGCGATCTACGACGAGTTTTTGCAGGTCAACGCGCAATCTTTTTGGATCAACCTGCGTACTGGGTGGGTATTCAGCGGAATTTTCCCGGTCCTCAACCTCCTGGCGGGGATCGGCACGGCGGCAATCGTATATTTTGGCGGCCAAACAGCGCGCGCAGGTGGCTTGACTGCGGGTAGTTGGTATCTGTTCATTCAGGGCTTGGCGCTGTTCTGGTTTCCACTGACGAGCATCGCCTCGTTCTGGAGTCAGTTTCAACTTGGATTGGCGGCCAGTGAGCGCGTCTTTGCGCTACTCGACGCTGAATCGAAAGTCGTGCAGACCGATCACGTCGAGCTACCTGCCATTCGCGGCGAAATTCGCTTCGATCACGTCAATTTTCGCTACAACGAAGGCGAACCGGTCCTGACCAATTTCTCACTCACCATCAAACCGGGTGAGACACTGGCTTTGGTCGGACACACTGGCTCAGGCAAATCGAGCATCGGCAAACTGGTCGCGCGTTTCTACGAATTTCAAGACGGGCGCATCACCATCGATGGTCGTGATATTCGCACGCTCGATCTGAGCAGCTACCGTGCGCGGCTCGGCATCGTGACTCAGACGCCGTTTTTGTTCGATGGCACGGTGCTCGAAAACATTCGCTATGGCAAGAATAAAGCGACCGACGCCGAAGTCGCGGTGGCAGCGCAGCACGTCAGCGGCGGCGATTGGATCAAGAGTCTACCCAACGGCTTCGACACTGAAGTCGGCGAGCGCGGCGGCAGCCTGTCGATGGGCCAGCGCCAGTTGGTATCGTTGGCACGGGTGCTGCTGCAAAACCCCTCGATCTTAATCCTGGACGAGGCGACCGCCAGCATCGATCCTTTCACCGAAACGCTGATCCAGGAAGGGCTGGAGGAATTGCTCAAGGGACGCACCTCGATCGTGATCGCGCATCGGCTTTCGACCATTCGCAACGCCGACCGGATCATCGTCCTGCGCAAAGGTCAGATCATCGAAGAAGGCAGCCATGATCAGTTGTTAGCTGGCGGCGGTCATTACGCGGAACTATATAACACCTACTTCCGGCATCAATCTATTCAATACATCGAAGAAGCAAAGAACCTATCTGCTATACAATAAATGGAATGGATAAACGTTAAATCATCGTCACTTACGCATCAATCTCCAGCCAACCACTTCGCTGAGGCATATCAATGTGAATGACCGCACGATCCAGAAGATCAGAAAAACCGACTAACACATAGCTGGTATCTGCAAACCAAGCACGAATCTCAAAAGGTTGAGAAACTTGCCCAAGATGATCTTCAAGGATGATAGTCACATAAGCTTCAAAGGCTTGAAATGCCTGTTTGGCAATACCAGCTTGATCAATTACGACGGTTGCACCGTGGCTTGGTCGGTACACTATAAGTTCCAGCAGGTCGTTAGGCAATAACGACACAGCGGCACCTGTGTCAATGGCTGCCGTTAATCTTTCGTATGTGCCGTCTTTTCGCAAAACCTTCAAGAAAATTTCTGCTTCGCTAGGATCAAGGTAAAGGCGGAGATCAAATCTTTGCATTCTTAATCTTCACCTTCTTCGGAAGATTGCAAATTTGTTGGGCGTATTCTGGAAAATGGTAATCGATGACGAAGTCGCTCATGGATTGGGGTTACTTCTGAAACGTTCCAGGGTAAGTTTTGTTCAGCATTTTCAATGGCAGCTTGGTAGGTTGAACCGGTACCAATTACCTGCTGATTGTAGACAAGAATGGAACATTCACCATATTTCTCTAAAAGTTGTTTTTCATGACGACGCACCCAGTCAAAGTCACTGTATATATTAGATGGCGTTTGACCATAAGGATCGCTCATCCGAATACGTTTTATGTCCATCCCAATTGTCTCCGCGAGGTGAATAGATTGTACTGTGTAGAAAATCAAGTGTCCAGTCGATAGCGTACATAGAACATGCAATAACAGAGTAGATGCAGCGTAAAATCTTCAGGAAGGTCAGATGTGACCATTTATGGCATTGAACAAACATATTGGTATGGCGATTTTTCGTTCCAAATAGTTTATGACTCAGGGAACGAAACGGGCCTTGATCAGCGTGATATTCACTGGCAAGAGAGAAAAAGTGAACCGCGTTGGGTGCGCTCTTTTTACTTTAATGATGTGGTTGAACAACATATGAGAGCATTTTGCAAACGTTTTGCCGAGGATGAACCTTACCGGCAAGCATCGATAGCCCGGACAACGGATTGGGCTATACGAGATCGATTGTTTCGCCGGAATGCTGCTGCGGAGTTCTGGCAAAAGAGTCTACTGACTGAAAAGTTGGGTAGTGTACCGAAGATGTATTCGTTTTTCAAAAAGCACTGGAAAAATATTACATCTTCGGTTGAATATCAAACCCTTATGCAGATTGACAACGCATTTCAACCTTCAAGAGGCGAACTTGATCCTGAAATCCAACAAGCTGTAAATCTTTTCAATGAAATTGAGGGTGTAAAAACTAAATTTTCTTGTCAGGGGGTATCTCGCACATACGAATATGAAGGATTCAATATTCTGGCAGACACTCCCCACACACGTTTAGCCTATATTTCATTCGATTCCTGTCCTACCCCTATCGCACACTTATTACAAACGTAACTGCTCAGCCGTCTTTTTCGCAATTTTCGGGTCACTATGGGTCACAAATGAGAACAATGAGAGATGTTGGCTGCGCAGTAATCAATTTATGATAATACCCTATAGGATAGTCAATTACGTAAACATCATCTTTATGCGCTTTTGGTTGCTAATTTGTAAAACTCAAAAGTGAATGGGCCTGGGAAATGCCTTGCCTATCGGCTTTTTCAAATTACGTTTTTTGCCCATTTACCCCCTGAGCAGTTACTTACAAACTTACGTGCCTGATATTGCCTCATACGAGGGTTGGAGTAAAACGTTCCAATCTACAGGGGATAATATTCGATTCAGACAGTTTGCGTATGAGATAGCAAAAGTTGCAAAAGGGTAGTGTAGCCCAGCTAGTCTCCAATCACTCGCTTATATAGAAGCGGCAAAAGCGCTTTTAACTCCGTGATAGATGGCATGACGACATACGTCTCGCAATGATCTGGCCTGCGCGAATTCGGGTGAACGCTAATGCGGAGGGCAGTGAGGTTCCGCGACTTTGCCATTGCGCTGCCGGGTGTCACGGGTGCATTCAGGGATTGGGGCAGATCATAGAACCCCTCTATCCCCCCAGCCCTTATCCCCCACGCAGGCGGGGGGAAAGGGCTGGAGATAGAGGGGTTTGTCCATTCCCGAATCTCGCCCCCAACGTTGAATGCACCCGGGACATCCTTCTCATTGCGTGAGCAGGCAATGTGCGTATAATGGATTCAATACATTTTAGCGTCCGGGCACTATTGGGGGCAGTATGTCAAATCGCCAATTAGCATTTCGCGTGATTGTGGTCGCCACAGTGATTCCACTGTTGGTTTTGACGCTTGTCCTGGCCGTGCCCTCGAGAGCCATTGATCCAAGCAGCGCTGCTTTGTCGATCAACAGTTCCACTTGCTTAGGTGCCGTGATCACGCTCACGCGCGACCCGACCACCAATGATGGCTTCGATTCCGGCATAGGTGCAAATGCGGATTACTACCGTATCACGATCATCGATGGCTTCGGAAATACGGTTTTGGTGTCATCCCGTCGGGCGCACTTTGGAACGGGAATAGCCACGTCGCAATCCACAGCGACGTTCACAGTCCCCGCCCTCGGTTTTGCGCTGCACGCATTCATGTATGACCAAACGACATTCAACGCCTCTGATCCAAATGGCATCCTATTGGCGAGTGCGGGGCCATTTCCCATTAACTGCGGCGGGCCGACTCCCACTATTGTGCCTACCACGCAACCGGGTGCGACCCCTACCGGCTCGTCGAATTATTACCCCCCGACCACCCGCGTGATGGCGCTCATCCGGGTCGATACGCCGGTTCTCGACGCGCCGAGCAATGACGCCAATGTCAAAGCGATGCTCAAAGCCGGGCAGACGTGGTTCGTGACCACGCCCGATCCGAGCAGTCAATTTTATCAGATTTTCGTGAGCGGACCGAACCTGGGTTGGGTGCGCGCCTCTGATATTCAACTACTCGGATCGCTGCCGGGATCGCCCAATGCTGGCAATCCAACGCCGAATCCGCTGGTCGCGCCGACGCCCGCTGGCAACCCTCTGAACTCTCCGATTCAGTTGAATAATCCGCCTTTTTATCACGCCGTCGTCTCGTCCGATCCAAACAATCCGTTGTCGGTGGCTGCCAGTGGATCGCTCAACAGTTCGATCCGCCCCGCCGATTCGTCAGCACTCGCACCGATCGCTGGAGCCTCACTGCCGGGCGTGGTGACGGGTTATACACTCACGCTGCGCAGCGCTCCCGGCACAAACAGCGCCCAGGTGGGCCTGGCTCATCAGGGCGAAACGTATACAGTGCTCGGTCAGAGCGCGAGCGGAAACTGGCTACGGGTGGCGGGTCTGGCAGGTACGGGGTGGGTCGATGGCAGTTTCATACGTGTGCTGGGTTCACGCGCCAGCTTGCCCGTGACTCGCTAGAATCCAACGGGGCGATTGCAAAAAAGAACCTCACCCCCAGCCCCTCTCCGTGAGGACGGAGAGGGGCTGGGGGTGAGGTGAATCTGCTGCGATTGAGATTTGTCGTTGTTACGTCAACGCGCCCCTGGCCGTTACGTCCCACACGACTTCGACACGATCGCCCCGCACGCCCACCATTTGATTGAATAAATTGCTTACTACGCAGCAATGATTCGGGATCACGGTCACGCGCTCGCCGATGGCGGGTTTGCGCGCGCACCTTGAAAAATCGAAATGCCCATGTTCTTCGGACAGCGCATAAAAATCGGCGTCGGGATATTCCAGGATCAGCCCGTGTCCCGTCAGTCCTAATAAGTCGGACGAAAACGTTTTGCTGCCGCCATCCAAAATACCGCGCTCGGCGGTTGGGCGGCTGACGACGGTCGTGATCACTTTCAACGCGCAATCCTCCAGGCTGATCGCGCCCGCTTTGAGCGTATATCGATCGCCATAGATGTACATACCAGCCCGATATTCGGTGATCTCGTGATGGATGTGCGCTTCCCACATTTTGGCCGTGCCGCCGACGCTGACACCAGCGACGGGGATACGATCCGCCGCCAGATCGTTTTTGACCACCCGCACGAACGAGTCGGTGTTTTCGTTGGCGGGGTACGTCATCAGTCCCTTGAATTCCAAGTTCGGCAAACGGTTGATCGTGCGCGCGAGATCGGCGGCTTCGTTCGGCGATTGAACGCCACAGCGCCCCATGCCGGTATCGAATTCCACCAGGACGGATAGCGTGATCCCGGCACGGACAGCCATCGCGGAGAGGCCGTTCGCCACGATGGCCGAGTCAACGGTCACGCTGAGGGTGCTTCCTTTGGCGAGCGCGGCCAGTCGTTCCAACTTTTGCGCGCCGAGGATGTTGTAGGGCACGAAAATATTGCGGATGTCCGCGCCCGCCATGATCTCCGCCTCGCCCAATTTTTGGCAGGTGATGCCGACCGCGCCCGCCGCGATCTGCATGTGCGCGATGGTCGGGATTTTGTGCGTTTTGATGTGCGGTCGATTGGCGATCCGGTGTTCATCCAGATAGCGTTGCAGTCGCCCGATATTCGCTTCGAGCCGATCGAGATCGACTGTGGCGACGGGCGTTTCCAGTTCAGCGATCGTGTTGGGTAAAGTCATATGTGCGAATTATGGGGTCGGCACTTCGGCGACGCAATCGACTTCGATCAGCATTCCTCCAGACAAGACCACTTGCACCGTTGTCCGTGCTGGGAACGGTATTTTGAAGTAGCGCGGACAAATTTCGTTCAAATCTGGGAAATTGGCGAGGTCGGTCAGAAATACGCTCACTTTCGCCACATGCTCGAACGAACTGCCGCCTGCCGCCAATATTGCGCCGATATTTTGAAAGGTGCGTTCGGCCTGTTCCCGGAACGTACCCGGCGCAAAGGTCGCTGTCCCCGGCAAAAATGACCCTTGCCCGGAGATGTACACGACATGATTGATGATCACGGCTTGCGAATAGGTACCGCCGGGAAGCGCTGCATTTTCCGTATGAATTGTTTCACGCATATGTGATCGCCCTGCTGCCTTTCGGAGTGTCACACTTACGATTTGTCATGTTTCGTCAGCACTTCGCCGCCATCGGCAGTGACCAGGATCGCATCTTCGAGGCGGACTCCTGTTTGACCTGGGAAATATATTCCTGGTTCGAGCATAATGACCATCCCCTTTTGTAAAACCTCCTCATTGTAGGGGACGATTCGCGGCGCTTCATGACCGGATACGCCGACGCCGTGCCCGGTGTGATGCGTATAGGCTGGAAAGCCAGCGTCGGCGATAAATTGCCGCATCTTTTGATCGATGTCTCTGGCGACCGCGCCCGGACGAATCAGCGAAATTCCAAATTCGAGACAATCCTGGACAACGCGGTGCATTTTCGCTTGCTGCGCCGTCCGCTCGCCTGCGTAATAGGTCGCGCAGCTATCACTCCAATAACCATCCAGCACCACGCTGAGATCGACGATCACCGAGTCGCCTTCGCCGATCTCGTTAGCCAGCGGCCAGCCGCCGATATTATTGGGCGAGCGATGGCCGACAACACAATCGTTGCCTAACGGCACGCGACGGCCTGCTGCCGCCTGAATCGCCGTATGAGCCGCATTCCACACATCGATCTCGCGCATTCCGACACTCAGGCTCACTGCCCTGCGTGCCGCCGTATGTCCAATATCGGTCAGCGCAAAATTTCGGCGCAGCGTCGCCAGTTCTTCGTCGGTTTTTACCATACGCAGCGGTTCGAGCCAGCCATCGATTGCCGTGACGGATTTCGCACGATCGCGTAGTTTCGAGGCGATCAGATCATTGGCAAACGCTGATTCAATGCCCGTCTTCGCGCCCGGTTTGACGCTGATAGTTTGATCGAAAACTTCCGACAGATGTGCCGCACCTGCGATCGGCTGTTCCAGGCTGTAGCCAACATAGGTCAGCAGCCGCCCATCGGCTTCGCGTGCGAAGGGCGCGGCCAACTCGGCATAGGAATCGACGACGATCAACGTAAATTGTCCGTCTTCGTACCAGACGAGTGGGTAGCTCGCCGCAAACAAATTCGGACCAACTTGCACGGGCGGCGCAAAGCCCGTCAGCCAAGTGACACTTTCGGGTCGCGCAAAAAGTGCTTGGTCGATCTGGCGTGATTGCAGCAAAGCGTTGGTTTGTTGGCGTTGTTCATGGTGCATGGGCGTTTAGATTCCATTCTGCATTGCAAAGATTATGCCACGCACGGCACTGATAAACAGGACAGGATCAGTCGAAATCGTAAGCGCGATAGTTGTATGTTGATCGCGCCTGAGTCTGGGGTGGCTTGGGAGGTTTTAGGCGCGAACCCGTCCACCCGCATCGGCGACCCAGGTACCATCTTTGTATACATCATGAACGAGGTTCGCGCCGAACCGATAGCCCAACTGCCGATAATCGTCCACATCCCAGATCACCAGATCGGCAGCTTTGCCCGCTTCGAGACTGCCGATTCGATCGCCACGCCCGACCGCAAAGGCCGCGTTGATCGTCGCTGCCGCCAATGCTTGCGCCTGCGTCAGACCAAGTGCGCGTGTTGCCAGTGCCAACACCATCTGCATACTTTCGCACCACGCCGTACCGGGGTTGCAATCCGTGGCGAGCGCGATAGCCGCCCCCGCTGCGATCAATGCCTTCGCGGGGGCAGTGTTCGGGATGTTCAACCCAAACGGTGTGGCAGGCAGCAGCACCGCGATCGTCTCGGAGGCGGCCAAGCGTGCCACATCGGCAGGCGTCGTGACCAGCAGATGATCGACCGTCGTCGCGCCCAGTTCGACGGCCAGTGCCGTGCCGCCCAACGATGCGAACTCATCCGCGTGGAGGCGCAGTCCAAACCCATGTGCGCGCCCCATTTCGAGGATGCGCCGCGCTTGATCGAGCGTGAATGCGCCATCCTCGCAAAATACGTCGCAGTACAACATGCCCGGCCAATGTTGATCACGCCAGAGCGCTACGGCGGGCAGCAGCCGATCGATCAGCAGCGTCACATAGCCTTCCGGATCGGCAGCAAATTCGGGCGGGATGGCGTGCGCGCCCAAAAAGGTGGGGATCAGATCGATCGGATGCTCAGAGTCGGTGAGGGCGATCGCGTTGAGCAGATTCAATTCCGCGCTCAGGCTCAGACCATAGCCGGTTTTGCACTCGACGGTCGTCGTGCCATGCGCTAACATGCGATCGAGGCGCGCTTCGGTTTGCTCGACCAGATCGTCCAGTCCCGCCGCCCGTGTTTGGCTGACCGTCTGATTGATCCCGCCGCCCGCCGCCATGATGTCCTGATAACTCGCCCCCGCCAGCCGCTGCTCGAACTCAGCAGCGCGATCACCCGCCCACACCAGATGGGTATGCGGATCGATCAGCCCCGGCGTCACGAGCCGGCCACCCGCATTGACCACCGCATCGATGGCGTATTCGTCGGGAATCTCCGCGCGCGACATGGCGGCTATGACACGTCCATCATGGATCGCCAATGCCGCATCCTCGATGTAGGCCAGATCGCCCAGCGCCACGCCACGCTGCGGTTTGCCAGCGTGCGCCGGGATGATACAGAGCTGTCCGATATTATCGATCAACAGATCAACGTGAGTGCTCATGACCGTTAAGTGTAGCGCAAAGCTGAAAAATTCACCGCCAATGAGTCCGTGAGGGTGCATTCAAGGTTGGGGGCAGGCTATAGAACCCCTCTATCCCCCCACCCCTTTCCCCCACGCAAGCGGGGGGAAAGGGGAGTCACACCCGACCGCTGACCGAAATAGCCACGTCCTTCAGCCAGCGGGTGCTCCCTTTGCCCCGCCTGCGTGTCCTCACCATTATCGCGGCCCTGCTGATTGTGAACACTTGCAGAAGCGTCTGCTCCCTTTCCCCCCGCCTGCGTGGGGGAAAGGGCTGGGGATAGAGGGGTTCTTTCGCCTATTTGCAAGGCAAGGGCAGGGGCGGGGATAGAGGGGTCTGTCCATTCCCAAATCCCGCCCCCATCCCTGAATGCATCCGTCCGTGATCCGTGACATCGGCATTTTTCAAAACGGTTTAGGTAGGGGCGGCACGATGTGTCCGCCCGTTCCATCTTGGGGCGATAGCGAGATCGCAAAAATAGTAGCTAACGCGCGATTGGGCTGGGTGTGCGGTCTAAGACCGTTTGGCAGTTCGGTGGCAGGCTGTCGGCATGGTTCACGTTAACCTGTGCCAACACATTCTGAAGCGGATCCACCACCCATTTCGTCACATCGAACCCCGGCTTGAGCGTGAGATGCTGCTCTGTCCCGGCAACCTTCAACGTCTCGGCGTCGGTCTTGCCATTCGCCGTCTTGGGATCGCCATCCAGTTCGATGGGCAGCGCAATCGTGAACGGTGTCGCGCTTTTCGTTTGGCAGACGAGCATATCAACCGTCCCCGCATTCTCGATCCAAGTTATTTGCAGACGCGGAATATCGCCGCCCAGCACCCATTGCTGGAAAAACGTCGATACGTCCTGACCGCTCACTTCCTCCGCGACCGCCCAAAAATCATCGGTGGTGGCGGAACGATCGGCAAAGCGCGCTGAATAGGTTTGTAGTGTCTTGAAAAATGCCTCATCGCCGATTTGTTGCCGCAGCATATGCAAAACGAAACCGCCTTTCAGGTACGAATCGGTCTCGAAAGTTTCTGCGGGCGCGGGCTTGATGATCGCTGTGGTGCGTCGTTCGCGCGTCACCGCCGCTTCCCAGCCAAACAAAATCGGAAGTGCCGCCTGCTGGCCATAGCGCGCTTCGGCGGTCAAATATTCGGCGTAACTGGCGAATCCTTCATTGAGCCAAATTTCCGCCCAGTTTTTGAGACCAACCGAGTCGCCAAACCAGTGGTGCGACATCTCGTGGGTGATAAAACGCTCGGTTTCTGCCGGAGTTTGACTGGCGAAACTATCTGGCATCACCGTCATGCTTTGTGCTTCCATGCCAACTGCATCCTGCGGTACGAGCACTTGACCATAGGAGGTGTATGGGAACGGTCCGAACAACTTGATTTCCACGTTCATCCAGTAACCGGTATCGGCAAATGCACTGGCCGCCGCGTTGATGTCTTTTGCATAAGCGTACACAGTCAACGGAATACCCGAAGGCCCATCGGGCAGCCGCCTGGACGTGTAATCGGCGATGGCAACGACGACCAGATACGAGGCCATCGGCTTCGGCATATCCCAGACGAACGTATGCGTTCCATCGCCGTTATCAATCGGCGCGCCCTGCGGCTGACCATTGGCGACGGCGGTCAGGCCATTGTCAACCGTGATGTGGAACGTATAGCTCGATCGATCGCGCGGGTGATCGTTGCACGGAAACCAGGTGTGCGCGGTATCTGGCTCATCGACGGCGAACGCGCGCTGAGTCTTCGAATCGACGGTCATGCCCGTCGGCAAAAAGCCCAGATACGCACTATCGACGGTGCTCATGGTCCCGCCATAGGTCACGGCCAGCTTGAATGTCGCGCCGAACTGAACGGGATGCGGCAGCGTGATCGCCAGCTTTTGAGCGTTGTCATCGTGCGTAAATTTTACCGCTGCACCGTCAAGCGTGACAGCGCTCGCCTTCAAAACAGAAAGATCGAGCGTCAGACTCGCCAATTGCTCGAAAGTCGCTTGAACATCCAACGTGGCGACACCGTTCAATGTGTTGTGCGTCAGATCGAAACGCAGCGCCAGATCGTAATGCTGCACATGATAGCCCGTGTTGCCCAGCGTGGGCGTGAACGTATCGCCGATCGACGGGCCGCCCGCGATCGGTTCGATATGCGCCGCGTCCAACAGCGGCTTGATCGGCGAGTCGGCCACGCCGAACGCCGCATACAGATCGTTGATCCACCAGCGCACAGGTGAAAACGGCGCGGGCGTGCTCTTTGACGCCCGCAGCAGCCCGATCAAATCGCCACTTTGCGTGTCGAAAGCAAAGGAATCGGTCGATTCATTGCTGTTCAACGTGAGTGTGCTTCCCAATAAGCTCAGATCACCGACGGTTGCCGTACTGCCATCTTTGCCGACAGCGGCGGCCAATGTTACGGCTTGTCCTGCAGTCAACGCATTGGACAGCCGCGCGGCGGGCGTTGTGATCGAGTCTGGCGGTGCGTCTAGTTGGAGCAAGGCCACATCCGAATCGGCGCTGGCATATAGCAACGCCTTAACCGCGATCGGCTTGCTCGCGCCCGCAAATGTGACCGTTGTCTGGTGCGATAGATCGAACGGCAGACACGTCGCCGAGGCAGTCGTAGCCGCCGCCCACTTCATGTCCCCATATTCATCCGTGCAGAGCGCAAAATCAGTTGCGGTCTGACCGGACGCGGTTTTCCCGGCGACGATTTGACTCAATCGGTGACGCGGCGAGGTGAACAAAGATGGCTGCGCTCCCGCGAACAGCCCCTGCGCCGTGATCGAATGCGCAAACGTAAGTACCAGCCCCGCACCCACATAGACGCCGCTGGTCGTATTTAATTTATTGCCCGTACTATCGACGGTGGTGAGCGTGACCAGCGAATCGAGCGCGGGTTTGGCGGCGGCTGCGTGCATCGGCAGTGCGCCCAGTGCCCCGACCGCCAACAGGATCGCGGTCAGTCCCTGGACTGTTCTTTTGAGTGATCGCATTAGGAATGATTCCTCTTGCTAACGGTCGATGCCTTCGCCAAAATAGTTTAACGCTAACTTGTTCACAATGCCGAGGCCGCGTAACATCTTTCGCGTTCGGGTCGTCAATGGCAGGTTAGCGGCTAATGGTAAAACCAATCAGACTTCGCGCATTCACCTCACCCCCCGGCCCCCTCTCCGTCATCACGGAGAGGGGGAGTCGGACGGCAAACCTAGACATACGTGGCCTTTGATTGGTTTGACCATAAATTGGTTTGAGATATTGAGAGTCTACTATTCACAGAGGGAAACAGTTCGATGTCTTATCAAACAAGTGATCAGCCCGTTGCGGCCAGTGGTGAGTTTCTTCTCGGTGGCGAATTATCGGTGCGGCGGCTTGGTTTTGGCGCGATGCGTATCACCGGGCAAGGTATCTGGGGTGAGCCAGCCAATCACGATGAGGCGATTGCGGTGCTGAAACGGTCGCTCGAATTAGGTGTCAATCTGATCGATACCGCCGATGCCTATGGCCCGGATGTCAGCGAGAACTTGATTGCGGAAGCGTTGTATCCGTATCCGCCGGAACTCGTGATTGCGACGAAGGGTGGATTGCTGCGGGGCGGGCCGAATAACTGGTATCCCGATGGGCGGCCAGAACACCTCCGTGAAGCGCTCGAAGGTAGTCTGAAGCGGCTCAAGCGTGACCAAATCGATCTGTATCAGTTGCATCGCCCTGATCCGAATGTGCCGTTTGAAGACTCGATCGGAGCGTTGGTTGAGCTTCAGAAGCAGGGCAAAATTCGCCTGATCGGTTTGTCGAATGTCGATACCGATCAGCTCAAGCACGCGCAAGCGATCACCAAGATCGTGACCGTTCAGAACCGCTACAACCTGACGGACCGCGCCTCTGAGGATGTGTTGGATGCGTGCGAAGCGTCGGGGGTTGGCTTCATTCCGTGGTTCCCGCTCAGCACGGGCGAACTTGCCAAAGAGGGCGGCGGCCTGGATCACATTGCCAAAGCGCACAACGCCACCCCTTCCCAGATCGCGTTGGCGTGGCTGCTCAAGCGCTCGGCAGTGATGCTGCCTATCCCTGGCACTTCTTCTGTCGAACATCTTGAGGAAAATGTCAAAGGTGCAGGCATTCAGTTGAGCGACGCAGATTTCGCCGCGCTGGATAAAATGGGCGCACATTCATAGAACGGCACGAATGGTTCGACGCTCCCTCGCTGTGGTACGGCGAGGGGGGTGAGGTTCTTATGGCGCTGTTGGGCGCACCAAAAAGCCGTTCGCGTTCACGAACAACAACGCACCGATCATGAACAGCATCACG
>JBBRMW010000115.1:0-16909 GCA_038230635.1 Aggregatilineales bacterium | reverse complement strand
GCTTCCGCTTCGGCGATAAACCCGACGGCACGCATGTCAGCCAGATCACCGTGTCGGTCGCCAATGTGCCTCTGCCCGGTGAGGGGAAGCAGTATGTGACATGGCTCGTCGAGCGGGGCGGCGCGCCGCTGAATATCGGCAAGCTGAACGTCAAAGCCGACAAAACCGCGAGCCTGACCTATGCCGATCCCAAAGGCGCGAACCTGCTCAACTTGTACAGCATCGTCCTGATCACGTTGCAGGCGCGCGATCTTAAAACGCCCGGCGCGATCGCTTTCAGCGGCGCGATCCCACCGTTGGCTGCCGTCCATATCCGACATGTTCTGGCGAAATTTCCCGATACGCCGAACACGATCGGCTTGCTGCCGGGCACGCTGAGCCAGGAAACCGAAGTTACCGATCACATCACGTTCTTGGCCGACTCACTCAATAAGGGCGATCTGGTGCTCTCGAAGCTGCATCTGGAGCACATTTACAACATCATCGCCGGAAAGGATGACGCCAAAGACATCAATGGTGATAAGCGGATCACGGTGCTGCCGCCGGGCGATGGCTTCGGACTGTTCAACTATCTATCGAACGCCGTCGAACACGCTGTTTTGGCAGCCGACCAGCCCGATGCCACCGATAATATGAAGGCAGCGGCAAAACTGATCGAGGCGGGCGCGGCGACGGCCAGTGGGCTGTATACCAAAATGCAAAGCGTCCTGCTCGATGCCGTTAGCAAAACCCGTGTGTCCGAGATCAAGCCGTTCGCCGCACAGCTTGCCGCGCTCAATAGTGCGCTGCTCAATGGCGACAGCACCGCACCCGCCACACCCGGCTCGTCAACGGGCGGCTTATTGGCGATGTATTCAGGCGCGCTGACCATGACGCAATTCCCGATCGTCGCGGGCGATGTGACCAATGGCGTGGCCTTCGGCACCGCGGCCAATCCTGCAGCAACGGCTGCGGTCACGCTTGCAGTGTCCGCGCCAAATGCCAAAGTCTTCAGCGTGATGCTGATGGGCAAAACCTTCATGCCGAGCACGTTTACCATCAAAGCCGGGATGTCTGTCGTGTTCGTCAATCAGGATGACGTGGATCATACAGCCACTGCGGACGGTGGATCGTTCGATACGGACGTGATCACGCCGGGTAAGTCCTCGGCGCCGATCAAGTTCGACAAACCGGGTAGCTATGCGTTCTACTGCCAGTTTCACGGCGGACCGGGCGGCGTCGGCATGTCCGGCGTGATCACGGTACAGTGAGACACGGCCCTTATACAATCAGAGACGGGCGACCCGATGTGGTCATAGGCGTGAAGCTAAGAAGTTTGCCCCACCCCCTAACCCCCTACCCCACTGCGTGGAGAGGGGGAATCGGACGGGAACCCGACTCTGACTCCCCTCTCCACAACGTGGGGAGGGGCTGGGGGTGGGGCAAATGGACACAAATTGACGCCAAATTCCTTAGCTTCATGCCTATGACCCGGCGTGGTCGCCCGTTTTTAGTTTACCCAGGCGAGACGTTGGCGGACATCGGTTTCGCGGCCTCCGTCGAAGCCGTGCCACCCGTCAGATCACTGGTCAATTCAGCGTTCACTTCATTTTCAACATCGATCAGTTCTTGCTGGGTCTGTTTTTCCAATTCGGCATGGTCGATAGCTGATTCCATCACGCGCGCCTCGTGGTCGTTGATGATCTCAGGAATCTCCAGCTTTGCGCCGATCAAACGTAGCATCTGGATGGCTTTGGTGATCTCTTCTTCGGCCAGGATGTTGATCTGCAAGTCCATCTCGTTGCGCAGATCGGCGGTCTCGTTCGAGCGGTTTTGACTCATGATGATGAAGATCGTCAGTAATGACTGCTCAAGCGTCATCATCAATGTGAGCAGGCCAAATGGAAACGGATCGAACGGCTGTCCCACCGCCAAAACGTGCAGATTGGCTGCGATCCAAAACATGAACAGACCGATGTGAAAGATCAGAAACGGCAGACTACCGATCCGGCGTGTCAAGCTGTCGGCAATACGAATCGGTAACGGCCGATTTTTGGCTGCCTGCGCGCGAAATGCACTCAGCGCGCGGCGGCGTTCGCCCAGTCGCTCCAAGAGCTTACCCTCCATCATTTTCCGAAATGCGTTTTCACGGGATCGTCGATCGTTTCGCGGCATAACCGGTAACGCCTTTCCAAGCACTCCGAGCGGAATTTATCCGCCCGCCTTCAGATAGATTTTCACTTCACTCTCGGCCAGTGTATCCGTCAGCTCGCCGCCGTTCACTTCGATGTCATAATTGTTGTGATACTCGTGCCAGCGGCCATCGCCCGGCCAATTGCCCATTTTGAACTCACCCGCAAAGCGATCATAGAGGTTTGCCACCACAACGACCACACCACCCGCATCGTCCCAGCGCTTGTAGGCGACGATGCCGCGCTCCGCATCCGCGCCCACGACCTCGAATGTGTTCCCCTGCAAGGCGCGCGTATTTTTGCGCAGATTGATCAAGCCCGTATAATCGCGCATCAAGTCGCCGTTGCGCTGATTCTTGAGCAGCGACCAATCGATGCGTTGCCAATCGGTGGTTTTGGCGGCGCTCTCACCGAACTCCTGCCCCATGTAGATCAACGGGACACCCGCCGCCGTGAACAGCAAACTTGCGCCCATTTTGTTGCGCCGGAAGGCGGCATCGTCGAACAGATTGGCTGCGCTGCCCAATAACCGCATCACCCGCTCGTGATCGTGATTGTCCAGGTAATTGACCACATTGAATGCGCCGCCGAAGCCATCCGCCTGCGGATTGAGCACGCTCACCAAGCCCTCGATGTTATAAGGCTGTTGGCCGTCGCGTTCCATCCCCAGCACGGTCGCCACGACCTGTTGCGAAAAGTGTTCATGCCATGCCGAATCGAGCGGGCCATTCGGTCCGGCGATGGTCGGGTCTTGCGGGATGTTTTCGGCGATCGTATAGAATGGCTTGTTCGTCCGCGCCTGCACATGCTGGAAAATTTCCGTGTGCAGCCAGCCCAGGAAATCAAAGTGCTTGATCAGGTACGTCGCGTCGAAGCGAATGCCGTCGATGTGAAAATTGTCGATCCAGAACAGGATCGCATCGCGGACGTGCTGGCGCGCCGGAAAGACCTTCAAGTTCTCGTCGAAGTGCTCGAAATCGAATTTCGGCCCGAAGCGATTGCCTTCCTCATCCGGGTTGTCTTTATAGTACCAATAGGTGTAATCGATGCGCGTGAGCGGCGCTTTATCTTCGCTGTGGTTGTACACGCCATCGTGGATGACGCGAATGCCGCGCCCATGACACTCATCGACCAATCGGCACAGATCGTCGGGCGTGCCGTAGTTGTTTTCAACCGCGAAAATGCTGCGTGGGTTATAGCCCCACGAACGCTCGCCAGGAAACTCGTTACACGGCATCAGTTCGATCGCGTTGATGCCGAGCGACAACAAATAATCGAGCTTGTCGATCACGTTTTGAAAGCGGCCCTTGGGTTTGCCGTCCGCATCGTCACCGGGGCCGCCCGAAAAATCGCCAACGTGCATTTCGTAGATTACCAGCGCCTCGTTGGGCGGCAGCGGAACGGCATCGTACTGCCAAACATAGGACGTGTATGCGCGCGCGCCCCCTTTCACGGTCAGGCAGGCACTTTCGTCAACGTCCATCGTCAATGCGATGGCACGCGGGTCCGCGATCTCTGCCCACTGATCGAGCATGAAATAACTCAGTGATTTTACGGCGAAGCGGTAGGTATAGTCACCGTCGGCCAGCGGTACGGTTGTATGCCACCAGCCGCCCGCATCCTTCTCCATCGGAATGCGCGCCCACTTGTTCCAACTCCCGATCAGCGCCACTTCCGGGTTGTAGGGTGCAAATAATCTGAATTCGATGCCGTGATGAGCAGTCGCCATTGTTCCGAGTCTCCTGTGCCCCATTGTCCAGCGTGCGGTTGGGGATGCGCACGAATCAAATGTAGCAATAGGGCAAGCAAGTTGGCAAAATGAATGTGAGCATACCGATCATAAGGTGAACAATGGGCAAGCGGTGCTTTTGAAGTTGCGCGGTTTATCCCACAAATTGCAATTTTGTGATATGGTAGGGACGCAACGGAGGAAATCCAAATATGCGCCGCAACCTGATTGTTTCTATCCTGATTGTTGTGATCGCGTTACTCGCTATCACGCCTGCTCAATCGACTCATGCTCAGAGTGCCACCACTTATACGGTGCAGTCCGGCGATACCCTGTTTCGGATCGGACTGCGTTTTGGGGTGACGGTTGCGCAGCTTGCCAGCGCCAACGGCATTGCCAACCCGAATTTAATTTTTGTCGGTCAAGTTTTGCAAATTCCGACGGGTGGTGTGGGCGTCACGCCTACGCCACCACCACCGGGTGTGACGATCACGCCGCCCCCACCTACCAGCGGTAGTACCTATACCGTGCAGCCGGGTGACACGCTCTACCGCATCTCGCTGCGCTTTGGCGTAAGTCTGGCCGCGCTCATCCAGGCGAACGGCATCGTCAACCCAAACCTGATCTTTGTCGGGCAGGTCTTGCAGATTCCGGGCGGATCAGGAATCACGCCACCACCCCCTGGCGTCACCGTCACGGCTCCGCCACCCACCAGCGGCGGCTTTGAAACGGGTGGTCAGGTTTCAGGAATGGGCGGCTCGACGCAAAACGCACTGCGCAGCGCCGGTATGACCTGGGTCAAGCGCCAGCTTCAATATGGCGATGGGGGCTTCAGCGGCCAAATTGCCGAAGCACACGCCGCCGGCTTCAAGATTCTGTTCTCCGTCGTCGGCGATAAGAATCAGGTGCTCAACGCGGGCTATTTCGATAGCTTCGCGGGCTTCCTGGGTCAGGTCGCGGGTGGCGGCGCAGATGCGATCGAGGTTTGGAACGAGATGAACCTCGACCGCGAGTGGCCGACCAACCACATCAGCGCCTCGACCTATGTCGGGATGCTCGCCAAAGCCTACAGTGCGATCAAGGCGGCCAACAGCCGCACCATCGTGATCAGCGGCGCACCTTCGCCGACGGGCGCCGAAGGCGCATTCCCTGGCGCAGTCGTCAATGACGATAGGTACTACGCGGGCATGGCTGCGGCGGGCGCGGGACGTTACGCGGACTGCATCGGCGTCCACTATAACGAAGGCATCGTCAGCCCGACCCAGACTAGCGGCGATCCGCGCGACAACTACCCCACGCGCTACTACACCACCATGTTGAATCGCGCCCTGGCCTCGTTCCCTGGCAAGCAAGCGTGCTTCACGGAAATCGGCTATCTGACGCGCGAGGGCTATGGTGCGCTGCCGCCGAATTTCGGTTGGGCGGGCAGTACATCGATCGCGCAGCAGGCACAGTGGCTTGGTCAAGCAAAGGCATCTGCCCGCGCAGGTGGCCGTGTGCGCTTGTTCGTTGTCTTCAACATCGACTTCACCTACTACGGTTCTGACGATCCGCAGGCAGGTTACGCGATCATTCGTGCGGATAAAAACTGCCCAGCGTGCGCGACGCTCGGCGGTTCGTAGGCAAAACCTCACTCCCAAACGGGCGGCCCGATGTGGTCGCCCGTCTCTACAAACACAGTGTAGTCACCCAGATTCCATGTGAGGCGCATGGGATAAGCAATGGCTTCTCCCCATAGAAGAAAGCGAATCTATAGCAGTGAGCGAAAAAGAGACTCTTGTTGAACGCGCTATGCAAAAAAAACGCCGCAAGACAGGATCAATCAAAATTGGACTGCTTGCCATTCCATTGCTTGCCATTGGCATTATTGGCCTCATTGCGATTCTAAACGCTCCTAAACCCATTCGCCCGCCAAGTTCGGAAGATTTTCCGTCGCAGGGGCAGGTACATATCGCGGAGGGTGTAAGCCATCCGCCCTATAACTCGAATCCGCCTACATCTGGCTGGCATTATTTCACGCCCGCTGACTGGGGCATCTATCATCAAACCATTCCTGACGAAGTGGCAATTCACAACCTGGAACACGGGGGTATCTGGCTATCGTACCGTGATGCAGGGGACACCCAAACAATCCAACAATTAGAGGATATTGTTCACCGTTTTCCAGATCACATCATCCTCACTTATCGCCCAACGAATGATAGAGCGATTGCAGTTGCCGCTTGGTCTCATCTGCTCAAGCTAGATGCCGTAGATAGCAACACCATTTTGGATTTCATCAATCGCTATATCAGAAAAGGGCCAGAAAATGTCTAGGCCGTATCTGCAATCACCCATCCCTAGCCCTTGCTGTTCATCCATCGAAGGCCAGGGGTGAGGTGAATCTGCGGCAGCCGCTACCCCTCATCTCACGAGGTTGCCCTCGAATCCTGGCAAAGTTCACGAATAGCCCGCGCAAAACTTGACCAATCGCCCCGGCGCGGTAGGATCATGCCTGTTTTGCAGCTATTCGGAGGAATTTTACCTATGGCGATTCGCGTTGGCATCAACGGGTTTGGGCGTATCGGACGGCAAGTCGTGCGGGCGATCCGCGAAAAGTATCCAGATGCGATTGATATTGTCGCGTTTAACGATCTGGGCGATCTCGAAACGATGGCGCATTTGTTCCGCCATGACAGCAATTATGGTGCATACCCCGGCAAAGTCGAAATTAACGCGGGTAATCTTGTCGTGGATGGCGATACGCTAAAAGCCATCGCCGAAAAAGACCCGGCCAAGATTCCCTGGGGCGATCTGGGCGTTGATCTCGTCCTCGAAAGTACCGGAATCTTCACCGACCGCGATAAGGCAGCGGCACATTTGCAGGGTGGCGCGAAGAAAGTCATCATCAGCGCACCCGCCAAAAAGCCCGACATCACGATTTGCATGGGCGTCAACGACGAAAAGTACGACTCGGCGGCGCATCACATCGTCTCCAATGCGTCCTGCACCACCAACTGTCTCGCGCCCGTCGCCAAAGTCGTGCATGACAGCTTCACCATCAAGCGCGGCCTGATGACGACCATTCACTCGTACACGAACGATCAGAAGATTCTCGATCTGCCACACAAAGACTTGCGCCGTGCGCGCGCCGCCGCCATGAGCACCATCCCGACCAGCACCGGCGCAGCGCAAGCGGTCGCGCTCGTGATCCCCGAACTGGAAGGCAAGTTCAGCGGTATGGCGCTGCGCGTCCCGACGCCGACCGTTTCATTGGTCGATTTCACCGTCGAGGTCGAAAAATCGACCACTACTGAAGGCTTGATTCAGGCGTTCCGGGATGCGGCAGCGGGTCGCATGAAGGGCGTGTTGGATGTCTCCGATGAGCCGCTCGTCTCGATCGACTTCAAGGGCAATTCGCATTCTAGCATTGTCGATGCCGAGTTCACGCAGGTTATGGATGGCACCTTCGCCAAGATTCTGTCGTGGTACGACAACGAATGGGGCTACTCCGTGCGCTGCGCTGACCTGATGAACCTGATGGGCAGCAAGCTGAGCTAAAAACCTCACCCCCCAACCCCCTCTCCGTCACCACAGCGAGGGGGCGGCACGCCACACATCACAACTTGTTTTTAGCCCGGTCGATCCAGACCGGGCATTGATTCATAGTAATAGATCAAGGAGTCCGACTCTTGAACAAACAGACCATTCGTGATGTTGATCTCAAAGGAAAGCGCATCCTGGTGCGCGTCGATTTCAATGTGCCGATCGAAGATGGCAAGATCACCGACGATACGCGCATTACCGCCGCGATTCCCACGCTCAAAGCGATCGAAGCCCAGCACCCGCGCTCGATCGTGCTGATGTCGCATCTCGGACGCCCGAAAAAAGGGCCTGATCCACAGTTCTCGCTCAAACCTGTGGCCGCCAAACTTGCGGAATTGATGGGGCAGCCTGTTGCTTTCGCCGAAGAACTTGCCAGTGACGCGGCGCTCCAACAGGCGGAGACACTGCCCGACGGTGGGCTGCTGCTGCTCGAAAATACGCGCTTCTATCCCGGCGAAGAGAAAAACGATCCCGAATTGGCGAAGCAGATGGCACGGTTTGGCGAGGTGTACGTAAACGACGCCTTTGGCTCGGCACATCGCGCGCATTCTTCGACTGAGGCAATCGCGCATTTGCTGCCCGCCGTGGCCGGGCTGTTGATGGAAAAAGAACTAAACTATCTCGCCACCGCACTCGACGAACCGAAGCGGCCATTGGTGGCAATCCTGGGCGGCGCGAAAGTATCCGACAAGATCAAGGTGATCGAGTCGCTGCTGAGCAAGGCCGACAAAGTGCTGATCGGCGGCGGCATGGCGAATACGTTCTTCAAGGCACAGGGGCGTGCGATGGGCGCTTCGCTGGTCGAGGACACGGCGCTCGATATGGCGCGCGATCTGCTGGCAAAGGCGGCGGGTAAGCTGATCCTTCCCGTTGATAGCATGATCGCCGATGGCTTCAAAAATGATGCAAACGCGCGTGTTGTCGCGGCCACCGAAGCCGTCCCGGACGGTTGGCAGGTGCTCGATATTGGCCCCGCGACCGTCGCCGACTTCCGGGAGCAATTGGCCGATGCGAAAACGGTCATCTGGAATGGCCCGATGGGCGTGTTCGAGATGGAAAACTTCGCCAAAGGCACGCGCGCGGTCGGCGAGATTCTGGCGGAACTGACCACCAAAGGCGCGATCACGATCATTGGCGGCGGCGACTCGGCGGCGGCGGTACAGCAAGCCGGACTCGCCGACAAAATGACGCACATCTCGACGGGCGGCGGCGCAAGCCTGGAACTCCTCGAAGGCCAGGTCTTGCCCGGCGTGGCTGCCCTCCGCGACAAATAGCGCCTATTGAAGAACCTCACCCCCACAGCCCCTCCGGGAAGTCGGGGTGAGAGTGGACTGCACGGATAGTTGGCAAAAACACGAAATAAGCGAAACATTCCCCTAGCCAAACGTGTTGGAATCCACATAGGTGAATAATTTCAGAAGTCCCATGAAATAGAATAGATTCTCACCGAGTCATCTAATCCGACTACTGCTAATCGTGTCCCGTCTGGGCTAAAGGCGGGGCCCAGAATCATCTCGTCTTTGCTCGAAATATCGGTCAGAGTTTGCTTGGTAACAACATCGAGAATGGTAACGTGACTGAACGCCGTTCCTCTTGGGTCTACAGGGCCGGTTGTTGAGTATCCATAGGCAATAATGCCATCTTGAGGGCTAAACGCACCGCTGTCATTCCATAGGTCAAAGCCTATTGATGTTCCCTTTAATCCATCGAACAACGTTAGTCCGCTTTGGAACCCGAATAAGTATCGTCCATCATCACTTAAGTGTACGAATGCCGAAGCATGGACAAGGCCAGTATCCGGGTAAAGTGCCATCATATCGATACCCGTTGCCAAGTTCCACAGATGCCCTAGATAGAATAAAGAGCGGCTGTCACGGCTGAATTCGATATGAATATTCTCCATCGAATAAAGCTCACCAGTGTGTTTGAATTGCTGTTTTACCGTGCTGCTGGGGACATCAAAGATAGTAAGTGTTGCATCTTTGGTGAGTACGGCGGCGAATTTACCGTCATAACTCAACTGGACAGCATAAATCGGATTGTCATCGTCGGAAGGTAGCTTTAGGATAAGTTTGTCCGTTTGCAAATCGCCAATACCCACCGCGCCATCAAAATAACCTGCTGTCAGCACACCCTGTGAGGGGCTAAAGCCGACTGTCCGAAAATCGCCTCGCCACGATCAGCTCTTCACGTTGGATATTCCATTGAAAAATCGACCGATCCTCGCGTTCGGGTGAACTACTGTAAGGGACAGCCAGAGTGACCGCACTTCGACTATCGGGGCTAAAAATGACGCTTTGAATCGGCGTGTCGTGATGCAGAATCGCGCGGGTTTTGCCAGTGGTATCGCGAATAATGACGTTGTTCCCGTCTCTGATAGTCGCCAGCAATTTATTATCCGGGCTAAATGTGACTTCGACCGGCCCCGGCTGGGTGGCTCCCCAATATTTTATAGTACCAAAATCCGGCAATGAGGCGACTTGATCGCCCGTATCGGTACGATAAATACGCACAGTGCCTGTAGAGATTAGTAGCAACCAAGCGACTATCGAGGCTGAAGGCCAAGCCATTGCCGCCGGGTAATGTCATACGCGGTTGCCCTGTCTTGGGGTCGCGCAGACGCAGCGTACCATCATCGCTGCCCGTAGCCAGGACTTTACCATCTGGGCTGAATCCCACATTGGATACACGCGATCCATGATCGGTGAGCGCAAAAAGGATTTTCCCGCTGTGCGAGTCCCAACCGAGCAGGTAGTTCAGACCATATGAGACATCTGCATTGGGCGGAGTTCCGCCTCCAGCGACCAGGAGTTGACCGTCAGGGCTGAACGCGATGTCAGCAGGCCATTCGTAATCAGCAGGCGAAGCGGAATCTTGACCACCTTGCATTGTTGCCAGAATTTTCCCGTTAAGTGTGTCCCATATCTTTATCCAACCGCCATTCTTGCTATAACCAGCCATGCGCCCATCGGGGGCGAAGCGAATGGCATGATTAAATTCGACGCTATTAAGGGTTCTCAAAGGCACTTGCTTCGGTAAGTTCCAAAGTGGTACATCCCAAGATGGTGTATCCGATGGTTGCGGCACGCCCTCAACATACATCCAAGTCCAATCCGAACTGATCGAGGCGGCTAGACCACCAGGTAAGGTTGTGCGGACGTTGCGCGTTTTGGCGTCGAAAAACGTAATCTTTCCATCCTGGGTATTCGAGGCAATTTGTGTCTTGTCTGGGCTAAACCATAGTTGGCTGCTATATCCATCGATCAGCGCTGGTTCTCTCGTAAAATCGATAGCATCATAGAGCCAAACTCCGCGCGAAGTGGCAACGCCTAGCGTTTTCCCATCGGGCGACCAGGCTAAGTCATTCACATAGCCGTGACCTATGTAGGCCAATTGGGTAAGCGTAAGCGGTGTGTTTGCCTCCTGCAACACTCTTGGACGAGCCGACGATGACAGAACAATCAGCAGGATCACAAACAGAAAGGACCTGAGAAAACGCATAATCTAGAATCCTTCTGATACGGCAAGAGCGCGATTTGCCGAATTTTCACTCATAACAATATGAACTTTGGTTAGCCGAATGCGAAGTATAACGAATTGATATTGATTGGGGGAATCAGGTTATTTAGTACATCTTCTCTGTAGGCTTTTAATCTCAAACTCCACCGAGAATAAACCTCGGTACGAATGCGCTCCCTCTCCGTACTCACAGGTGCTGTATGGCTGGACGCCCCTCGCTGTGGTTAAGGAGAGGAGGTTGGGGGTGAGGTGAATGGGTGGTCTCGTATGGTACAATCCCGCGCATCTTCCGCCACTTAGCCGATCAATCCAGTGATCTGAGAAACGAGTTTGTCCGTGAACCGGCGCATCAGCTAAAAGCGACTTCGATCCCACGCAACACGCGATTCAGAAGGCTGTTCCGCGCCTTTTCGCTTGTCTGCGTATCGTCTCAACACCATCGCTTTAATCGATTCGCATAGGAAGTTCACGATGAATATTCGTTTCCCCGGACTCTGGCATCATCCAGAGTTTTTGAAGTTGTGGTCCGGCCAAACTATTTCCGAGATCGGCTCACGGATCACGCGCGAAGGGCTGCCGCTGACCGCGATCCTCATCCTCGCCGCAACGCCCACCCAAGTCGGCATCCTGGCTGCCGCCGCGGCCTTGCCAGTGATCCTGTTCGGGCTTTTCGCGGGTGTGTGGGTCGATCGCCTGCCGCGTCGCCCGATCCTCATCCTTGCCGATGTCGGGCGTTTGCTCGTGCTGCTGACGATCCCGCTGGCCGCCGTGACGCACAATTTGAGCTTCGGGCTGCTGTTGGTCGTCGCGTTTGTGACGGGTTTGCTGACGCTCTTTTTCGATACGGCCTACCAGTCGATTTTGCCCTCGCTGGTATCGCCCGAAAACATCCTCGAAGGTAATACCAAACTCGCCACCACCCAATCGCTGGCAGAAATCGGCGGTCCGGCGTTGGCGGGCAGTCTGATCCAGTTACTCAGTGCGCCGCTGGCGATCCTGGTCGATGCGGGATCGTTTTTGGTGTCGGTGATCAGCTTGCTGCTGATTCGCTCGCCCGAAAACCCACCCGCCGTCGCCGATCGCGTTTCAATCGCGGCGGAGATGCGCGCAGGCATCCGCGCCATCAGCGAGCGTCCCGCCCTGCGTACAATGGCGATCGGGGCGGGGCTGCGCAGCTTTTTCGGGATGTTTTATGCGGCGCTGTATTCGGTCTTTACGCTGCGTATTGTCGGCATGACACCGGCCAGCGAGGGCGTTTTGATCTCGATGGGCGGCATCGGGGCGTTGATCGGCGCGTTGTTGGCGGAACGGCTGGTGCGACGCTTCGGACTGGGACGCGTACTGATCGGAGCGCAGTTAATAGGCGTACCGTTCTCTCTGTTGACACCCCTGGCGAGTGGCACGCCGATCGCTGCCTTCGGGATGTTGGCTGCCGCGCAATTGGTGGGCGACGGGGCAGCGATGATCTACGCGATCAACACGCTGACCTATCGGCAATCCAGCGTGCCCGATCACTTGCTGGGTCGCGTTAACGCCACCGCTGGCTTTATCGAACAGAGCATCATGCCCTTGGGCGCGCTGATCGGCGGCTGGTTGGGTGATCAGATCGGGGCGCGCGCGGCACTGGGAATCGCGGCGAGTGGTTTCGTTGTCAGTGCGCTGTGGATGGCGGCCTCACCCATCCGAAAGCTGAGATAAACGACGCTGTTTTTCATTCGTCGAACAGATAAGTCGCTTCGCCATAATAACGGATGCGCTTCGTAGCGCTCAGTTCCTGCATCCAGTGCTTCAGATCGGCGTTTTTTTGGGCGAGACTGACACCATCGTCCAAGAACGCCGAGAGCGGATAGTGCAGCCGCATCGCGCGCCCATGAATCAGGTGGCGTGTGATACCGGGCGGCAAAAACGCAGCGTCGCGCGCGGCCACCAGAATCTCGACTGGCTCGAAGTGTGGGAAAACGATGATCGCTACCGCATCGGGATAGAGTTGGCGCGCGACGCTGAGCGTATCGGTGTTGATACGGTTGAGCGTGCCGCGCCGCTTATAAGTATCAACCACGCCGCGCAGGATGCGGTTGCGCTCAGCCAGCGTCTGTGCTTCGGCTTCCAGAATATACGCGCCGCCATCGTTGAGTACGACGAAAGCCAGTGCCGATCGCTGCGCCAGGGCTGCCCGCGCACTCAACAAGTCCGTGGCGGTCGCGCGCAGTCCATCCAGTTTCAAAAAATGGCGAAGCAGTGCGAACCACGACAAGCCGCTCACGACATGATGCCACGTATCGAGCACCACCGCGCCGCCCTCATAATCGACCACCTGCACCAGGATATACGGATAGCCGAGTGAATGCAGCGCGAAATGGCGATTTGCCCCATCCAGAATCACATAACGCCCATCGCCCATCGGCGCGACGATCGGGGGATTGAGCCATGTCCCGGCAGCTTGGATCCGTCTGACCAGCGGCTCGGAGCGCTGCGCATCATGTTCCTCGTGTGGAACGAGCGCAGCCAACGCCACGATCTGGAGGTTGGGTAAGTCGGCGGTTTGCGAAGCATCATGAGCGCTCATAAAAACGCTTTCCAGTAGAAAGTACAGATCATCAACAAAGGCGATATATTGTGCATTGTGATAGTTTTGACACGCTTTTTTGATTGACACAAATGCACGACAGGCTATACTGTTTCATTGTACAGGTTGCCCAAAAAGTTACCATTAAAACTTTTTCAAGACTGTCACACTATATCTTTCCATCGAGGGGATTTTCGGCAATGGCATCATTCAATATGCAAGGCACCGTCCGCGAGTTCGATTCATTGCGCGGGCGGGGCATTATCCAGGTCGATAGCGGTGAGTGTATTCCTGTGCGCTATTCGGCGATCATCGGTCAAGGCGTGCGTGTCTTGCGCTGCGGCGACCGTGTCTCGTTCGAGTTGGAGCAAAGTCTACACGGCACGAGCGCCACTCGCGTGGCACGGCTGAGCTACTAGCCCTCACCGGAAAGCGGGCGACCCGATGTGGTCGCCCTACCCGAGGCGATCAACTTGCGACTTCTCACCCACCGGGCGGACGGTGAGGCTGGGTCGTGCCCAAATCGGCGGGTGGACGTGGCAGCGATTGGGGCGGCTGCCCCGGTTGATTCGGATGACCGCGTCCCCGAAACAGCGGCGCGGGAATGACTGCGCCCGGACGGTGCTCGACGATCCAGGAATTGCTTTCAACGGACTTGTTCGGGACGATATGCAGCCTGCCATCTTCGGTACGCACGCGCGTCTTGCGCAGATCGACGTGTTCGATGCTGCCCGTGATGCCGTTCGTCGTGATCACGAAACCCGTCCCAAAGTCTGGATCGGATGCCAGAAATACCCCGGCGATGATGTCGCCCAGGTTGCCAGAAGCGGCAGTCGCCACCCCAAGCGCGATCAGGCTGATGCTGCCGCCGATCGCCAGCGCGATCTGATCGAGTCCGAGCGCTTGCAGCGCACCCGATAAAATCACCAGGATGCCGATCCCTTGCAAGCTCGCGACCGAAAGATCGATGAGGGCGGGCTTGACGCGCGTCCGGGCCGATGTGAAGCGGAGCGTGCGGGTCAGGATGCGGATGACGATCTGGCCGCCCACGACGATCGCCAGCGCGCCGATAAGATGCGATACCGTAAAAGCATACACTGCCGCCAAAAAATTACCGATAAAGTTCAAAACTACTTGCATAATCGATAGGGTGCTCCGGGTAGCTTTAAGAGGCGCTGATCATTCGTTGGCGATCCCTAAAATAGGCTCAACTGGGATGGCGGTTGGGGCGGCGGCGGTGCCGTGTTGGGTGGATCATTTGGCTCATTGGCAGGTGTTCCCGACGACGACATTTCGCCCTTCGCTTCGGCCAAAAGCCCCGGCAGCTTTTGCATATCGGCAATAGCTTGCGGACGCAGCCCACCATTGCGCAGCACTGCCGCTGGATGGAACATCGGTAGATAGATTCGGCCATCGGCGTGTTTGGGCTGACCGTGAATGGCGGTGATCTTGGCGTTCGGGAAAAACAGCCCCATGCTATAGCGCCCCAGCGTGACGACCACACGCGGATTGATCAGCGCGATCTGGCGATACAGGTACGTTTTGGTGCAGATGTCGATCTCGTCTGGCAGCGGATCGCGGTTTTCCGGCGGGCGGCACTTGACCACATTGGAGATGAAAACCTGATTCCGGTTATAGCCGATGCCCGCTAACATTTCTTCCAGAAATTTGCCCGATGCACCAATGAACGGAATCCCCTTTTGATCTTCGTTGAAGCCCGGCCCTTCGCCGATAAACATAATTTCGGCGTCGAACGGCCCCGCCCCTGGGACGGCGTGCGTGCGTTCCTTCGCCAGTCCGCAGAGTTGGCACACCCTGATCTGTGCGGCGATCGCATTGAGTTCCGCCGTGCGTTGTTCGAGCGAAAGAGGCTGATCGGTCATGGAAAAAATCCTTGTGAGCGAGACACGAAAACCAATTTTACCCACTTCGCCCGCAAAAATCATCCGCTATAATCGATGGCATGGTCGTCGATGTGATCGCCGGGGCGCGCCCCAACTTTATGAAGGTCGCCGCACTGTTCGCCGTGGCCGATCAATACCCGCGTCTCCATTTGCGCCTGATCCACACCGGGCAGCACAGCGATCCAGAGATGTCCGAGGTGTTTTTGGCGGAGCTTGGTCTGCCCACGCCCAGCCATCGGCTCTATCTTGAGGGCGGCGGCCACGCGGCGCAGACCGCTGCGATCATGATCGGCTACGAGGCGTGGATACAGACTAATCACCCGGATCGTGTCGTGCTCGTCGGCGACGTAAACTCGACGGCGGCGTGTGCATTGGTCGCGGCGAAGGCGGGCATTCCGATCGCGCACGTCGAAGCCGGGCTGCGCTCGTTCGATCGCACGATGCCCGAAGAAATCAATCGCATCGTGACCGACTCACTCAGCGCTCAATTATTCGCCACTGAATCGGCGGGCGTCGCCAATTTGCGCAGCGAAGGTCACGCCGAGGCATCGATCAGTTTGGTGGGCAACGTCATGATCGATACCTTACGGCGGATGCACCCACGCGCCGAATCATTGGCTGCGTGGGAAAATTTCGGCGTCGTGCCTGGCAGCTACGCCTATCTGACGCTGCACCGCCCCAGCAACGTCGATCGTCCCGCGACGTTGGCCGTACTGTGCGATCAGATCGCTTGGTTGAGCGCGCGTCTGCCCGTGATCTTCCCCGTCCATCCGCGCACCCGCAAACAATTGGCGGCGTTCGGATTGGCCGAACGTTTCGCCGCGATCGAGGGGTTGACGCTGACCGAGCCGCTCAGCTATGTGCATTCCTTATCGCTGCTGACGAAGGCGCGATTGGTCGTGACCGACAGCGGTGGTTTGCAGGAGGAAAGCGCGGCACTCGGCATCCCCTGTCTGACGCTCCGCGAAAATACGGAGCGCCCAATCACGGTCGAGATCGGGCTAAATACTTTGATCGGACACGATTGGGCGCTGTTCCGGGCGCGCGTCATGGACATTCTGGCGAGGCGTTATCCCTATCCGCCAAGCGCGATTCCCCTGTGGGATGGTGCGGCAGGCGCGCGGATTTTGCGGATTATCGCGTCAGTTTGAAGCCATTGGCTGTGCGCGGTTCAGCCAATTGACGAGTTCTGCCGCATCCTCTTTGATCTGCTTCAAAATCTCGGTTTGCGCGCCGCTGGTCAATGGCCCAAAAGAACCGAGCAGCAGCAAATCGGTGTAACCACGAATAACGCTGATCGGCGTGCGCCACTCGTGCGTCATGTGTCCGATCGCGCTCTTGACACTCACATCCCCGGCGATTTGTTGTGAGAGCAAGGCTGTTAAGTCCGTCAGAATCTCGGTGTTTTGGTGGATGACATCGATCGTCCGCGTTT
>JBBRMW010000114.1:0-16929 GCA_038230635.1 Aggregatilineales bacterium | reverse complement strand
GTTCAGAAGGCTATCGCATTCACTGTATGAGTGCAAGTACCACATCGTGTTTTGTCCAAAGTATCGCCACCGAATCTTTACCGACGCGGTCGCCCAGTATACACAGCAGGAAATCGGAGAGCTATGCCGACGGAAGGAGGGTATCGAGATACTCGAACTCAATATACAACCCGATCATATCCATCTGGTGGTGTCCATTCCTCCCAAATACGCCATGTCCGAGTTCATGGGCTATCTGAAAGGCAAACTGGCGCTGAGACTGTTTCACCAATATGAACAACTCGGCAAACGCTTCTGGGGTCGCCATCTGCGGGCGACTGGTTACTGCGTGAGCACCGTCGGTCTGGATGAAGAAAAAGTTCGCAAGTATGTCAAATGGCAGGAAACGTAGGAAAAGCAAACTGAACTAGTCCAACGTCGTCTACTCGACTAACACCGCCCGATAGAATGATCGTACCTTCTAGGTGCGCGGTCTTAAAGCCGCCCCTTTAGGGGTGGTAATTTACTGCGCGTTTTCAGCGGGAGGCGCGCACCGTCGCGTCGCTGAGCCATCCGCATATGGCCGCGCGATCCGGTTGTGGGGCGTGCCACGTTCGTAATTTTGCCGATCGCCGCGCAGTACAGAGGCCGAGCGAGCGGATCGATTAGCGTTATTGTATTTGCATAAAGACATGTGAACTTGACAATTTTGGTGTACACTTGTACAGGGTGTCTGTACATGTTGGAGGATGCTATGACGATTGAGATCACTTATACGCAGGCGCGAGACACGCTGGCTAGCTTATTGAATGAAGTCACCCAAGATCGAGAAATTGTGATCATCAAGCGACGGGGTGAAGCCGATGCAGCGCTCATCGCCGCTGACGAGCTTTCCAGTCTGATCGAAACTGCCTACCTACTGCGGTCGCCTGCGAACGCGAAGCGGCTGCTGGAGAGCCTGGGACGCGCGCTCAAAAACGAGGGTCAGCCCATGACCGCTGACACACTGCGGCATGAGCTTGGACTTGGCGAGTAAACCGAGCAAATCACGCGATGCCGTTTTCCAGCCAGAATTCATTGAGGACTTGCGCTATTGGGTCGAAACCGACCGCAAAATTGCGTTACGAGCGTTCGACCTGATCGAAGCGATTCTGCGTGATCCCTTTCATGGGATCGGCAAGCCGGAGCCGCTCAAATACCTAAACGCGGGTGCATGGTCACGTCGGCTGACTCAGGAACACCGTATTGTGTATCTCGTGCGCGATGATCGCATTGACTTCTTGCAAGCCAGATACCACTATTAGACTGGCAACGTTGACGGCACGATCCGACTGTGGGGCGTGCTGCGCCCGTATTTTTGCCATTACCCTGATGTTTGTATGAAAGCGACAACTATGATCCGCAAACGCACCTTGATTCTGCTGTTGATAGGTATGCTGCCAGTTATGGCTTGCGTGCTATCCACCGACGTGGCCGCTGCACCGACCGTCCCGATTACGCCGAGCGTGCTGCCATTCAGTACAGCCACGCCGATCCCACTGATCGAATTGCCTACGCTGCAACCGACGGTCATTGCCAACCAGTCCTGCACGGTCAATACGAGTGGATTCCTGTACACCGTCCAAACGGGCGATATTCTCAGTTCGCTGGCGGCGCGCAGCGGAACGACGACCGCCAACTTGATTGGTACAAATTGTTTGACGAATCCTGACAATCTGACGGTCGGGCAAACCTTGTACGTGCCCCGCCAGCCCAGTGTAACGACGCCGCGCCCGGCGCCAACTTTGCGTAGTACAGGCTGCGTGCCACGTACCGATTGGTCGCCTTATATGGCGGTCAAAGGGGATACGCTGGCGTTTCTGGCTGGTTTCGGATCAACGACCATTGAGGCGCTGCTAAGTGGCAACTGTTGGACGGACCAAAACGCTTTCTATGCGGGGGTGCAGATGCGCGTACCGAGCATTCCTGGACGAGATGGCGGCGTAACAATCTGTCCGGCGGTTGAGTTCGGCGGTGTGGGTACACTCGTGATCACGCCTTCGGATCGGATCAGCGATACATGTTTTCATGTGCGGCAGGGCGCGTTGGTAACGATCGCTTGGGTGAATGCGCCCGCCAATCTCATCGAAGCCCAATTCTGGTTCGCTGCGGTGCCTGATCCACAAACCAACTTCTCCGGAAAACCGGATGTGATTGGCGTCATCCGAAATATATCGGGTACGCCTTCGCTGGCCTGGACCGTATACGCGGCAAATGTGTCCGGCACAATGTACGCGTTTGGGACGCCGCAAACAGGCAAATCGATCACGAGTGGCACGACAGGCGTATCAACTTGGTAGGCACTGTGCCGCCCCCGTAATTTTGCCGATCGCCGCGCCGTGCGGTAACATCGTGCGCGCTTTTCGTTTCGCCACGCTTTCGCCCACCGCAAAACCATCAGGGGGATCATGCCGCAATTTCGGATCACGCTCACGCCGCCCGTCGCGCTCGATGTGCGGGGCGCTACTTTGCCCGCCGCCGCCCATACGCTCGGCATCACGAATCTGAGCGGCGCGCGCGTCAGCGAACTCTATTTCGTGCGGGGTGCGCTCGACTCGACGCAGATCGCGCGGCTGTGCGAGGCGGTGCTCAGCGATCCCGCCGCCCATGATCTGACGATCGGCGACGCGGCACATATCGCCGATGGTGGGCACGGCGTCGAAGTGGCGTATCTGCCGGGCGTGATGGATCCGCTAGCACTGCAATTGGCGCGCGCCGCCGGACAGATCGGGCTGCCGCCGATCGAAGTGGCGACGGGCACACGCTACGAGCTGATCGGCGACCTGACGACGGCGCAGGTCGTGGCCTTGACTGAGCGCTTACTCGCCAACGCCACAGTGCAACGCTATGCGCTCGGCACGATCGATCCGCAGTTCAGCAGCGGGGCGAAGACCGAACCGCGCGTCGAGTCGATCCGGCTGGCTGGTCTCGATGACTCCGCACTGGCGGCGTTGAGCAAAACGCGGCTGCTTTCGCTGAGCGTCGAAGAGATGCGCGCGATCCAGGCGCATTTCGAGTCGCTCAAGCGCGCGCCCACCGATGTCGAACTTGAAACGCTGGCGCAAACGTGGTCGGAACACTGCGTCCACAAGACATTCAAGGCGATCATCGAGTATACGAACGAGCACGGCGAAGTCGAGATCATCGATGGCCTGCTCAAATCGACCATCCGCGCCGCGACCGAGGAGATCAACGCGCCCTGGGTACGTTCCGCCTTCGTGGATAACGCCGGGATTATCGCCTTCGATGACAACTGGGATTTGAGCTTCAAGGTCGAGACGCACAACCACCCGTCCGCGCTCGAACCGTTCGGCGGCGCGAATACCGGCGTCGGCGGCGTGATCCGCGACATTATGGGCGTCTCCGCGCGCCCGATCGCCGTGACCGATGTGCTGTGCTTCGGCCCGCAGGACTTGCCGTTCGATCAACTTCCCGCCGGGACGCTGCATCCGCGCCGCGTCAAAGAGGGCGTGGTGAGCGGCGTCGCCGATTATGGCAACAAGCTCGGCATCCCGACGGTGGCGGGCGCGGTCTATTATGATCCGGGGTATACGGCGAATCCGCTGGTATTCGCGGGCTGCGTCGGGATCGCGCCAAAGGGATCGCATCCGACGGGCGCGCATCCCGGCGATTACGTGATCGTGCTGGGTGGGCGTACCGGGCGCGACGGCTTACACGGCGCGACTTTCAGCAGTGACGCGCTGGCGCACAACACCGGGCAGATCGCGGGGACGGCGGTGCAGATCGGCAACCCGATCACGCAGAAAGACGTGATGGAAGTGATCGTGCGGGCGCGCGATGCCAAGCTCTACACAGCCATCACCGATTGCGGCGCGGGCGGCCTATCCAGTTCGGTAGGCGAGATGGCGGAGCATCCGGGCGGCGTCGATGTCGAACTGGCCGATGTGCCGCTCAAATATCCGGGTTTGCAACCCTGGGAAATCTGGCTGAGCGAGGCGCAGGAGCGGATGGTCGTGGCCGTGAATCCGGCGAATTGGCCGGCGCTGCGAGCGCTATGCGCCGATTGGGACGTGGAGGCGACGCGGATCGGGACGTTCAACGCGAGCGGGCGGCTGGTCGTGCGTCACACCGGCAAGATCGTCGCCGATCTGACGCTGGCGTTCATGAAGGATGGTTTGCCGAGGTTGCGGTTGAAGGCGGTGGCAAATCCTAATATTTTTCAATGGCAGGTCAAGCTATCTGAAAAACCGCCTGAGGAAATGTTTGAGACTTACTTGCTACGCTTGCTGAGTGAGCCAAATCGAGCCAGCAAAGAAGGTGTGATTCGACGTTACGATCATGAAGTGCGGGCGGGCACAGTCGTTAAACCGCTCGTTGGTGTGAATGCGGATGGACCAAGTGACGGATGTGTCATCAAGCCAATTGAAACGCAAAATCACAATATGGGCTTTGCACTTGGCATCGGGTTATGCCCTGAATGGGGGGCGATCGATCCATATCGTATGGCATATGCAGCAGTCAATGAGGCCATCGCCAATGTGGTTTCAGTTGGCGCTGATCCGGATCGTATCGTGTTACTCGATAATTTTTGCTGGGGTGATCCACGCGATGCTGAACGTCTGGGGGCATTGGTTGAAGCAGCAAAGGGTTGTCATGATGCCGCACTCGACTACCGCACTCCTTTTATCAGCGGCAAGGACAGCTTAAATAATACGTACATTGGGCTGGATGGTAAACGGGTCAATATCCCGGACACCTTGATGATCTCAGCACTTGGGTTCGTCCCCGATGTGACCCGCTCAGTCACGATGGATTTGAAACACCCCGGAAACTCCTTGTACGTCTACATGGTGGACGAAGACGAGGAACGATCGGATGGGTTGCGCCTTTTGCATCGTGCCATACAGAACGGGGATATTGTGTCCTGTCACAATATCCCCGGTGTCGAGGTATTGACGGATGCCCCCATATATCTATCACTGGCGAAAATGTCTATTGCGGGTCAGCTTGGCGTTCAGATGGCGCTTGATAACCTGAATAATTTTGGCGTTTTCAACAATGGGACGAACCTGTTTATCGTCGAGGTCCGGGCAGATTCGGAGTGGGTAAAAACAGTTGATACGCACATGATACAGCTCGGCACGGTAATCGACACGCCAAGTTTACACATAACTTATCGTGCCAAAACCATCATCGATCTCCCCGTCTCGGAACTGACCGCCGCTTATAAGCGCGAAGGGAAATATGCCCAATGAATGTGAGCACCTCCAAGCCGCTTGCCATGATCTTGCACGCCTCCGGCACCAACCGCGATGGCGACGCCGCCCAAGCGCTCGAACTGGCGGGGGCGCGCGCCGAAATCGTCCACCTGAACGCACTCCGGCGCGGCGGACGCCATCTGAGCGAGGCGCAAATGCTCGTGCTGCCCGGTGGCTTCAGCTATGGCGATGCGCTCGGTGCGGGTCGTTTGCTCGCGCTCGATCTGGGCACGTATTTGGCCGATGCGCTCAAGGAGTTCGTGGCGAGTGGCAAGCCCGTGATCGGCATCTGCAACGGCTTTCAGACGCTCGTTAAAGCCGATATTTTGCCCGGTTGGGACGATGCGCCGCGCGCCGCCTCGCTGGTCAACAACGCGAGCGGCCATTTCGAGTGTCGCTGGGTAACGCTTGCACCCACGCCGGGTTCTAATTGTGTATGGACACGCGACTTAATGGAGCCGATCGAATGCCCGGTCGCGCATGGCGAGGGGCGATTCGTGTTGCGCGATTCGACGGGGCTGGAAAGGCTGCGCGCGTGCGGTCAAATCGCGCTGACCTATGCCGATGGCACAAATCCGAACGGCTCGATCGGCGACATTGCGGGTATCTGCAATCTGGCGGGCAACGTGCTCGGCCTGATGCCGCACCCGGAAGATCACATTTTCGCGTGGCAGCATCCTGCCCACACGCGCCCTGATTTTCGCGCGGGCGGATCGGGTTTGGCGTTGTTCCGGGCGGGTGTCGCGGCGATGCGATAAGTAATTGACTTCACGCCCACTGTGATACAATCAGATTGATCAGGAAAAGGGCGAGATCATGACCTTGCAAGAAATTTTGGACGCGATTGATCAGCTTTCGACCGATGAGGTCGATCAAATCAAAGCTCATCTTGGGGAAAACCCAGCATCCGGCAGTGAGGCCAAAAGCAATGATTTGGAACGCATGTCTGGCATATTTGAGGCGGATGTGAGCGATTTATCCATCAACGCCCGTGAATACCTGCGGGATATTTTCCAAAATAAACATGAACGTTCTGGTTGCCACCAACTTTCTCGTTGGTTTGCTGCTGACAAATGATGCCAACCATACCAAAGCGGATGCGGCTTTGCCTGCTTTGCGTTTCGAGCGGCGGATCGTTGCTGCGCCTGTTTTGATCGAGTTGTTCCATCTGATCGACAAGTATTCCGGGTATGCGGCAGCGGTGCGAGCATTGCGGGAAACGCACGAATTCTATGAGATTGAGTTGTTGCCCCTGATGATATGAGGCGCATGGAAGCGATTATGACTCGCTATGCCAGCGCGCGGTTCGATTATGCGGATGTGGCCCAGATGGTGCTCGCTGAACGCTTGAAAATCACCCAGATTTACACCTTCGATCGGCGAGATTTCAGCATCTTTCGTCCGCAGCACTGTGATGCTTTTGAATTGTTGCCGTGAAACTTTGCCGCCTCCGATCTCGCTCTTGTGTGTTGATCGCTGATAGTGCAGACCTCCCCTCTCCGTGAGGACGGAGAGGGGTCGGGGGTGAGGTCAAAAGGAACACACACAGTATGACAAACGACACACACGGCGGACGATTCGCGGGCAAGATCGCGCTGGTGACGGGCAGCGGACGCGGCATCGGCAAGGCGATCGCGCTGCGACTGGCTGCCGAGGGCGCGGACATCGCCGTGAATTTTTTCCGCAACCGCAAACCCGCCGAAGAAACCGCCGAGGCGATCCGCACATTGGGGCGGCGTGCCGAGATGATCCGTGCCGATGTGGGCGATCCAAGCGGCCTAGAAAAGCTGTTTGCGCGGGTCGAGAAAGTCTATGGCGGCCTGGATATTCTGATCAATAACGCCGCGTCGGGCTTCAACCGATCGGTGATGGAGCAGCGGGTCAAAGGCTGGGATTGGACGCTGAACATCAACGCGCGCGCGGCGCTGTTCGCGGCACAACATGCCGCTCCGCTGATGCAGGCACGAGGTGGTGGCGCGATCGTCAACCTAACGAGCATCGGCGCGAATCGGGTGCTGCCCGAATATGTGGTCGTCGGCGCATCGAAGGCGGCATTAGAGTCGATCACGCGCTATTTGGCGGTCGAACTCGCGCCAATGGGGATCGTGGTCAATGCGGTATCGGCGGGCATCGTCGAGACGGACGCGCTCAAACATTTCGCCGGGATGCAAGGTGTCTTCGGCGAACGGATGGAGCAAGCCCGCGAGCGAACTCCCGCCGGGCGCATCGTAAGCGTCGAGGATGTGGCGGCAGCGGTGGCGTTTTTGTGCAGCCCCGATGCGTCGATGATTCGCGGGCAAATTTTGCTGGTTGATGGCGGCTTTACGTTGACATTTTGAGGGGTGGTATGAGCATCCGTGACGCCTACACAAACTGGTCAGCCACTTACGACTCGGATCGCAATATGACTCGCGATCTCGATGCGGTGGTGACGCGCCAACTGTTGGCTGGTCAGCAATACACAACGATCCTGGAATTGGGTTGCGGCACGGGCAAAAATACGGTATATCTGCGGCAAATCGGTGAGCGCGTGTGTGCCCTCGATTTTTCCGAAGGCATGATCGCGGCGGCGAGGACAAAGTTGGCGGCGGAAGCGGCAGATAATGTCGTGTTCGCCGTCGCCGATCTCACGCAGCCCTGGCCGATCGCCGCGCAAAGTGTCGATCTGATCGCGTGCAATCTGGTGTTGGAACACATCAGCGATTTGGCTTTCGTGTTTTCGGAAGCGCATCGTGTGGCGCGGACTGGCGGACGATTCTTTGTGTGTGAGCTGCATCCGTTCAAGCAATATCAGGGTAAACAGGCGACCTTCCAACGTGCCGAGGGACAAACCGACATCCCGGCATTCGTGCATCATCTGTCCGCGTTTTTGGATGCGGCGACGGATGCTGGCTTCGTGCTCAAGCAGTTGCGGGAATGGTGGCACGAAGCCGATCAAGGTTTGCCGCCGAGACTCGCGTCGTTTATGTTCGAGAAATAGGCGAACGTGGCAGGCCGCGTCCGTTTCATACAATCGAAACCAGATCAGTCGGCGTATTCGGGGATGATCCGGCAGCACAACACGAGCTGCTTGGCGGCCAGCACTTCATCCACCCGGCTGACGGGCGTCACATGCGGCGCGCTCAACAGCAGATCGGGCGTCTCACGCGCCTCGACCGCGATCTTCTGCATCACCTCGATGAAGTTGTCGAGCGTCTCTTTGCTCTCAGACTCGGTCGGCTCGATCAGCAGCGCTTCCGGCACGATCAGCGGGAAGTAGTTCGTCGGCGGGTGAATGCCGTAGTCCATCAGACGCTTGCCGATGTCCAGCGCGTGGATCGTCGGTGCGTCGGCGAAGCGGCCTTCCATCACGAACTCGTGGCCGCAGGTGCGGTTATAGGGCACTTTGTAGGTGCCAGCCAACTTGACGCGGATGTAATTCGCGTTGAGCACAGCGTGGCGGCTGATCGCGTTGATGCCCTCATCGCCATGCAGCCGGATATACGTATAAGCGCGGACGTGCATCCCGAAATTGCCGTGGAAGGCTTTCAGGCGTCCGATGCTCTTTTGCGGCATTACCCAGCCATAAAGCGGCGCGTCGTCAGATGATTTGGCGGGTTCAACGATGCTCACGATCGGCCCCGGCAAGAAATCGGCCAGTCGTTTGGTGACTGCCACCGGTCCCGAACCCGGTCCGCCGCCGCCGTGCGGGGTACTGAACGTCTTGTGCAGGTTGTAGTGCATCACGTCGAAACCGAGGTCGGCGGGCTTGACGACGCCCAGCAGCGCGTTCATATTTGCGCCGTCCATGTACATCAGGCCGCCGCAGTTGTGAATGATCTCGATGATCTCTTTGATGTTGCGATCGAACACGCCGAGCGTACTGGGCACGGTGATCATCATGCCTGCGACGGTATCGTCAGCCTCTTTGCGGAGCGCGTCCATATCGACATCGCCCTGATCGTTCGAGGGCAGTTCGACGACGTGGAAACCCGCCATCGATGAGGTAGCCGGATTCGTGCCGTGCGCGCTGTTCGGCACGATGATCTTGGTGCGTTTACTGTCGCCGCGATCGAGGTGATAGGCGCGGATCACGAGAATTCCTGCGAACTCGCCCTGTGCCCCCGCCGCTGGCTGCAAACTGATCGCGTCGAAGCCCACGATCTCGCTGAGCCATGTTTGCAGCGTGTGCATCAGCAGCAGCGCGCCCTGCGATTGCGTCGCTTCTTGCATCGGGTGCAAGCCCGCGAAGCCCGGCAGCCGCGCCGTATCTTCATCGATCTTCGGGTTGTACTTCATGGTGCAGCTTCCGAGCGGATAGAAGCCTTTGTCGATAGCGTGATTCATCTGGCTCAGCTTGACGTAGTGGCGCACCACGTCCAGTTCCGAGACTTCCGGCAAATCGAGTACGTCGCGCAGCAGGCTTTTATCAGGGAGCGGCATCTCTGGCACATCCGATTTGGGGAGCAGCGTCGAAATGGCGCGTCCCGGCGAACCAAGATCGTAGATCAGCGGCTCGATTATTTTTCCGTGTACATTGTGGGTATCGGTCATATTGGGCTTACCTCAGATTGATTTTTCAAGACCGCTCTTTAGAAAGGGGCGGCAACAGCGTCAAAGCTGCACAGTGCCGGGGGCGAAATGCCGTAAAATCGCGCCGATCGAACGTGTAAACGTCGGTGATAGTGAGCCGCTCAGCAACGGCCATGATCGCCGTGTCTACGTAATCGAAAGCATTGTCCTGATACTGGCGCATAATCCCGCTCATCCGCGCCATGTCCGCGTCGAGCAGCGGCTCGATCTGGAAGGCGCTGGTGCGGAGCTGATCGAACAGAGCGCAGGCGCTCGCATAACTGACGCGCGTCGTCGCCATGTAAAAGATTTCGGGAAGAACAGCGGCCACAACGAGTCGTGTTCCCGTCAAATTGCGCATAGCGAGGCGGGCCACTTTGTGACGAACGTCTTGGCGATGCGTGAGTGCCAGTAGAAAGTTGGTATCAAACAGGACGGTCATTTTCGAGTCGCTCCAACTCTCGTCGATAATGTTCAGCCATCGTTTCGCGCACCGTCGAGGATAAATCCGCCGGGGCACCAAGACCATCGAACAGTCCAACGATCGAGTCGAGTGGATCGGGTGGAAGTTCAACAACCCCTTGTTCAGACTTGAGGTGAGGAACACCCTCGATGTCGATGCACCAGAACTGCTGATCGAGTTCACGGTTGGTCAGCGCCAACCGCTCGTGATCGCCAACGTTTGCCCAATATTCGCGCGCAACTTGGTAAACCGAGGGAAGTGTCGCGCGATACAAGTCTCGATATTCCTGTCGTTCATTTTCAAGAATATCATCCGGTACATCGATATCCTCATCGCGCAATGTCGCACCGGGCGCCGTGTCGTCACTGGCCTGGGCGGTCTTACGTTGCGTCAACAGGTCGCTCAACATATCCTCAATGGAGTACCCCTCGCCCTGCGCCATTTCCCGAATCTGATCGGCCAATACGCCGCTGATAATCAAATCGGTCATGATTTGCGTTCCCTCCGCTTCTTACAATCTCAGACTTTCGAGAGTGCTGCCACCAGCGCATCGATCTCGGCACGGGTGTTGGTTTCGGTCAGGGCGACGAGCATTTGATTCTCGCGGTCGGCGTAGTCGCGGCTCAGATCGTAGCCGCCGATGATCCCATGCTGCTCTAGCAAGATCGGGTTTATCGCACTGACGGGCTTCGGGCAGGTGACGACGAACTCATTGAAGAAGGGCTGTTTCACGTTCACACTGAAACCCGGAATCTTGCCGATCTGGTCGGCGGCGTAATGCGCCTTTTGATACGACAACTCCGCGATCCGGCGCAGGCCATGTTTGCCCATCACCGCCATGTAAATCGCGGCGGCCAATGCCATCAGACCCTGGTTGGTGCAGATGTTGCTGAGCGCCTTCTCGCGCCGGATGTCTTGTTCGCGCGGACGCAGTGTCATCACGTAGGCTTTGCGACCATCGGCATCGATCGTTTCACCGACGATGCGCCCGGCGATCTTGCGCACATAATCCGATTTGGTGGCGAAGAATCCGAGATAGGGGCCGCCAAAGCTCAGCGGAATACCCAACGGTTGGCCTTCGCCGACGACCATATCCGCGCCCAGTTCCCCCGGACTCTTGAACATACCCAGCGCGATCGGGTTCGTGACGATGCACAAGAGCGCGCCCGCCTCGTGAACCTTCTTCGCCAGCCCTTTGAAATCTTCGATCTGGCCGAGGAAGTTCGGATACTGGACGGCGAACATCGCGGTATTTTCGTCGAGCATATCCATCAAATCTTCGACGGAAAGCCGTCCGCTCCGATCGCCCACGAATTTGACGCCCGTTCCCTGGTGATAGGTGCGCGTCACGGCGCGGTAATGCGGATGAATATACGGGCTGAGGATCACTTTGTTACGACGGTTGCGACCCGCTGACACGGCGACCGTGACCGCTTCGGCCAAGCTGGTCGCGCCGTCGTAATGGCTGGCATTGGCCGCATCCATGCCCGTCAGCGCGCTGAGCATACTCTGATACTCGAATACAGCCTGCAACGTGCCCTGGCTCACTTCCGGCTGATAAGGCGTGTAGGCTGTATAGAATTCGCCGCGCAGCAGCAGGTGATTGATCACACTCGGCACATAATGATTATAGGCGCCCGCGCCCAGGAACAGCGCATGAGCGTTCGCGGCGACGTTCGCCTCGGCCAGCGCCGCCAGTTCCCAGGCGACTTCCATCTCGCTCAGCGGTTTGGGTAGGTTCAACTTCGGGAAGCGCTGCGCTTCCGGCACAGCATCGAAAAGATGATCGAGGCTGTCAATGCCGATCGCCGCCAGCATCGCCGTCCGGTCGGCATCGGTGTGTGGAATGTATGCCATAGCTTTCCTTATTACCCTACTTCAGGGTCAAATAGATGATTTGTCCAGCGACATTTTCGGCGGTTCGCTGGGAATTTCACTCAAGGCGGATTAGCTTCCCGTGTGCCTCGAAACCTGCGAGCAGCCTTTCGGCGAGTTCGTCATCAGCGCGCATCTGCTCGTCAATCGTGTGCTTGTTTTGATAGTAAAAGGCCAATGCTGCATAGACCTGGGCAAGATTGAGGCCAAAATTTGCGGCCAGTTCTTCGGCATTGGCCGATCGATACAGATAGCTGGCAACCAAGTCACTCACCCGTACACCCGTCCCCGCGATGATCGGCTGACCGCGCCGAATCGCCGGATCGGTGACGATGGTGTCGATAGAATGTACCGTTACCATATGATCATCCTTTCATTCGCGTCCATCACAATACTTTTCGTAGGCTTCGGCGCTCATCAGCTTATCGCGTTCACCCAAGTTCGCGGGTTTGATGCGGATCAGCCAGCCGCGCCCATACGGGTCCTGGTTGATCAACTCTGGGGTCAGTTCGAGGGTTTCGTTGATGGCGACCACCGTTCCACCGATCGGTGCTTGCAGATCAGAGGCCGCCTTGACTGACTCGACACTGCCGAAAACCTCGCCTGCTTTGAACGCATCGCCGACCACTGATACTTCGGCGTAAACGATGTCGCTTAGGGCGTGCTGCGCGTAATCGGTGACGCCAATTACGGCCTCATCGCCTTCGATGCGCACCCATTCATCGGTGGGCGCATATTTGAGATCGGCGGGCGTGTTGTACTTTGCCATTGAGAATTATCTCCTATCTACAAAAGCCTGAAATCCGGCTATAAACGAAAAAGGCACACCGCCTGCTGCCGTGTGCCTGTGTGACCAGGACGTATGCGCTGCGAGTCCATTGACCTGAGAGTTTCATCGTGCGCTTGGACTCGGCGCGCGATTTGCCCCTTCGGTGCTTTCCGAGCGATCGAAATGCTCGTCGGAAAATCTCTCGTCGCAGCTCATTTGATTATAGGAAGAAAGGTAGCTGATTCGGAAAAAAAAAGCAAGCATTCCGCCCCATTTACGATCATTTTGATCGCACATATTAAATCGTCTCAGGCTATAATGTGGGATAATCCTGATTTTAATATTGGATATTGAGGGATATTTACGTGACCGATCGTGGACAGATCGCTTGGCGGTGGCTTTGGTGCTGGCTTGGAGTCCTGGTGGCGGGGTGCAGTGCGCCGGGTACAGGGTCGATGCCCAACGCTCAGCCGCTGGCGACCCTGCCCGGTTACACGCATATTCCGGCCACGCTCACGCCGATCTTGCGAATTCTGCGCACACCGTCGCTGGGTGTGACCGCGATTCGCAGTACCGCCGCGCGTCCCACGCCGCCGCCATTGACGCTCGACCCGCCGAATTGTTACGAAACGCCCGTCGGCAGTCTGTGGTGTTTGGGACTAGTGCGCAATCCACTGCCGATGATTTTGGAAGGGATCATTGTGCGAATCGTCCTCGTAAGCAGCGATGGGACAGCGCTGGCCGAACGTGAAACGCTGATTGCGCGACGAATCGTGCGCTCCGGCGAAGTGTCACCATATGGCGTGTTGTTCGACTCACCACCGATCGGTTATGCGGGACCCGTGCCTGAACTTGTCGCAGCCAGTCCGGCCAGCCCGGCCAATGCCGCCGCCGTCGCCCTGACCATTCAGAACGTGCGCGGGGAAGTGCGCGAGTCGGGTTTTCACCTCAGCGGCCAACTGGTCAACACCGCGACGACGACGGTTCAGGTTGAGTCGGGGGTTGCAACCTTGTTCGATAAGCGCGAGCGCGTGATCGGCTTTCGCGCGTTGGAGCACGATCAACCGCTCGCAACGGGTAAAGTTTTGACATTTGATTTGGATGTGATTCCGCAGACGCTCGCGGCGCAGGATACCGCGCGGTATTCGATCGACGTGGATGGCCGCAGCACGAATTGAGCAGTTTTGCGCCGATTAGGATTTTCGATCCGCCGAAAGGATTTCGAGGAATGCCGTTGCCGTCACGATTGGGATATTCGCGTAACGATTGAGTGACAGCAAATCGGCATCCCCCGACACGATATAGCCTCAGTAGATCACGATTTCGCGGGGAAACCCCTCTATCCCCGGCCCCTTTCCCACCGCTTGCGTGGGGGAAAGGGGAGATAAGCCCTTCGCCAAGAGGGAGAAGGGTTGTGGGGTGAGGGCACTTTTTCGATCTACTGAGTCTGCATGACCGCCAACGGCACACGCCAAAACCGCACTGTCGTCCGCATCGCGCACCGCATTTGACCGTTCCAGAGTAAGCCCGAAACAATCGTGTTCGTATCCAAAACGACGCGGATCATTCGGTCCGCATCGTTTGTTTCTGCGCTGTAATTTCTGCGCGTGCCTGCTTCACCGCCGCATCGATTTCCTCTAATGTGGGCTTCATATCATCCGGCAGCGCGTCGATACGGGCGAACACATCCGACATACTGTGGGCAGACTCACGACCTTCGATTTCGTGCTCCAACCTTTCGATGATTTGTGGTGTTTGATCTTCCACGCGGATACCGACTGCGCGGGCGCGTTCGATCAAGGCTTCGGGCAAACGCAGCGTGATCTCGACATCGCTCATGGTCCATCCTCCAACTTCGCTAACGTGATTATAGCACGCGACTCACCCTCGCCGCGCGCGCCGATCTGTGGTAGAATATCCGTTCCAATCCGCCCATTTTGATCCCTCAATGGAGCGTGCCGTGCCCCAATTTGACTTGGTTTCCGAGTTCCGTCCAACAGGCGATCAACCCCAAGCAATCGCCAAACTCTCGGCTGGCCTGCGCGATAACCTGAAACATCAAACGCTGCTTGGCGTCACCGGATCGGGCAAGACCTATACAATGGCCTCGATCGTCGCCGAAGTGCAGCGCCCGACGCTCGTCATGGCTCCCAACAAGACACTGGCCGCGCAGTTGTACTCCGAATTCAAAGAGTTCTTCCCGCGCAACGCCGTCGAATACTTCGTCAGCTACTATGATTATTATCAGCCCGAAGCCTATGTGCCCCGGCTCGATTTGTACATCGAAAAAGAGTCCGACATCAACGAGGAGATCGATCGGCTGCGTTTGGCCGCGACCGCCTCGCTGATGAGTCGCCGCGATGTACTGATTGTCGCTTCGGTCTCGTGCATTTATGGTCTGGGCAGCCCCGCCTCCTGGGGCAAAGTGCTGCTGCGGCTGCACGTCGGCGAGACACTGCGGCGCGACGCCGTGCTGCGTCATTTGGTCAGCATCCACTACGATCGCAATGATCTGGAATTGAAGCGCGGAACGTTTCGCGTGCGCGGCGATACATTGGAGATCGTGCCCGCCTATGGTGAAACGGGCTTTCGCGTGGTCATGTTCGGCGATGAGATCGAGCGATTGGTCGAGTTCGATCCGCTGACGGGCGAGATTCTCAACGAGCACGAGGAGATCGGCATCTTCCCGGCCAAGCACTATGTTGCCGATGACACCACCACCAAAGAGGCTGCCGCCGACATCGAACACGAGCTTGAAACACAACTGGCGCGCTTCCGTACCGAGGGCAAACTGCTCGAAGCTCAGCGGCTCGAACAGCGCTGCATGTACGACCTGGAGATGATCCGCGAGGTCGGTTACTGCTCCGGCATCGAAAACTACTCGCGCCATCTTGATCGCCGTCAGCCGGGGAGCGCACCCTGGACGCTGCTTGATTATCTGCCCGACGATTACCTGCTGTTCATCGACGAAAGCCACATCACCGTTCCGCAGGTGCGCGGCATGTTCGGCGGCGATCAGGCGCGTAAGGCGTCATTGGTCGATTATGGTTTCCGGCTGCCCAGCGCGCTCGATAATCGCCCGCTCAACTTCCAAGAGTTCGAGGAACGCGCCGGACAGTTGGTGTACGTCAGTGCCACGCCCGGTCCGTATGAGTTGAGCCATTCACAGCAAATCGTCCAGCAGATCATCCGCCCAACCGGGTTGGTCGATCCGCAAATCAGCGTGCGTCCGGTTATGGGACAAATCGACAATCTGCTCAAGGAGATTCAGGGGCGCGTCAAACTGAACGAGCGCACGCTGGTAACGACGCTCACCAAGCGTATGTCCGAAGACCTCGCCGATTACCTGCTGGAAAGCGGCATCCGCGTCCACTACCTGCACTCCGAGATCAACACGATGGAGCGCATCGAGATTCTGCGCGATCTGCGACTCGGCGTGTACGATGCGATCGTCGGGATCAACCTGCTGCGCGAAGGACTCGACCTGCCAGAAGTATCGCTGGTGGCGATCCTCGATGCCGACAAGGAAGGTTTTCTGCGTTCCGAGCAAGCGCTGATTCAGACGGTCGGACGTGCGGCGCGTCACTTGCACGGCGAGGTGATCATGTACGCCGACATCATGACCGACTCGATGAAACGCGCGATCGACGAGACCAACCGCCGCCGCGCCGTCCAGGTCGCCTACAACGTAGAGCACAACATCGAACCCGCCACGATCATCAAGCAAATCCACGATCTGACCGAGCGAGTCAAGCGCTCCGTCACGGAAGACAAGGCCGAGACGGTCAGCACGCCCGAAGATTTGTCCGTTTCCGAACTGGATCGGATGATCCGCGAATTGGAAAAAGAGATGAAGTCCGCCGCGCGCAACCTCGAATTCGAGAAAGCAGCGGCGCTGCGCGATCAGGTCGTGGAACTGCGCCGCCTGATCGTGCTCAAGGAGGAGCCGATCGGCTCACGCGGCGGAATCTTCGAGGCCGCCGAGGTGGATGGTCGGTAGTCTCAACCCTTCCGATAGAACCCCTCTATCCCCC
>JBBRMW010000113.1:0-17037 GCA_038230635.1 Aggregatilineales bacterium | reverse complement strand
GCCCTCCTCTCATTTTCGCCCCCGCCCGGCCACCCCTCCCTACCAACTTCCTAGGTGGTTTTGTTTGTTCACGACGGCCCCCCGCGTCCGTCTGTTTCCACGATTTTAGATGCAATCGCCCTGGGACATGGGCTATTGGCGGTTGGCGCTGACAATCAGTAGATCGACAGATATTTGCCAAGTTCCCAGGGCGTGACTTCGAGCCGATAGTCATCCCATTCGAGCCGCTTGGCACTGACAAATCGCTCGTAAATATGATTGCCGAGCGCCTCGCGCACGACCATATCTTTCGCCAGCTCGTCGAGCGCTTCATCGAGCGAGCCGGGCAGCACACCCAATTCGGCGCGGCGACTCGACTCGACCAAATACAGGTTTTCGTCGGTAGCTTCGGGTGCGGCCAGTTCGCGGCGGATGCCATCCAAACCAGCAGCCAGCATCACGGCGAAGGCCAAATAGGGGTTGCAACTTGGATCGGGGCAGCGCAGTTCGATGCGCGTGGATTCGACCTCATGTGCGCGCGGCACACGAATCAGCGCCGAACGATTGATGCGTGCCCAACTGATATACACAGGCGCTTCGTAGCCGGGCACGAGCCTTTTATACGAATTGACCAGCGGGGCGAGGATCGCACACATGCCGCGCGCGTGCGCCAATTGCCCGGCGATGAAGTGTTTGGCGATCTGCGATAACCCATGCGAGTCACCCGGATCGGCGAAAGCGTTGCGGCCATTCGCCTTGTACATCAAGCTCTGGTGAACGTGCATCCCGCTGCCGTTGACCCCGCGTATGGGCTTCGGCAAAAAAGTGGCGTAGAGGCCGCTCTGCTGCGCCATAATTTTGAGCACGACGCGAAATGTCACGGCGTTATCGGCGGTGCGCAGCGCCTGCGAATAGCGAAAATCGATCTCGTGCTGACCGCTCGCCACTTCATGATGCAGCGCTTCGACTTCGATCCCAAAAGCCGACAGCGCATGGACCATCTGCCGCCGAATCGATGAAGCCACATCGGTCTGCACATCGAAATAACCCGCCGTGTCTTGCGGAATCACGGGCGGGTTCACCGAGCCATCGGGATACGGACGCAGCAGAAAAAATTCCAGTTCGGGGCCGGTGTTGTATACGAAGCCCATGCGCTCCGCCTCGTCCAGCACCCGCGCCAAAACCGCACGCGGATCGCCGATGAAAGGCTGCGCATTGGGCGTATACACGTTGCAAATCAGGCGCGCGGTCGCCTGATCGCCGGATAACCACGGCAGCACCGCAAAGGTTGTCGGGTCGGGCGCGAGATACATGTCGCTTTCGGCGATGCGGGCGAAGCCTTCGATCGACGAGCCGTCGAACCAGGTGCCGTGATCGAGCGTGTCGTTTAACTGTGCGATCGGAATCGTCACGTTTTTGACGGCACCGACGACATCGGTGAACTGTAAATCGATAAATTTGATCTGATGTTGTTCAGTCAGGGCGAGGAGTTCGGTTCGATCGAGCATAGGCTTTCAAGACCTCAATGAGGGCGCAGAGACGACGCAGCAACAGCCAAGATCACGATTCCGGCGATGATCAGCAGGGTAAATGCGATCGTGACGAACAAAGGTGTGCGCCAAAATGGGATCGTGCGCGGCGCGTTACTCGGCGCGTCGAGCACGGCAATGGCGACGTTTTCAGGATGATCCAGATCGCGGATTATATCCGTGACCATTTGGTAACGATCTTCGGGACGACGTTGCAGGGCGCGGCTGGCGATGGCGGCCACCTGCGGAGAGATAATACCCGGTTTTACCTGATCCAAACGTGGGATCGCCCCCGTGAGATGCTGCTGCATAACCGCCATATTGTTGTCACCGTGAAAAGGCGGCTCGCCACTCAGCATCTCGTAAAAAATCGTGCCGAGCGCGTAAATATCGGTGCGCGCATCGCCGCGCTGACCTTCGATTTGTTCTGGAGCCATATAATCGGGCGTGCCCGCCGTGCCCGTCAAGTTGGCATACGTGACGCGATGGCCGCCTTTGGTGAGCGCCAAGCCAAAATCAAGGATCACTGGCTGACTATCCGTTTTGACGAGGATATTTTCTGGCTTTAAGTCGCGGTGGATGACGTCGTTGGCATGGCAATAAGCGATGCCGTCGGCGATGCGACGCATCAGCGCGATCGCTTCGTCGGGCGGGAAAGTGCCTTTTTGTGCGATCAAATCGCGCAATGAAATACCATCGATCAGTTCGGTCACGAGATAGGGTGTGCGGTTATACGTTCCGCTCCCTATGCCGTGTTGAATGGCGGGATGATGGAGCGTGTTCATCACTTCGAGTTCACGCTGAAAACGCTCATACTGACCGGGATCGCCGATCAACATCTTATCTGGGATTTTGAGGACGACTTCTTGACCACTGAGCAGATCATAGACGCGATAAACATCGCTCATGCCGCCCTGCGCCATGTGTGCGCGTACCTGGAAATGATCGAACTGATCGCCGATTTGTAGCATAATGCCCCCGATTATAGAGGGCGCAATCCAACTTTGCAATCCGGCGATGCGCCCAACCCACACAGACTGCAAATTAATGATAAAATAAGGTTTGTATATTTGAGAGCCGTCGATTGCGATCGAAATTATCAGGGTAATTATGGACAAAGCAGAAAAGCCAGTGTTGATCATTAATGAAGGCGAAAAAGCTGGTCAGCGCTGGGCGATCGAGAAAGCAGAGATCGTCATCGGGCGCGGCAGTGAGTGCGATCTGTTGATCCCGGAGCGGCAGGTCTCGCGCCAGCATGTCCGCATCCGGCGCAACGACGGGATTTACGTGCTCGAAGACCTCGATAGCAAAAACGGAACGTGGATCAACGGACAGCAGATCAAAGGGACGCGCACACTCCATGACGGCGACGAAATTCAGATCGCATTGGCCGTCAAAATGCTCTTTTTGGAATCCGAAGCGACTGCGCCGATCAAGGCGGGCGATACTGCGCCACGCGGGGGGCGATTGCGCCTCGACAAAGATTCGCGTCGCGTGTTCGTCGCCGGACAAGAGATCGATCCACCGCTCAGTTTGCCTCAATACCGATTGCTGGAGTTACTCGTAGAAATGAACGGTGGTGTTTGCACGCGCGAGCAAGTTATTGAGTTCGTGTGGCCGGAGGCGATCGGCGAAGGGGTGAGCGAGCAAGCCATCGATGCGTTGGTACGTCGCTTGCGCGACCGAATCGCTGAGATCGACGCGGTGCATCAATATATCGTGACAGTGCGCGGGCACGGGTTTCGGCTCGACCAAAATTAGGGACTGCACAAATGGTTGGCGGAAATGCGAAAACGCCCTCTAAAACCGAGTGCCTTTCAACTGAATCGGATGCGCCATTTTGAAGCTCTTTTTCAACGAAGTTGTCACCACCGACAGCGCTACCTGCATGATTTTGTGTTGTAGCAAGGTTTCGTCAACCAACAAGAAGGTCGCTTTGCAACGACAGGAGTGCCTCGATTTCATCGACGGCTCGAACCATCCCGCCCCCAGTCCGTAACGTTTCTCCAAGACGTTTGGCTTCAACTCTAAAACGTATGTCCGTAAGCAAGCGCGCTGCGTTGATACGAATCGACTCCACGTTCACCCCTGCTTTTTTGAGCATCAATCCAGCACCCAACTCGACGACCCGCAGTGCCGTGAGCGTTTGTTCGGCCTGCTGAGGAACCAGGAGCAAGGGCACGCCAAAATACAAACCGTCGTGGACGCTGTTCAAGCCCGCATGGGTAATAAACAACGCCGCCCGATTCAATACCTCGGCTTGTGGAACCCAGGCGTGAATCGAAATGTTTTCGGGGAGAGATCCAAATGATTCGGGGCTGATCCGATTGCCTGTACTTATAATGACGTAATCAGCGCTACCGGTGAACGCATCGATACACGTTCTAAAGAACGCGGCGTCGTTATTGATCACCGTGCCAAGCGAAATGTAGATCAAGCGCCGTCCCGCGATTTTCTCGAACGCAAACGGTTCTTTTGCGGGCGTCTCGTCTACCGTGCGTCCAATGAAGCGCACCGTGGCGGGGAGGGCGTTGGCGAATGGCGTAAAGTACGACGAGGTGTAGCTGATTGAAATATCGCCGAGTGCCTGAAGCAGCGCTGTCGGACCGAGCGGCTGGATATGGTACTTTTTCCCAAGCGCGCGCGATAGTCGGTTGGCCTCGATGCTATTGCCAAAATCGCGCGTCATCATCGGCATCATGAGGCGCAGCATTTGTACGTTCAACAACATGCGCATGGATGCGGCCAGTGGCATCAGCGACAGAGATGTAACCGCTGGCACACCCAGAATCCGTGCCACCATGTAGCCCCAGGGACACATGCCGTCGTACAGAATATAATCGGGCTGCGCGGCGCGTGCTGATTCTAGAAGTTCGGGCAGGATTTCACCCGCGGTCGTCATCAGTACAAAGGCGGCTTTTTGTGGACGGCTGCCATCCAAGCCGCGCACATCGAAGTAATCGTCGTGAACATGGGCGTAGGCCTGAAACACCGCACCGCCAGCTTCAACTTTGGCACGGTAGGCATCGGTGATGTAATAGGTGATCTGATGGCCGCGCCGGACAAGCTCAGTGACAAGCGGCAGCGATGGATTGACGTGTCCATGCGCGGGGATATTGAAGAATAAGGCTTTGGGCATGGTTTCGCGCTCCCTTACTTTTCAAGTGACTGAGCAGCGGCGTGCTCGCGCAGGGTTGAAGCCAGCGCCGCCAGTGCAGCATAGTATCCGCACATGCCATGAACACCGCCACCCGGCGGGGTGGACGATGAGCAAATGAACAAGCCGGGCACGGGCGTGGAATAGGGCACGGCGCGAACAACCGGGCGTATGAACATCTGACGCAAATCCTGGATGCCGCCGTTAATATCGCCACCGACATAGTTGGGGTTATAGGCTTCCATTTGCATGGCAGTGTGCGTGCTGCGACCGATCACACAATCCTGAAAACCCGGCGCAAACCGTTCGATCTGTGCGTCGATCACCGCTGACATATCATCCGTCGAGCCGTTCGGGACATGGCAGTATGCCCACGCGATATGCTTGCCCACCGGGGCGCGACTCGGATCGAACAGCGTCGGCTGCACCACGATGACGTAGGGCTGCTCGTTGCGTTGATGCGCCCAAACCTGCCGCTCACTCCGCGCGATCTCGTCCAGTGTCCCGCCCAGATGTACGGTGGCGCTGCGCAGGCAATCCGAATTGCGCCAGGGGATGGGTTGGTTCAGTGCGTAATCGACCTTGAAAACACCGGGGCCATAGCGGTAGTGTTCGAGCTTCTGACGGTAGCCAACGGGCAAGTCATCGCCCGCGATGCGTATCAGTTGGCGCGGCGTCACATCCACGAGCGTGGCATGGGCGGATGGCAAATCGCGTAGTGATTTTACCTCGTGACTGGTGACGATTTCGCCGCCCAACGAACAGAAATAGGCGGCCAGCGCGTCTGCGATGCGCCCCGATCCGCCGCGTGCCAGCGGCCATCCCACCGCGTGCGCCAACATCAACCCAAATGCCGCCGTGGCGACTTGTTCCAGTGGCAAGATCGCGTGCGCGGCCATCCCGCCAAACAGAGCTTGAGCGGCGGATTGCTGGAAAGTGCGCTTGGCAAACCCGTAGGCCGGATTCAATGCCCGCACGCCGAAATGTGCCATCGCCAGCGGATGATTCGGCAGTCGCAGTGGCCCCAAAAATTCATCGAGAATCTTGTCATACTGCTCGACCAGCGGAGTCATCAGCCGGATATAGGCGTCGGCATCCACGCCAAACTGCTGGGCGGTCGCCTGGATGGAGCGTGCAACGATGATCGCGCTGCCGTCGTCCAGCGGGTGCGCCAACTCCCCCGACGGAAATACCCATTCGAGGCCAAACGGGTCAAGCGGCAGCGTGCGGAAGAATGGCGAGGCGACACCGAGCGGATGCACGGACGAACACATATCGTGCATGAAACCCGGCAGCGTGAGTTCAAGGGTGCGCATTCCACCGCCGATGGTGTCTTTGGCTTCAAGCACCAGCACTTTGCATCCCGCCCGCGCCAGTGTAATGGCCGCCGCCAGCCCATTTGGACCCGACCCAACGACGACCGCATCATACTCGTTACTCATGATTTGATCCTATCGCTCACGTTTGAACAAGCCGCCGAGCCAGCGGGCGGGTGCAGTCATTCGATAGAGTGTCGTGCAAATCGCCGCATTATGGCGAACAGGGTTCGTTCAAACGAAAGCTGTCCGTTTCGGGGGCAGGGCTGTTGCAAAGTCAGGAAAAGCATCCAAATATCCGTGCCAGTCAAAGTCGTCCCTAATGTGGGATCTGTTACCGTTGCGCATCTGACCCCCCTCTCCGTCCTCACGGAGAGGGGGCTGGGGGTGAGGTTCTGTGACTTTGCGATTACCCTGGTTTCGGGGTGAGGTTCTGTTTTGCCTGACCATCCCGTGCTATAATTCCCAAACAAACGTTAGGTAAGCGATCGATCGGGTGAGGACACGCCAATGACCGACCAAGCCAAAATCCATGATCTGCACGCGGCGCACGCTGAGTGGGAATCGACGACGCTCAAAAGTACGCTCGATCGGATGCCCGAACGCCAGGACGAATTCATCACCACGTCCAGCACCCCGATCGATCGCCTGTACACGCCGCTCGATTTGCCCGATCTCGATTACGAGCGCGATCTTGGCTTCCCCGGCGAATATCCGTTCACGCGCGGCGTCCATGCCACCGGACATCGCGGCAAATTGTGGACGATGCGCATGTTTGCGGGTTTCGGCACGGCGGAAGAGACCAACGCCCGCTACAAATATCTGCTCAGCCAGGGCAACATGGGCTTATCGGTCGCCTTCGATCTGGCGACGCTGATGGGCTATGACACCGACTCGCCCGAAGCACTCGGCGAATTCGGCAAATGCGGCGTGGCGATCTCGTCCCTGCGTGATATGGAAATCCTGTTCGAGGGTATTCCGCTCGGCGAAGTCAGCACCTCGATGACGATCAACAGCCCCGCCGCGCCGATCTGGGCATTCTACATCGCGGCGGCGGAAAAGCAGGGCGTGTCGATGGATAAGCTGCGCGGCACGCTCCAAAACGACATTTTGAAAGAGTTCACCGCCCAAAAAGAATATATCTTCCCGCTCGAACCGTCGATGCGCCTCGTCACCGACACGATCGAGTTTGGCACGCGCCACCTGCCACAGTGGAACACCGTCAGCGTCAGCGGCTATCACATCCGCGAGGCGGGCAGCACCGCCGCCCAGGAACTCGCCTTCACGCTGCTCGATGGCCTCGAATACACGCGCTGGGCGATCGCGCGCGGGCTGAAGATCGATGAGTTCGCGCCGCGCCTCTCCTTCTTCTTCAATGTCCACAACGATTTCTTTGAGGAAATCGACAAGTTGCGCGCGGCACGCCGGATTTGGGCGCGCGAGATGCGTGAGACGTTTGGCGCGCAAGACCCGCGCTCGTGGTTGATGCGCTTCCACACCCAGACGGCGGGCGTCAGCCTGACCGCTCAGCAGCCGGAGATCAACCTCGTGCGCGTAGCGATTCAGGCATTGGCTGCCGTGCTCGGTGGCGCACAATCGCTGCACACCAACAGCATGGACGAGGCGCTCGCCCTGCCCAGTGAACACGCCGTCACGCTGGCCTTGCGCACCCAGCAGATCATCGCCCACGAGAGCGGCGTCACCAACACGATCGACCCGCTCGGCGGCAGCTATTTCATCGAAAAGCTGACGAACGATATGGAAGCTGAAGTTTACCGTTATTTCAAGCGCGTCGAAGACTACGGCGGCGTGCTGCCCGCGATCGAGGCCAGTTTCTTCCAACAAGAAATTGCGGATGCGGCCTACGTCTATCAGCGTGAGATCGACACGAAGGCGCGCACGATCGTCGGCATCAACGATTTCAACGAGGAAGCCGCCCCGCAAATCCCGATCCTGCAAATGGATCCAAAAGGTTACGAACGGCAGGTGGCGCGCTTGGCAGCACTCCGCGCGGAACGGGATAACGAGCGCGTCGGCGTGACCCTCAATGCGCTCCGTTCGGCGGCCAAAGGCATCGAAAATACGATGCCCTACTTGCTCGACTGCGCGCGCGCTGATGTCACTTTACAAGAGATGATGGACGTATTCCGCGAAGTCTTTGGCATCTATCACGAGAGCAACGTGATCTAGGGTGGCGCATTTCAAACACACCTTTCGCGTGAATGCACCGCTCAGCGCCGTCTGGAATTTGCATGACGACCCAAAGGCGCTGATCGATTTAACGCCGCCGCCCGTCACCGTGAAAATCCTCTCGATGGATCGACCGCTGCGGGCGGGCGCGGAACTTAAATTCCGTCTGAGTTTTGGGCCAATCGGCGTGACGTGGCACGCGATTTATGACGAGTTTAACCCGTATCAGCCGGGTCAAACGGTGTGCAACTTCGTTGATCGCTCGCTCAGCAGCCCCTTCAAGTTCTGGGTACACAGGCACACGTTCCACGATCTTGGCGACGGCACCAGCACCGTCACCGACGATGCGACCTTCCGCCTATTCGATGGCCCGCTCGGCGTGCTCGTAACGTGGATTTTCGCTTGGCCGCCGATCGCGTTGATGTTCCTGTTTCGGCGCATGAAGACCCGACAAATGTTAGCCCGAAACTCCGGGTGAAACCAGATAAAGTCCGCACATTGGCCTTACCCCAACTCCCGCTCCCTGCCCACAGCGAAGGGGACGCGCCGCCGCATTGCACCCCTCTCCGTGAGGACGGAGAGGGGCCGGGGGTGAGGTTCTTCAATACGCGGTTGATCGCTGTTCTTTCCAAAAAACAGGGATTCAATCCAATCGGCGACCACTCAACCCATCGAATAAGGTCAGGTGATCCGTATCGAGCGCAAACGCCAGATTATCGCCGATCTTGACATCGAACGGCGCGGGCACTCGTACCGCAAAATCGGTTGCGCCGCAGTTCAAGTAAATCAATAGCACATGCTCTGACAGCATCGGCTCGATCAACGTGACGCGCGCGTGCGGCATTTCACCCTGACTGCCGGGTGGCATGGTATGCGCCAGCGTGATATGTCCCGCACGCACGCCTACAATCCCCGGACTGCCCTCGGCGTGACGGCGCTCCGGCGGCAGCGACCAGCCGAAATCCGCACCCTTCCAGCCTTCGCTCGTCCAGTGACCGTGGAACAAATTCATCGGCGGCAGTCCGACAAACTCGGCCACGAACGCATTATCGGGGCGCTCGACCAACCGCTGATAGGTGCCCACTTGCTCGATTCGCCCCTCGCGCATGATCGCCAGCCGATCGCACAACGCGATCGCCTCGATTTGATCGTGGGTCACATACACGCCCGTGATACGAAACCGATTGAGTAGGCGCTTAAGTTCGACCCGCGTCTGTGAACGGAGTTTGGCATCGAGGTTGGAGAACGGCTCGTCGAACAAGAACAGGCCCGGATCGCGGGCGATGCAACGCGCCACCGCCACCCGCTGCCGCTCACCGCCCGAAAGCGTGGGTGGCCGTCGCCCTAACAGCGCCTCGAAGCCGATGCCCATGATCTGCGACACGAATTTCACACGCTCTGGAATCTCGTCGGCACGCCCGTGCAGCCGGAAGAAGAAGCCGATGTTCTCGCGGCTTTCCATGTGCGGATACAGGGCGTAATCCTGAAACACGATCCCAATCCGGCGCTCGCCCGGCGGCACATCACGCATATCTTTACCATCGTAACTGACCGTGCCCTCGTCCGGCGCGATCAGCCCCGCGATCACCTTGAGCAGGGTCGTTTTGCCGCAGCCCGATGGTCCAAGGATTCCTATCGTCTCGCCGTTGCGAATCTCCAGGTTGACGTTTTGAAGCGCATTGTGACGGACCGCTTCTGGCGGCTTTTGTGCGTTCGGCAGATCCGTCGGAGAGGGCGTTTTGCGCGACGGCCTGTCGCCCGCGTAACCAACCACTCGTCCATAGGCGCGGCCTATATCCGCATTACCCGGATCGTAGGCCTTTGTTACATGGTTGATATGGATCGTCGCCACTTGCGCCGCGCCTCCTGACGCTCAGCCTATCAATTGATTAGCGATGAGCCTATTTATTTGTCGATGCGCCGCAGCAGCGATCCGCCTGTACCGGAATGTCCATTGCTCGACGGCGACACATCGTCACCCTCGTCGCCGTCTTCCTTATCGTCACTTTGTGGGATCAGATCGTCGGCGGCGGCAAGTTGTGCGCGCAGCGTCTCGTAGGACTGTTCCAGCAGATCGAGCGTCACCTCCGGCTGATAGGTGTGCGCCGCCAACATCCGCGCGTGCAGCGACATCTCGCGCACGAATGCGCCCGTCTGCCCGACCAGACGCGGCAGAATCGCCCTGTGCGACTCCTGCCAATGATTGCCCATATAGCGCGTCAACATGCGCTCGGCCAAGCTCTCATCTTCAATCGGCGGCACGATCAGGATGCGATCGAGGCGACCCGGACGCTTGGCGATGCGCCGATCGATGATCTCCGGGTAATTGGTGGTTGCCAACAGCAGCGCGCCGCGCGGGTTATTGGGCGTCTCCATGCCATCCAACACATTCAGAATCTGCGCCTTGTTCTCTTTGGTCAGATAATTGTCGAACTCTTCGACGATCAGAACGACCGGTTCGGCAGACTGGGCCACGATCTGCAACGCCTGATGAATCTTCTGAAAGGTCGCGCCCCGGAAATCCGAGCCAGACACGTAAACCACAATCCGCCCGCGCTCGATGGCACGTTTCGCCAGTGCGGCACACAGCATCGTCTTGCCCGTACCCGGTGGCCCGACCAGCAGCAATTTGCGGAAAGCGGCCAAATTTAATTGTTTGTAAATCTCGACGCCCTTCTCGAAGAAGGCTTCCATGTCGTTTGCCAGATCGGTTTTGAACGATTCCGGCAAGATCACATCTTCCCAGGCGATGGTGGGCTTGAAGTGCGAGTTGGTGCCGCCGATCACGTACACATCTTGGCGTTTGGGCAGGTTGCGCACCAGCCCTTCACAAATCTTCTGGAAGGCCAGCCACTCGCCGAGGTGATCGGGCGGCACGAGCGCAACGGCCATTGTATCGTCGTTGGTGTGCTCGGATGTGTAAACTGCCGCGTACAGCACATTGAAGGTGCTGAATTTGAACCAATACGCGCCGGGTGCCCAACCAGGTTCGGCGGTCTCTTCGTTTTGCAACACAAAATGAATCGGCGTGACGAGCGGGCACGGGACGGACTCGCTGCCCTGATAGGTGACGTCACCGCTGATCATCTGCCCGATCGTCAGCCGCGAATGGGCGCGCCGATTCGAGCAGTCGGTATCCGCCCAGATGGGGATGGAAAATATGCCCGGCTCATGGTCACGCCAAACTTTGGCACCCCATTGTGCCAGTCGCTCATAATAGAACAATGTCATTCGAGTTGAACTTTCTTGCCAGTAACGACCGTGCTTGAATCTTAACTTTATTCGCCGCTTAACACAAGTCACAATATCCGAGGCGCATAGAATCCATCATATCAATCGAATCATAATGGAAACCAACCCAAATTGAAAGGAAAAAAACTGTGATCGGACTGGCATAGTTTTCTAACAACTCCTAGACAATCAAGTTGATCGTTTCGGCGGGATTTCCGTACTATAGAGATATGATATAGCATCACGTATGCTTAGAGATAGACCGTTTACTCTACCTGGAGATAGACTATGCCGGAGCAACCATCCGCAAATCCGCTTCCTGAGATGGCCGTTGACGACGTAAAAGTCGCCAAGCGGCGCAGTTATCCGGGTCAGGCGCTCGTCGAGTACGTCCTGATCCTGGTGTTGGTGTCGCTGGCCGTCATCGCTATCCTCACCGTCACAGGCCCGGCCATAGGCAACCTGTTCAGCAACACCGTCACGAATTTGCTCCAAGAGACGACGGTGCCTTATTCGACGCTCAATCCGCAGCAGTTTTGGGACTATGTGACCGCGGTGGCATCCTATACACCACCTGCCGGGACCCTGGCGGTGAACACGGTGATCGCCACCAACACGGATGCGCCGTCGCCCACCCTCACCGGGACCCTGCCCAGCAAAACGCCCACCCCCACGGCCACCAGCGATCCGACCAGCGGCCCTAGCCCGACGCCCATCGATGCGGCCTATGGGCTGCCGTTCTATGACGACGGCACGGGACTTACGCACAACTGGCACACGCCCTTCCTCGATGCGTTTGCCGCACTCCCCTGGAACGTCAATTATTACAACAGCCCATCGGCTTGGTCGGGTGGCACCTTCACGCCCAACGCACCCGTCTTTGGGAGTGCTCGTCCGTGTATCAGCAACCCAGCCAGCGCCGTGCCGTGCGCCGCCGATGTCAATTTCCCCTATGGCGGCAGTGTCGCCCCGGGACCCGGCATCAATCCCACCGGCTTTGGCGCGATCTTTAAAGGCACCGCACCATTCGAGGGGCGTGCCTATCAGGTGGTTTTGATCGTTGGGCCGAACGACCATGCCAGCTTCAAGATCGATGGCAGCATCGTCGCCACCTGGAATCCGGGCGATCCCGTACCGATGCAGCCCGTTACGGTGCAGCCATTGGCAACTTCCGCCGGCACACCGATTCCACATTCCATCGAAGTGGATTACCTAGCCTCATCCACCGGTTCGGATAAACAGAAGCTCAAACTGGTGCTCAGCACGTTGGCCGACTATGGCAACTGCGGTTGGCTCTCCTATTCACCCGGTCGCGGCGACAACGCTTCCTGGCAAGATAGCCCCGGCAACCAGCCCTACCAACTTAGCTCCAACTGCAACATCCGTCTGCGCGGCTATATCGATCTGTCGACGGCCACCAGCCCGATCTTCACCTTCGAGGATCAGTGGACGCTCAGTACCAACGCGGTCGCCCAGGTCGGCGTGCGCGCCTACAGCTTCAACGCAGCCAGCCCCAACGATTGGGTGTGGATCACGGTTCACAGCCCAAGTACCATCAACGCCAACTGGCAGTTGGAATATCTCGACCTGAAAAACTTTGCAGGCACCGACTTTACAACGACGCCCAGCAAGCAGATCGAAATTGCCTATCGCGTCACCAATAATGACAATACTAACAACGCGGCGGGTTGGCTCGTGGATAACATCCGCATTGCCCAAAACAGCCTCAAGAGTTGGGTGCCGCCTGTACTTGATGATGCCGAAGGCACCAGTCAATTGACCTGGATCCAAAACTGCGATTGGCGCATCACCCAGGAACTTACCTCACCGGGCAGCCCCACGCATATCTGGTCGGATAGCTACAACGGAAACTATCTGCCCAATTCCGATTGCGCGCTGGAACTCAACGGTGTGATCGACCTGACCTCGTTTGGCGGCGCGAATCCGCAGGTGCCACAGCTTCAATTCTGGAGCAACTTCACCATCAACGGCACCACGACCCAGTTGACCGTCGAGTATTCGCCGTTCAACAACCGCAGCCAATGGACGGCGCTCACCCCCTTCGGCTCCAGCAACCCGTACATCGTCAAAGGTAACGGTGGCACACAGAGTTCGAGTGGTTGGGTGCAGCAAAGGTTCGACCTCAACGCGCTCGACGGCGGCAAGTATTACTTCCGCTTCCGCCTCAATGCCGATCCGACAAGCCCGTCGGCGGACGGTTGGTATCTGGACGATATTTCGTTCCAGACGCGCGTCCAGCAAGTCGCCCAGATGCCCTTCATCGAGCCGTTCCCCAACCTGACCAATTGGACGGTTTCCGGCAATTGGGGCTTGACCACGACCAATCCCAATGACGGCCAGCCGCACAGCAGCCCATACGCGCTGACCGACAGCCCGAATGGCACCAAGTATGCGTTGAACTCGAACAGCTATGCGCAGCTCACGCCGCAGATCGATCTATCGGTGGCGAGTAAGCCGGTGCTTCAATTCTGGTCACGGTGGGATACCGCCGCCAACGCCAACCTGAATCTGGAGATCTCCATCGATGGTGGTGTCACCTGGGCACAAATCATCTGGCAGCACCAGTACAACAACGACATCGCGCCCTTCTTCGTGCTGCCGGGCGGGGCGAGCGCCACCAATAAGTACAACACCGATACGGCCTGGACGCGCTACAAGATCAGCTTGGCGAGTTTCAATACGAAGCTCATTAGCCTGCGCTTCCGTCTTCAAGAAGCGGGTGGCGCTACCCCAGCGGACGGCTGGTACGTGGACGACCTGTCGATTCAAGAAGATAGTCCAGCCGTATATGCCGTCAGTTCGCCCTTCAAAGAAGATGTAGAAGGCGGCGCAACAAACTGGAACATCGGCGGCAACTGGACGCCGACGACCACGACCGCGCACGCTGGCACCACCTCGTTCGCCGCCAGCAACAGCGCGAAGTACACAAATAGGGCCGACTCGATCCTCGAACCCCAGAAGACTTTCGACCTGACAAGCGTCGCCAACCCCGTGGTGAGCTTCTGGACGAAATATGGCATCTACTCGTTGGAGCACTACGTCTACGTCGAGATTCAACAAGACGGAACGAATACGTGGTCAACGCTCAATTGGCTCGGACCCGCCACGAACACTGCCACCAACGCCAGTGGCAACAACCTGGGGTGGACACGCCAGTTGATGAGTATTCCAAACAGCTACTACAGTGGCGCAAACAAGTTGGTGCATATTCGCTTCCGGCTGCTGGCTTTGACGAGCGCCACCCCGCCCGGCAACTGGTGGCTGGATGATGTGTACGTCGGTTCGCTCAACAGTGTACCCGTCTCCAACAACTTGGCCGCATCCGGTTACAACTCGTACACCGTCCCCTACGCGGAGAGCTTCTCGACGGCGGGCAACTTGCCGCTCTACTGGGTGCCCGAAGGTAACTGGCAGGTGGTTAACGACTGGAGCGCCTACGGTTTCAACTTCCCAGCCGATAACTTCACGCCCATCAGCCATGACTATGGCGGCGGCACCGCGCATAACCAGTGGGATGTGAACTTCTACCACTACTATGCGAACGATCCGAACATCACGGGGACGCCGATCAAAGGCAACGTACCCGCCGCACAATTGTGCAGCCCCACTCATGGTAACCAGATCAGCAATCCGATCAATGTCGGTGGTGTGCCGATCCAGTATTCCAGTAGTGGCGTCAAGTTCAGCTATTCGAATGGCACGCCCAATGCCTCGGCCAGCGCCTCAAAATCAGGCATTCAGGTCACAGGCTTGGGACATGGCTTCCAGTTCAGCGTCGCGGCTGATACGACTCCGCGCACGCTGCAGGTTTATGTGGGCGCATACTTTGCGCAAGGAACGCTAACGGCCTCACTCAGCGATTCCTACATGCTCCCCTATTCTAACTCATCGCTCAACGCCACCTCTGGTGGTCTAAACGGCCTGTACACCCTTGTGTACAAAGCATCGAGTCCCAATCAGGTGCTCACCGTCAACTGGTCAATGTCAGTAGATAATGGCGGCGGTAATGTGTCCATCCAGGCCGCTACGGTGGTGCTGTCAGGCAGCCCCGTTGCCGGTGGCACGATGGGAAGTTACGCAACGCAAGCCGGTGCCACGATCGACCTGACCGCGACCGGCACCGCCGACTGGGCGCACTGGGGCTTGAACACGGTCACCGACTTCGACTCCATGATCTGCGTCAAGGCGCTTATGCACTCGACCGTTTCGCTGATCAAGAATGTCTGGGGCGCTGGAAACGTGCCGGGTTTCGGCGCTGCGGCACCGGATGCCACGTGGGTCACTGACTCTGGAAACAATGCCAACAACTTCACAGCCACCTACACCCGCCAGATGAATGTTAATGCTGGCACGTATCGCTTCTGGGGTGCCGGCGACGATGGTATCACGCTCAAGGTCGATGGCAGCATCATAACGCCTGATACCAGCCTCCCCTATCCCTGGACTTCGCCGGGTACGACGGATTGGCAGGATCAGGGTTCGACGGACTACTTCTACTCCGTGACAATCGGCACAACGGGCATGCACACCTTCGAGGTGGATTACTACCAAAAAGGTGGTGGATCGCTGCTCGACATGCAAATCGGCGAAAAGAGCAACGTGCTGCACAGCGGCCCACTCGGCAGCAACTACACGACCAACCAAGACACGGGTGCATCGCTGAACGGCTTCATCGCCGTGCCACCACCCGGATCGCTGCACACGTACCTGACCTTCAACGAACGCTTCATCGCGGGCAGCAATGTCAGTACCCCGGATATGATGTACGTCGAGGTCTCGAAAGATGGTGGCGTCACCTGGACTCCGGTGAGCGTGATCGACAACGCCGTTGATACCAGCAACAACAGCACCGTCGGCAGTAGTGTCAACTATGGGTTCAATGGGAATGACGCGGCGAGCAGCGTCAACCAAGCGACCACCTACCAAAACTGGCATCCGTGCGTGGTGGACTTGAACACGTACCTGACGCCTTTGGCCTCGCCCCAAAGGCTCAGCATCCGCTTCGAACTGAATGCGATCAATAGTACCGCGCCGCTAGATGGCTGGTACATCGACAACATTCAGGTCTTCCAACAATAAGCCGCCTCGTTCGCTCAGGCAGCTAACGAACGCCCCCACCGACTCGACATCGGCGGGGGCGTTTCGTTTCCCTTTGCTCTCCCTCTCCTCTGAATGAGCGAAGCGGACGCAGCGGACCGTCCTCCCTATCCGGAATGGGTGTCTTCGTAGGGACGCGGCAGGTCGCGTCCCATATGCACCAAGTTAAGCACAACGGCGCGCCCCGATCGTTAAAATTTGCCCAATAGTCATTTTCTTAGATCGCATTTTAACGGGCGACCAGACGGGTCATAGGCGTGAAGGTAAGGAAAAGGCATAGTAAACTCAAGCAGAGACAAAGCCGAAAGAGGATACTATGTCCGAGCCAGAGTTTACCCAACACAGCGAAAAGATACAGGAATTTCTGGAAATCACGAGCGAGGAGATCGGTCGGCGCAGCGGGTTTGTGCAGCGGGCATCCAAGCTGAGTGCGGCGGTGTTTGTGAAAACGCTGGTGCTGGGTTGGCTGGAGAAAGGGGACGCGAGCCTGAGTGAGTGGGTGGAAGTGAGTCATCGG
>JBBRMW010000112.1:0-17185 GCA_038230635.1 Aggregatilineales bacterium | reverse complement strand
GCTTCTTTAGCCTGTTTCGGGAAGGCTTGGATTTCCTGTGCGAACAGCTCGAAGACTTTTCCAGGTTTTGCGGAATCGTCTTTTTTGCTGATTTTCGTTTTACCTAAAAACATGTCCGCCCCCCAGACGGCAGTGGGGAGGGGGCTAGGGGGTGGGGTTAATAGCCGATCTACGCCCATCCTTGGACTTTGCAACAGCCCTGAAAGTAATGTCAGGGTGATGGCATCTCATTCGACTTCCGAGTAAAGACGAAATATTGGGCGCGTTCGACTCCCCCTCGCCGTGATTACGGAGAGGGGGCTGGGGGGTGAGGTTCTACCTATGGATTATTGGTTTTGTAACCTCATCTAACACCGACATTAGCATTGCGTTTTCAAAACCGATCAATTATACTTGCGTCCATGAATCGAACCGTCGGAAATCATATTTTCGAGCCGATATAAACGAGGATTTTGCCATGAGCTTGCAAACGATCAGTGATGAACTTTATCAGGCATTCGTCCAAAAAGGGGAGAACGCGCGGATTATCCTGCTCCATTCGCACGGCCATTACCGTTCACTGTTGATGAGCCGCCTGCTCGCATCGCCGGATTTCCACACCGTTTACTACGCAATGGGTCCCGATGATGTCGATACCGTATCCTTTTTGGCGGGCTTTACCCACGACTTGGCCGAGCAAAACCCGGCATTTGGCAGCCACGTCAACCAAATCGGCTTCGACACCGAAGACGAAGAAGCCCTGGTCATCGCTTTGGCGCACGATTTGGACGAGTTGAATCACGATCCCTATCTGTTGATCCTCGACGAATTCGATCAAGCCGAGATCGCCGACGACCTGCAACATTTTCTGGAGCGCCTCGTCAACTATCTGCCCGCCCAGTGCCGCCTCGTCATCAGTGGCCGCAAGCTGCCACGTTTGCCCTGGGTGTCACTGGTCGCGCAGAACAAAGCGATCATGCTGCGCGATGCGGAATTGGTCTCGCGCGATTTTTACCAGGAAGCGCCTGCCGAGGAATCGCGTGTCCAGGTCTATGGCTTGGGACCCGGCCACGTCTTGATGGATGGCGATATGATCGACAACTGGGAAGGTCACTTGCCCCGGCTGTTGTTCTTCTTTTCGCTCGACCGCCCGATGGTGACGCGCTCCGAGATTTGTCAGGCGTTTTGGCCGGATTTAGATATCGATCAAGCGGTCAACGTCTTTCATGTCACCAAACGCCGCCTCCACAAAGCACTCGAAGTCATCGGACTCGACGTGCTGATTCATGATGGCGGCTATTATCGGGTCAATCCAGCGCTCAACGTGCGCTACGATGTGATCGATTTCGTGAGCGCGTTGGTCGAAGGGCGCTCGGCTCAGCCCAAAGATCGCTTGGCGGCGTGGCAGCGTGCCATCGATCTGTATCAGCGCCCATTTTTGCAGGGTCATCACGAGCAATGGGTGCTCCGCCGCCGCGAGGAATATCAGACCGGTTACATCGAGGCGCTTACCGAGATCGCCCACATTCGGACCGCCGATGGCCGCCACGAGCAAGCCCTATCATTGTTGACGCGCGCCGTCACGGACGATCCGCGCCGCCAGGATATTCACCGCGAGGTGATGAAGCTGTATGCCACGTTGGGGCGTCGCAGCGAAGCCGCCGGACACTTCCAAAAGCTGAACGATCAGCTTGGCGAGCGCGGCATCGAAGTGGAGCCAGAGACTCAGCAGTTGTATAACGAACTGATGGCCTGATCGACGCTACGCTAAATACAGGGCGACCACATAGGGTTCGCCCTACGAAAACGGCGCTGTAGGGGCGGCCCGATGTGGCCGCCCGTCCTTAAACCATCAATCCCGGCAAAACGCGCTCGCCCAACAATCGTATCCCCGTCTGTGCATCCAATCCGTGCGGCGTCCCGAACTCAACGCGACTCGCGCCCGCTGCATACAATGCTTCGGCCTGTGCCAAAACCTCATCCGGCGAACCCGCCAGCGCGAACTTCGCCAGCAGATCATCGGAGATTAGCGCCGCCGCCGCGTCTCTCTGATGCGTATCCACCAACGCCGCAATGCGGGTCAGCAGTTCTGGCTCGACGTGAAGTGTCACATCCAACGCCGCGACAACGGGCAAATACAACGCCAGATCGCGCTTAACCGCATTTTTGGCGGCGCGGCTGTCCACATCGACGACCGTCACCGCGCCGACTACCACGCCGCAGCGACCTTCCACGCGGCTCGCGATCCGCTCACCTTCCGCGATCCAGCCCGCCATTACCGGGACCATTGCCGGGTTCGCACAGCCGCCCAGCTTCACCTCGTCCGCGATCTCGCCCGCCAGCGCGCCGAGTTTGCGCCCCCACGTCCCGATCAAGATCGGCACGCGCGTCCGCCGCACGGAATACGGCAAGCACACGCCCGCCTCAAGCTGGAACACCTGTCCCGCATAGGCATCATAGATCCCGCTCAACAGACGGTTAACTACTTCCACACATTCGCGGATGGCGACGATCGGGGGCGTCAATTCGCGGATGCCGTGTCGTGCCAGCCATGCCCCGCGCGCGATACCCAGATACGCCCGCCCGTCGGTCAGGTGATCGAGCAGCGCGACCGATCCGGCCATGTCGATCGGCGATAACCGCGACGGTGCGACGCACGCTGGCCCGATGCGCGCCCGTCGGAGATGCTGCGCCATCAACAAAAGCGCGTCGAACGACGGCTGAAACGGCGCATCGCCATAGACGCTGACCACATCGAACGCATATCGATCGACCAGTTCGGCCAGCGCGCGATATTCGGCGGGTGTCTTATCGGTCTGAAAGGCGATGGCGGTTTCGCGGCGCTTGCGCCTTACTGAATCGGCCATCAGGTCAGATCGTCCGTGATGAGTGTGCGTCGCCCGATCCGCGTGATCTCCATGATCAGCCGCTCGTCGGGATCAGGGCACGCAATGAGCGTATCACGCAGCAGCCAATCATTCGGATCGTGCGCGCGCATCACGCCGGCGAGCAACGGCAGCACCGCGCCCAGCGCAAACAAGCAAAAATGGCGATCGGCGGGAATGTAGATGCGGCTGCTCTGCGTCACCTCGAAATAGTCGCCGACGGCCAGCCCACACACCGAGCGCCCCTCGATCCGGCTGACCGTCACCCGCACATCGTACAATTCAAAAACGTCTGATTCTGCCATAAAACAGCCTTTCTTATGGTCAAACTATTCAGATTCCGCGTATATTTAGACCGCGCACCGTTCTGTAGGGTACGGCTTCCCCCTCTCCGTGATTACGGAGAGGGGGATTGAGGGGGTGAGGTGCATCTGCGGCCTTTGATTGGTTTCACCATTAACGTTCCTGCGAGCGCGGATCGAGCCAATCGCGTAGCCCATCACCGAGAAAACTCAAGGCGATCAACAAGCTGAAGATCGCCGCACCCGGAAAGCCGCTCACCCACCATTGATCGGAATATTCAATGCCATCCGCGATCATGCGTCCCCATTCGGGCGTTTCGGGCGCGGGGCCGAGACCCAAAAAGCTCAAGCCCGCGAACAGCAAGATCGCATTGCCAAAATCGAGCGTCGCCAGCACGATCAACGATCCCGCACAGTTCGGCAAGATCGTGCGCAGCAGGATACGCCAATGCGGTGAACCGATCGCGTGCGCCGCTTCGACAAACTCGCTGGTTTTGACTTGCAAAACGAGGCCGCGTGTCACCCGCGCATAGTTCGGCCATGCCACGATCGCAATCGTGACGACGGCATTAATCACACTCGGTCCCAACGCCGCAGCCACCGCCATCGCCAGGATCACCGTCGGAAAAGCCAGGAACACGTCGGTTAGCCGCATCAGCGCTTCATCCCAAACGCCGCCCGCATAGCCCGCCAATGCGCCCACTGTGATTCCGATCAGCGCCGCCGACAGCACTGCGATCAATCCGGCGGGCAGCGTAATCCGTCCGCCATCGACGACTCGCGTAAAAATATCGCGTCCGAGCTTATCCGCGCCCCAGAAATGCGCCACGCCCGGTTCTTGCAGGCTGTCGTTGATATTTTGTTGCAAGGGCTGATATGCCAGCACGACTGGCCCAATCAATGCGCCGATCACCCAAAATAATAGAACCAACGCACTGATCGTTAGCGTGCCGTGCCGCCACAACCAGCGCAGCCCTTTGCGGAGCCGCTCAGCGGACGCGGAGGCGGGGGTCAACGAGATAATAGAGGACATCGACCACCAGATTGATGAGTATAAAAATCAGCGACAAAAACAGACTGACGCCCATGATCGCCGGGAAATCGAGCGTGGTGGATGCGAGGTACGCATAGCGTCCAATTCCCGGCCACGCGAAGATCGTTTCGGTCAGTACCGCACCCGATAGCAGCGTCCCGTATGCCAAACCGATCACCGTCACGACCGGGATCAACGCATTGCGAAAAGCGTGTCGAAACCAGATGATCCGTTCGCGGAGTCCTTTGCTGCGGGCGGTGCGCACGTAATCTTGAGCCAGTGATTCGATCATCGCGGCGCGCGTGATGCGTGTGATCGTACCCATACTGTAGCTGCCCAACACCAAACTGGGCAGGATCAAATGACCGAGCGCATTCCGCAGCGAATCCCAACGTCCGGCCAAGATACTGTCGAGAATGAGCAATCCGCTGACAGTCGGCGGCGCGGCGATCGTTGCATCTAATCGACCCGGCCCCGGTACAACTCGCAGCCGCACATAAAAGACCGCCAACGCGATCAACGCCAACCAAAACACCGGCGCGCTCAGTCCGATCAATGAAACGAAGCGCGCCACCGTGTCGATCAGCTTGCCCCGCCCAACCGCCGCCACGACGCCCAGCAGCAGCCCCAAACCGACTCCCATAACGATGGCCGTTGTAGCCAGTTCAATCGTGGCAGGGGCATACGTGCGCAGATCGTCCACCACCGGGCGGCGACTATGAATGCTGATGCCCAGATCACCCGCCAACAGATTGCGCAGGTAGATCGTGTACTGTACTGGTAACGGCTGATCGAGACCCCATTTTGCCTCGAACGCCGCCACGATCGTGGGATCGGACATGGCGCGCTGGCCGAGGTTAGCCGTGATCGGGTTGGCCGGGACGATATGTGCCAGCACAAACGAGATCAAGGTAATCCCGATCAACAGCGGGATCGTCAACAAGAGCCGACGAATGATGAAAAAGCCAAGCGACATGGCGGATCAGCTAAACCTTTTCTCTACGAACTATTATCCGACTCACCCCTCCAAAATGTGTAACCAGAATCCGAGGATTCATGTTTGATCTGACTCTTTCCAGTGAGTGAATCGCTCCAACGAGGGACGAGGGAAGACGGCAGGAGAAACGATGGCGTTGAAGGTAAATCGTCCTTGGAAAACCCTTGAACCGAAATTTGAGTTATTCGGAATGAACGAAACATTCGCTCTATCGCTTACAATCAGCATTTTACGTCGGTGTGCAGCAAAAACCGCCAGTTTTGGGAGGAGCAAACCCCGCCATAATTTGCCGCGCATTTTTAATTCAATGTAATCTTTTTTGTCCCGATCGGATATTTTTCCAATTTCCGACCATATCTGGTTATATAGGTTCATTGCCTCTGAACTTGGTTTGGCAAAAGACATTTGCACTGCGTCTTTGTAGAGTTTGTAATATTGGAAAGTCCACCAGAGTTGCAAGAGACCAAGAAACAGGATAATTGGAGAAAGGCTATGAAACCCGTACCGGATTGGGATCAAAATGTTCCATATCCCACAGACTGCAAAGATTACGCTGTCGAGTAGAATAACCCGTGCTGAGGGAGCAATAATAGCCCACAAACTTACGCCCACTATCAGACAACCGATCAATAAATGGAACACAGCAAAAATATCACGACTCACCAGGAACGATCCAAGCCAGATAGTAAATGCGCCCAGAAACACATTTAACCAGCCCGTGGTGGTGATCTTTTGTTTGATTGATTGATACTGATAGAGAGTCTTAAGCGTGTTCAGCCCTGATGGAGTCAGTGTTGAAATACGCAATCTGGGGTCTGAGGGGGGATTTGCTATGTTCGTTCCTGATGGTGGCATATTCATGGCATCCTCGTATGGCTAATTTTCGTTAACGGATTTTATGGGTCGCCGACATCAACAAACCGTATTGAACATAAAACCTACCATTGAGTCTATCCGAAAAGCTGAATTTGAGTGTATCGAGGCGCGGACGAAGCCCGCGCCCCTTACTTAGGAAAAGCGCTTATCAGCGGCTGAACGTCGCCGGATCGATGATCCATTGCTGACTGTAGGCGAACCCCTTCAGATCAGCGCGATAGCCGATCTGGATGCCAGGCTGCACAATCGGCGCGAATGGTCCGTTGGCCTGAAGGTAAGTCTGCATCTGGCCGAACAAATCGGCCCGCTTGGCCGAATCGATCTCGGTCTTGAGCTGATCGCGGATTTTCTGGATCGCCGCGTCGGAATTGGCGGACGTCCAATTGGTGCGCTTGCCCACGATACCATCCGGCAAGAACTCGATGTAATCTTGCGGATCGATAAAATCGGGACCCCAGAACCACAGCGCCGCTGGTGACTTGCCCGCGCGGTAATTCGCCAGCGCCACCTGTACCTCGCCCGGTTTCAGATTGACAGTGATCCCGATCTCCTTGAGATCGGCCTGAATCTTTTGGGCGGTCGTGCCGATGTTCACGCCTTGATAGGTGAAATCTGGATATTCCAGATCGATGCTGAAACCCTTATCTTGCCCCGCAGCGGCCAGCAGTTTCTTGGCAGCGTCCACATTGCGTGTGAGCGCCTTGTCCGTGCCGAACGCATTCCCAAACCCGACCGGGATCACCGAGGCGGGCGTCACTGCTGAGCCGCCCGTCAGTTTAAGGATGCCGCTGTAATCCAGCGCCAACCGAATCGCCTGATCGACTTTTGGATCGGCCAGCGGGCCACCGATGGTCTTGTCCTGGTTCATCAGCAGGAAAAACACGGTGTTGCCCACGCCCTCGAACAGTTTGAGCGAGGTATTGGCCTTGACGCTGGCGGCTTGATCGGGCGTCAGGTCATAGGCGATGTCGATGTCGCCCGCTTCAAGCGCGGATTTTTGGGTGGCGGCTTGCGGCAAGTCCTTCAGGATCACCTGATCGAAGGCAGGCGCTGTGCCAACATATTTACCGTTCTTGACGAGCGTCGTTTGGTTGTGCTTTTCCCACTTGGTCAGCACATACGGCCCCGTACCTGCCGAGTTGTTGTCGAGCCAACTGGTTGCGGTATCGGTTTTGTCGGCATCGGCGGCATCAGTCCCGCCGTGCTGTTTGACGATCGCCGCTTCGGTCACAGCAAACGACGAATACACTAGCTTCGCCAGAATCGCCGGATCGGGCGCGGATACCTTGAGCACGACGGTCTTGGCATCGGGCGCAGTCACGCTGCTAATCGTCTCGGCCAGAAACGACGGCGTGCCCTTGAGATTCTTCATGCGGTTGAACGAGAACGCCACATCGCTCGCCGTCACGGGATTCCCGCTGGCAAACTTCGTGCCGTCTTTGAGCGTGAAGGTATAGGTCAAAGCGTCCGCCGAAACCGTCCAGGTCGCCAGATTCGGGATGATCTTGCTCACATTATCGGGCGGGAACGTGACGAGCGTATCGTAGGCCGCCTTGAGGACAATAATACTTTCTGGCTCAAAACCGCGCGCCGGATCGAGCGACGTGGTATTTTCGGCAATGCCGATCACCAGCGATTTCGTTTGCGCCGAAACCGGGTGCGTATAAGCAGCCATCAGCGCCAGTGCGCCAATTGCTGCCCCAACCAAAATACGTTTAATCAGGGGATGGTTCGCAAGCATATCAAAGAGTCTCCAAATTTTGCGTGGGTAACTTTTACGATCGGGCAGAGGTGGCAAGCCGCGCCCGTTCCGCTAGAATAGCATAAAATCGTTTGTATGGGATAGAGCAAACTAACGGCATTTTTGCCGAATCGAGGTTGAATTTTCGATGGATTACCAAGCACGCCTCACCCGCTTACAGCAGGCGATGCAGGCCGCCAGCGTTGACCTGATGTTTCTGCCGATTTCGGCTGATCTTGGCTACTTGACCGGCATCCCGCGCGACATGCCGAACTATGGCTCGCTCATCTACAATGGTCGCTGGCTCGAAGGCGCATTAATCGGGCAGAGCGGCGCGCCCTTGATCGTGCTGCCGCGCATGACTGCCGAATTTCACCTGGAAGGGCTTGTCGGTGGCACGACTCGCGTGATCGCCGATCGAGATGATCCGCTGGCGGTCGCGCGCGAAGTGCTGGCGACGTTTCCGCTGCCCGCCGCGCCGCGCATCGCCATCGGCAATACCGCCCTGGCCGAAACGACCGTATGGCTGCAAACGTTGATGCCGGCTGCACATTTCGCCAACGCGAGCGATCTGGTGCGCCCGCTGCGCCGCATTAAATCCGCCGACGAAATTGCGATCATGCGTGAAGCGGGCGCGATAACCGAAGCCGCCTTTGCCGACGTGATCGCGCACCTGAAACATGGCATGACCGAATACGACATCAATGCCGAAGTGGACTTACAACTGCATCGGCATGGCGCGCTGGGGCCGTCCTTCGTGACCAGCATGTACAACAGCGGTCCAAATCATCACCTGGGACTCGGCCACGCCAATACATTGCGCGGTGCGCCGCTCCTGCCGCCCGTCGCGCTGCTGTTCGATTTTGGCGCGGCCTATCAGGGCTATTGTTACGATTTTGGCCGCACCGTCTTTTTTGGCGAGCCAAATGTCGAAATGCGACGCATCTTCGACACAATCATGCACACCCAGGCAGCGGGGATCGCGGCACTGCGGGCGGGCGAGACCACTTGCGAAGCCGTCGATCGGGCGGCGCGCGCCGTCGTGGAAGCGGCAGGCTATGGCGCGCATTTCCGCCACCGTTTGGGACACAGCATCGGCATGGATGTTCACGAACCACCATTCCTGAGCGCGGGCGACACGACTCCGGTTGAGGATGGCATGGCCTTTACGATCGAGCCAAGTATCCTCGTACCGGGCGGTTATGCAGCACGGATCGAGGACATCATCATCGCGCGACCGGGCGGCGGCGATCCACTCACACATAGCTTCCAAACCCTGACGGTGATCGACTAAGCATTGCCTCGCATAATCACGCACATTTTTGTAGGGACGAGGCTCGCCTCGTCCGCTCGTTCCACCCTCATGATACGGGTTCCGGGTAAAGACTATCGCACCCGCGCGTGCGACTCCCCCTCTCCGTGATTACGGAGAGGGGGCTGGGGGGTGAGGTGAATCCTATAGTATTGAACCGGATCCCGTATGAGTAATTGGAACAGATCGCATATCCTTAAAGTTGCGCTTGTAAAGACGGTGTGTAAACTTACGGTGTGTATTTCGGTGTACTAAGAGAATCGAAGGGGGCTACTGCATGAACCGTCGTAGAGTTTTCGCCATCGGATCAATCACGTTTTTACTTTTTTTGATGATTTTTGCCGAGGCGCATCACAGCAGCGCCGCACCCGCCCAACTGGCAACCGCCGCCGCCACGACTGCCGCGACTGGTAATGCCACTGCCACTTCAACGACCGCGCCCAGCGCGACACCTACCCACTTGCCGAGCGCCACGCCAACCGCGCTCCCCAGCGCGACACCCACCACCCCGCCCACCGCCACGCCAACCACGCTCCCCAGCGCGACACCTACTATAACACCTAGCGCGACACCCACCGAAACCGCCACTGAACTCCCCACCGACATTCCAACCGCCACGCCACCGCTTGCGCTCACGCCCATCCCTAGCGCGACGCCGCTTACCCCGACCATCAAAGTGAATACAAACAGCGACGAAATTGACGATTGCACCGGGACCTGTTCATTGCGTGGCGCGATTGCCAGTGTCAAACGCGGTGACGTGATCGGCTTCGAGAGTAATATTACGGGTGTTCTGTCCCTTGATGCGGCACTCCAAATCGAAAAAGATGTGGTCATTGTGGGGCCAGGCCAAGATGTGCTGGCGCTCGATGTCCATAATAAAGATCATGTTTTCTTTGTCAAGCAGGGGCACACCGCAAGCATATCGGGTTTGACGCTCCAAAATGGACTCGATAACCAATTTGGCGGTGCGATCATCAACCTGGGTACGCTCACCGTCATAAATTGTACCATCACCGGGAGCAGTGCCGGGAAAGTGGGCTATGGCGGGGGTATCGCCAATGGCGGCACGCTGACCCTGAAAGGCAGCACGATTACCAAGAATTCAGCATTTGCGGGCGGTGGCATTGACAACTCTCAATCGGGCAAGCTGACCATTATCGACAGCACCATCTCTGATAACTCAGCGGATGGTCTCGATAATCCCTATGGCGGCGGCATTTCTAATGATGGTACCCTCACGATCACGAACAGTACCATTGCGAATAACACGGTGACGGGTGCGCATTCCTTTGGCGGCGGTATCGCCAACTTCGGCACCGCGACGATCACCGCGGACGCAATCACTGGCAACTCAACCGAACACGAAGGCGGCGGCGTTATGAACGGCGGCACGCTTACCATCACAAACAGTACGCTCTCGAAAAATTCATCAACCGCCGGTGCTGCCATCTTCGCGCAACGCCCGCTCACCATCATCAGCAGCACCCTCTCCGATAACACAGCGACCGTGCTAGGCGGCGGCATCTTCATGTTTCAGGGTGGCCTGACCATTGGCAGCAGCATCATCGCCGGGAATACAGTTACCGACTCGGGCGGCAAAGGTCCCGATATTTACCTCAACACGGGTGCAAGCCTCACTTCGCGCGGCTTCAATTTGATTGGTGAAGGCGAGGGTCTCAAAACACTTGCAAAAACCGATCAACACAATGTCGATCCGATGCTGGATGCGCTAACCGTGAACGCCCCTGGCACGACCGCTTCGATGGCGCTCCAGGCGGGCAGTCCTGCCATCGGCAAGGGCGGCACCAAATGCCCCGTGATCGATCAACGCGGCGTGAAACGCAAGAAGACGTGCGACGTGGGTGCCTACGAAACCACATCTTAACAACATAACCTCACCCCCAGCCCCGCTCCATTAGCGGAGAGGGAGACGAGGGGTGAGGTTCTTCAGCAACATTTCGTCCCCCCTTTCGTACAGATTAGTGAGAAGTTTTCTGAACCACAGCGGGGAAATTGATTTTCCATGAGCGCAACTAAACCCCAACCGCGCACGATTCTGACCGCGGACGGCGAACTCCAAGCGATCGATGCCGATCCTGAAGCCGTGCTCGCGGCACAGTCTGAGGCGGTATATTGTTGCATCCATTGCGGCACAGCGAACCCAGCCAGTGGCAGTTATTGCCGCACCTGCGGCCATTCGCTCGATGAGCAGATGATTGATGCTGACCCGTTAGGCGATCATAGCGCACCGAAAAAACTTAAACGCGCTGAACGACAAAAACAGAAGCGGGATGCGCCGCTCATGCAAACCACCTCAGAAGGAAACCCCACCGTACAATCGACCGAGTTTTCCATCTCGGAGATTTTGTCGTCACTGCTCCGTCGCCCCTGGATCGGATTATTGACGTTGTCGGCAATCGGGGCGCTGGGATCGGGGCAGGCGGGCGTTGCCTTGATCGTTTTCGGTGGCTTGTTTTACCTTGAAATATCACGGCGCGGCAGGCTGAATGCGAAATAGAGTGCTTTCAGGTTGATTGAAATGAGTTAGGCAGACCGGTCGGTAATTAACGGGCGCAGTAACCCTCGTCCCTACAGGATCGGCGGGTTTTGTAGGGACGAGGCTTGCCGCGTCTGTCCGGTGCCATGAAGGGCTATTTGGCGATACGCTCAACGCCCAACCGCGCGATGCCCGTCCAGCCGTCTTGTCGAAACGTGTTCAAGACCAGATTTTCATCGGGATTCAAAACGCCGTCGCCCATGTGTCCGCGCGGATCGTTAGTTATTCCGATCAAATAATCAGAACTTGCACCCAATACCTCCGCGATCTGCTTCAAAGAAGAAGTCGTTGGGTCAGTTTGGGTGCTTTCGTATTTGCGGATCATCGATTCACCAAGCCCACAGCGTCGCGCCAACTCACGTTGTGACCAGCCTTTTTGCTCTCGCAACGCCTGGAGTCTGTCTATTCGCAATGCCATCGAGTCGCTAAAAGTTCCTGCTTGACAACCATTCGTTTCAAGACTAAAAGTGAACCACATGAGGCGCATTAGAGCCTCGTAGGGCGCGGCGAAATCTGGGTAAGAGATTTCGACGTTAACAAACAGAAAGGAATTCCGTTCATGCGCATTGTACAACAAGTCGCGGTGGTTTCACATTCCCATTCAAAAAAGGGAGGCTATTTGGCGATACGCTCAACGCCCAACCGCGCGATGCCCGTCCAACCGTCTTGTCGAAACGTGTTCAAGACCAGATTTTCATCGGGATTCAAAACGCCGTCGCCCATGTGTCCGCGTGGATCGTCGGCTTTGCCCAGTAAATAGTCAACGCTGATACCGAGTTGGTCGGCGATGGCTACCAAGCTAGATGCGGTTGGATCGCTTGGCCCGTTTTCGTATTTATTGATTTGTGTGCCACTCAGACCACAAAGCCGCGCCAGTTCGCGTTGCGATAATCCGCGCCGCTCGCGCCACAAACGCAGCCGATCAATTTGCAATGTCATGTAACCGATGCACCCTGAATGACGAGTTGCTTGACATCTGCCAAACTATAATCTACAATCGAGTATTATGAGTGACGATGTGTTACTCATGATAGCGGCGGCTCTCCCGGTGGAATGGTAGACCGCCGCCAACAAACAGAAAGGAATTCCGTTCATGCGCATTGTACAACAAGTCGCTGTGGTTTCACATTCCCATTCAAAAAAGGGAGGCTATTTGGCGATACGCTCAACGCCCAACCGCGCGATACCCGTCCAGCCGTCATGCCGAAATGTGTTCAAGACCAGATTTTCGTCGGAGGTCAATACGCCGTCGCCCATGTGTCCACGTGGATCGTCGGTGCGCCCCAGCAAAAAATCGGTACTCACATCCAGCGAATCCGCCATTGATTTGAGGTTTGAGCTAGATGGATCGCTCTTGCCAGCTTCATAATTGTGAATTTGTGATAGGCCGAGGCCACTACGCCGTGCAAGTTCACGCTGCGACCAGCCTTTTTGTTCTCGAAATGTACGCAGCCGATCGATCTGCAACCCTGACATTACGTGCGTTGGCCCCACAAAACCACCGAATTGCTTGACAAGGATCCTCAATATGATTATGATACTCAATATATAGAGTGGCTAACTCTAATGTTGAGTGGCGGTATCATCTACAAAGCTAACCCGCCACCCAGCAAGAAAGGAATACCCTTCTCATGCCTATTGTACCGCAATCCGCATCATTTCCGCTTACCCTGTTTCCACCCAACATGCCGCTGCTGCTACCCGCACCTCGCATCGCCGGACTCTTGCCCGCCCGCTGTGGCGATCCACCACCTGATCCGCCGCCTAATGTCGCAGGCTTCACCTACAACAATCCGCGCCTCGCCAAACTCCCGCCCGATCAGCGCGATCGGCTGTACGTCGCTGCGCAAACGCTGCTCGATGTTGCCCTTGGTCGCGCTCGACGAACTGAATGATCACGCTCTGAACATGGCGCTAGCACTGTTTCGCCGCGTGGTGACGGGCGAGTCGCCGCGTCCGATGAATCCGGCTCAGTACAATGCACAGATGGACATGGTGATCTTGGAATGGGCGGCGGATCACGCTTGGCGCGGCGGTGCATGATGACCGACTACGAACTACGAAAATTAGCGCTGGCGACCGATCAGGAGATGGAAACCGTTCAGCGCTTCCTGACCACCGCGCTTGATGAATTGAAAGCCTGGGAAAGCGAACCGAACCTGTCACTTGCCGAGCGCCAGCAGCACAAAGAAGCATTGCTGATGGCCTATGCGCGTTTTCGGATACTGCAAGGGCGCATCGCGGAGCAGATCAACTTGCTGCAACGGATGGGACGCCAGCACCAATCTGCGAAGGATGCGTTCGAGTCCGGCTGGAAGGCGCGGCTGACCGATCTCGCAGCACGCGCGACGGGTCACGAATACGCGCAGTTGTGCCGCCTGTTGGAGCAAATCGCAGGCGACGAGGAGTCGCTGCCGTTTTGATTTACCTCATCCCCGAAGATTCACCTCACTCCCAGCCCCTCTCCATCCTCACGGAGAGGGGTGCATGACTCGACTCTGTGTCGATCTTTGGCGGATGCTGTGTGGTTTGACTCCCCCCCTCCGTGATTACGGAGAGGGGGCCGGGGGGTGAGGTGAATGCGCGAAGTTTGATGAGTTTCACCATTAGTTGGGCGTCCGTTCCGTTGAAACTATTACCATATCTGTGTCTATTCCTATTGCTCCCGCATTGCTAAGCAATGGTTTGATCCCCATTTCCAGCCCAATCGCTCGCCCCGAAAACCGTGCTATAATCCCCGCTTGCTTAGCCACCATAGGAATCCTTCATGCGCGATATTCTCGTCGCCGTCGATCTGGAAACAACGGGCCTTAACGCCGCCGAGGACACGATCATCGAGATCGGCGCCGTCAAATTTCGCGGCGATGATCCCGGCGCACCGCTCGAAACTTTTCGCACGCTGGTCGATCCAGAGCGCCCGATTCCGCCGCGCGTGACCGACATCACCGGCATCCGTCCGGACGACGTGCGCGGCGCGCCCAAGCTCACCGATGTCCTGCCGACGCTGATCGCTTTCGTCGGCGATCATCCGATCCTCGGCCACAACGTCGGCTTCGATCTCGATTTTCTGCGCGAACACGGCGCGCCTTTCCGCAACCCAACGCTCGACACTTACGAATTGGCCTCGGTGCTGCTGCCGACGACTCCGCGCTATAACCTGAACGCGCTGGTGCAAGAGCTTGGCGTCCATGTCGAGGGCGAGTTTCACAGCGCTTTGACTGATGCGCTGGCGACCGCGCGCGTGTATACCGCCTTGTGGGAGCGCTTGCTGAATGGCGTCTCGCTCAGCGCGCTCGAAGATATTGTGCGTGCGTGTGGCGGCATTCAGTGGCGCGGCGCAGCACCGTTCGCGGCGGCCCTGCGCGAACATGCCGCCAATCCGGGATTCATCGTCTCCAACCCGGTTTTTTCGATCAAGCACGCTGATTCCCCGCTCATCGCGTCAACCACCGCGCAGCTTTTCACCGAGAGTCAGCGCACGATCACCGAAAACATCTCGACGGCATTCACCAATGGCGAGCACCTGATATTGGAGATTCCGTCTGGCATCGGCGCTGAGCAGGCATATTTATCTGCCGCCCTCGAAACTGCCCAACGCACCAATTCGCCCGTCTTGATCTCGACTCATAACGCCGAAACCGGGCGCGTATTGCTCGCCGAAGCGCCGTCCGAAGCACGGATCGCGCACCTCAAAGCGCAGGATCGCTATTTATGTCTTCGCCGTTTGGAGACGCTCCGCCGCCGTCCGCCCACCAGCATCGAAGAGCTGCGCGTGCTGGCGAAAATTCTGGTATGGGGCGCGGGCGCGATAGATGGTGACCGCGATGATATTTCGCTGCGCGGCCCGGCAGAATACATCGCCTGGGGGCGTCTCAGCGCCGCCGACGAAAGCTGTCCGCCCAGCCGTTGCGAGGCCGAAGCGCAGGGTTTATGCCCGATATATCGCGCGCGTGAGGCCGCCAAAACCGCCCAGATCGTCCACGTCACCCACGATCTGCTGCTGGCCGACAGCGCGAGTGAAGATCGCGTGCTGCCCGATTACCAATATGCAGTTATCGATGAGGCTCAGCGGCTCGAAGACGATGCCACCTATGCGCTCGGCACGCGCCTCGATCTGACCGCTTTCCAACGGAGCGTCGCCGATCTGGGCACACTCGACTCTGGGCTGCTCGGTGAGATCGCGCGCGCTTTCGAGTCGCTGATGACGGAGTCGCGGCGCACCCAAAATCTGGCGAAACTGCGCACCATTGCCGATTCGCTACGTGCCATGAATCATCACGGCGGCGGGCTGTTCAAGGCGTTTGGCGATCTGATCCGGGCGGGCGGTGGGCGCGGCGACTTCATGATCCAAACGCGCATCACCCCAGAACTGCGCGAAAAAGCCAGCTTCGAACCGATCCGCGTGGCCTGGGATTTGCTGCGCCAGTTTACTGCCGTGATCGCGCCCACGATGGGCAAACTATCGGGCGCACTGGTCAACCTTCGCGGCGACTCCGACACGCCCGAACTGCGCGATCTGATCGCCAGCACCGCCGCCGCCGCCGCGCATCTGAGCACCATTCACGCTCAACTAGAAGCCCTGATCGAGCACCCCAACACCAACACGATCTACTGGATGGAGGCGAGTCAGGAGCAGCCCACGCCGACGTTGCGCACCGCCCCGCTGCATATTGGCGCGCGCGCGTCGGATCGCTTGTGGAATGCGCGGCGCAGCGTCATCCTCACCGGATCGACATTGACCACCGGCGGCACGTTCGACTTTTTGAGCGATCGCCTGAACGTCCCGCCCGCCACCCGCAAAGCCGTGATCGGCAGCCCCTACGATCACGGCGCATTGACGCTGATCTATCTGCCCGCCGATATGCCCGAACCGAACGAAAAAATGCGCTACCAAACCAGCGTCGAGCGCGCGATCATCGAACTGGCCGCCGCCATCGATGGTCGGCTGCTGACGCTGTTTACGGGCTATACACAGCTTCGCCAGACGGCTGGCGCGATTCTGCCGCGCTTGGCACTGGGCGACATCGAACTTTTCGATCAATCCGATGGCACCAGCCGCGCCGCCCTGATCGAAGGCTTCGTGGCCGCCCAAAAAGCGGTCTTATTTGGCAACAAACAGTTCTGGGAAGATCTCGATCTGCCGCCCGAATCGTTGGCCGCCCTGATTATCACGCGGCTGCCCTTCGCCGTTCCCGGTGAACCGATCACGACTGCGCGCGGCGAAGCAATCCAGGCCAACTCGTTCAACGCCTATTCCGTGCCCGACGCGGCCTTGCGCTTCCGGGGCGGCTTCGAGCGGCTCGGACGAGCGCGCGCAGGTCTGCACGGCGTCGTGGCGCTCCTCGATCGGCGAATCAGCAGCAAAGAATATGGTCAAGCATTCCTCGATAGTTTGCCCGCCTGCACGATTCAGCGCGGCACGTTGGCGGAACTTCCGGGCGCGGCCAAAGCATGGCTCAGTAAAGATGAGGTGAAGCAAACAGATGAAAACACCAGCGGG
>JBBRMW010000111.1:0-17256 GCA_038230635.1 Aggregatilineales bacterium | reverse complement strand
GAAGTGCCGGACGAGATCGCGTTGTAAACGCGAGGGCTGGTTGGGGTGCATTCTGAATGAGGGGCGAGGGATGCGCTGTGGCTAAAGGCCATCGTCGTGGCGGACGAGGCAGGCCTCGTCCCTACCCGAGACGCCGTTTCTGTAGGGACGAGGCCGGCCTCGTCCGCCACGGCGATGGCCTTTAGCCACAGCGCATCCCTCGCCCCTCATTCTGAATGCACCCAACCAGCCCCCGCGTTTACAACGCGATCTCGTCCGGCACTTCCGATTCGTCGTCATCTTCGATCACCGTCTCGGATACCGACGCCGCCTCCACGCCGCGCTCGCACAGCGATCGATAATTGCAGGCGCGGCAGCGTTCGAGGTGCGCGGTCAGCGGCCAGATCGACTCCGCATGGCGCTCAATCGACTCGATCAGTTCGGTTAGATCGCGGCGCGCGGCTTCGTGCTCGGCCTCGGAATAGGTGAAGACCTCCGGCTGTTCGGGCGCGGCAGCGAACCAGTAGATCAGTTTGACGGCGGCGGGTCGGACGGTTTCACCGAAGGCAGCGGCCAATGCTTCGACCGCCGTGAACAGATAGACGCGCGTCTGCATCCGACTCGCCAGCGACTCCCGCGAAGGCCGCAACCGCCCCGTCTTCCAATCGACGATTACGATTTGGCGGCGCGGATCGATCGCCAGCAGATCGAACTTCGCCACCAGCCGTCGGTCGGCCAGCGGAACACTGTAGAGCGCTTCCGGGCGACGGATCGCGCGGGGCAGATTGGCGGGCAGGTGATCGAGGAACGCTTCCCACCACACGCCGACGATACCTACGGGCGGCTCGACCGGGATGCCGAGGTAATAGCGCTCGATCAGACGGTGGAAATGTTCGCCGAGTCGCCGTTCGGCTTCGGCATCGCTCAGCGGTTCGACCAGCGGTGCAGGCCAGGGTTGCCCGTCCAGGTGGCGCAGTTGGAAGCGGCGCGCGCAGTCGAGATAGTCTTGCAAGTTGCTCTGGCTGTACTGAAACACGGGCGGGTAACGCATGGCGGCAGAATCGCCTCATCAAATTTGATCGAATGTCAGGGTAGCATGAAACCAAATATAGCGCATTCCTGGCAGACGCCGCTGGCTGTGTCCGTTCCGTTGAAAATGCCCGTCTCCGAAAACGGTTCGGCGGTCAGATGCGTTTTTATTTGGGTTGGATCATTTCGATGCGATTCCCGAATGGGTCGCGGAACTCGAAACGTGCATAGCCAGGGATAGGCACGGAGTCGAGCGGGCGGATACCATGGTCCTTGAGCGCTGCCAACCAGCCGTCCAGGTCATCGACTTGGTAGGCCACATGTGCCTTTGTCCGACTGTAGTCCACCCCATCCTCGATGCTGACATGCACCTGCACATCACCCAGCGCTAACCAGAAGCCGCCGCGCCCAGCCAACGATTCAGGTTTGGGAATCTCTGGCAAGCCGAGCACCCCACAGTAAAAGGCGCGTGCTTGCTCGTCCATCCCGCGCGGGATACAAATCTGTAGGTGGTTGAGCCGCGTTATTTTCATACCTTATCTCGCTTTTCTGAGGCGTATTATGGTGAAACCAATTAGACAGCACGCATTGAAGAACCTCACCCCCAGCCCCTCTCCGTACTCACGGAGAGGGGTGCAGGACTCGACTCGGTCTCGATCTTTGGCGGTGCAGTGTGGTTTGACGCCCCCTCGCTGTGGTGACGGAGAGGGGCTTGGGGGGTGAGGTGAATGCCCGAACTTTATCTGGTTTTACCATTAACTGCTGTTACCACCAGCCGTCGATGCGTAAAGGCCGGGTGGCTTGTGTCGGCGTGGCGCACGATTTCAAGGTTCCTTGACGACCAGCAGCGCTTCGATCGTGTGCAGTAGCTCGTGCGCATCAAACGGTTTCGCCAAAAAACGCGCCGCACCGGATTCCAATGCCTGCGCGGCCATCTCATCGCGCCCACTCATCATCACCAGCTTGATGCCAGGATGGCGCGCGTTGGCGATCTCGATCACATCGAGACCCGATGCATCGCCCAATTCATAATCGGTCAGGATCAAATCGAAGGTATGATGGTTCAGGCGCTTGGCGGCTTTGCGAACGCTGCGCGCGCCGCGCACTTTATAACCCGCATCTTTGAGCAAATCACGGACCGTTTCCCGAAACGTGTCATTATCTTCGACCACCAAAATCCGCAGCGCGGCACCGGATGCTTCAGTCATACCAGTGGGATCCCCCATACTAATTACGTTTATGATCACACGCTGCGTGCCACGTTCGAGCAACCGCCGCGCTGTCCACCCGCTCCTGAGCCTGCCGGTGCTTGACCGTCATTATATCATGCCGAATATGAAGAAATGGGGCGGAATCCATAATAATCCGTTAAAATTTCAGGAATACTTCAGAATATGTCTATATCACAAGTATCGGGGCATTGAACAAAAAATGACAAACCGCGAAACGCAAAAGTCTGATGGACGCATAATCCGCTGGGGCGTGATCAGCACCGCGAAGATCGGACGCGAACAGGTGATCCCGGCGATCCAGGCTTCGCGCAATGGCCGCGTCGTCGCCATCGCCAGCCGTGATGAAGCGAAAGCCGCCACAACCGCCGGAGCGCTGAATATTCCGCGCAGCTATGGCAGCTATGAGGCGCTGCTGGCCGACCCGGAGATCGACGCGATCTACAATCCATTGCCCAACGACGGCCATTTGCCCTGGTCACTGGCCGCGCTGAAGGCGGGCAAACATGTGCTCGTCGAAAAGCCGATCACGATGAATACGGACGAGACGCGCACGCTGATCGCCGCCGCCGAAGCATCCGGGTTGACGCTGGCCGAAGCGTTCATGTATCGCTTTCATCCGCAGCACGAACACGCGCGTCAAATGATTGCCGACGGCGCGATCGGTACAACGCGCTTCGTGATCGCGGAGTTCAGCTTTTCGATGTCGCCGGAGGCCACCGACAATGTGCGGCTCAAACCCGAAATGGGCGGCGGCGGTCTGCTCGACGTAGGTTGCTACTGCATAAACAGTTCGCGGCTGGCGATTGGGCGAGAGCCGATTGCGGTGAGCGGCTTCGCGGTCAATGGGGCGAGCGGCGTCGATGAGAGTTTTGTCGGGATTTTACAGTTCCCGGACGGCATTCTGGGAAACTTTGCGTGTGGGATGCGTGCCGAGGGTCGCCAAATGTATGCGGTGGTCGGCGATGCGGGCCGGCTCACGGTTGATCTCGCGTTTCGGCCCGACGACGAATCGCCCACGCTGACACTGCTGCGCGATGGGCATAGCGAAACGATCCGGCTGCCGGCGGCTCAGCAATACGTGTTGATGGCCGAAGATTTCGCCGATGCGATCCTCGATAAGCGCACGCCGCGCTTTCCGCTCGCGGATAGTTTGCAGAATATGCGGGTGCTCGATGCGCTGGCCGTGTCGGCGCGCGAAGGCCGACAGGTGACACTGTAAAATGGATAATCGCGCACCCCGTGTCTTGCTATTCTGGGATAAAACGGACGCGGCAAGCCGCCGTCCTTACCAAAAAATATCCGTTGTAGGGACGCGGTCTGCCTCGTCCACCGTATGCGAGTTCACATGGTAACGGCACTCGTCACGGGCGGAACAGGCTTCGTCGGTGCGTACATTACGCGGGCGCTGATCGATGCGGGACATCAAGCGCGCGTGCTGCGACGGGTTTCGTCGTCCTTGATCGCGTTGGAAGGGCTGACCGTCGAACATGCTATCGGCGATGTGACCGATGCCGACTCGCTGGTCGCGGCGATGGACGGCTGCGAATGGGTGTTCCATGTGGCCGCCGTCGCGGATTATTGGCGTGCGGATCGGGCGCGGATGTACCATGTCAACGTCGATGGTACGCGGATGGTGCTGGATGCCGCGCAGAAAACGGGTATTCGCCGGGTGATCGTTACGAGTAGCGGAGCGGCGATCGGCAAGCGCGCCGACGGCGGTATCCCAGACGAATCGGTGCCCTTCAACGCCAGCCCGAATCGCTTCCCGTATGGTCACAGCAAGTTTATGGCCGAAACTGAAGTTGCCAAAGCCGTCGCGCGCGGGCAAGAAATTGTGACGCTGAATCCATCGGTCGTGATGGGACCGGGCGATCTCAATCAAATTTCTGGCAGCTTGATTTTGGAACTCAAAAAACACAGTATCCCCGCCGTGCCACCGGGCGGCGTGACCATGATCGATGTGCGTGATGTGGCGGCGGCGCATCTGGCGGCGGCGACGGTCGGACGTCCCGGCGAAAAGTATTTGCTTGGTGCATTCGACATCACGTGGCGCGAGATGTTTGCGGAAAGCGCGTCGATCATCGGCGTCAAACCACCCTGGCTGCCCATGCCCGCCTTTCTTGGCGAACCGTTGGGTGCGTTTGTGAGTGGCCTGCGGCGGATCGGCATCAAGCTGAAAGCGGACGGCAACCAGATTCGACAGAGTACGGAAACCATCTATTTCAACTGCGAAAAATCGTGGCTCGAACTCGGCAAGCCGCAGATCGGGCTGCATCAGATGTTGCAGGATACTTACGATTGGTATGTTGCGCACGGCATCCAATAACCTCAGCCCGTCTCCGTGCTCGCGGCAAGGGGCTGCGTGACTGGCAGCTTTTTAACCGCACCCATTGATTTGAATGGCAAGATTCGGTATGAGCGACGAATGTGCGTTCATGTGCGTATATATCTGTGTAACTAACCTTCGGAGTACGCGACAAAACAATGGGAATCATAGAGTTCCTTCTGCAACTGCTGGAAGGCATCGCAATCTTCAATGCACTGCGGCGGCGACCGTTCTTCGGTTGTTTGATGACGCTGGTATTGCTCGCACTTGTGGGGGCGGGGTTGCTGCTGTGCGGCGTGCTCACCAACGTGTTTACGCCCGCCACACCGCATCCCTAGCACGACCGATGCAAAAATGGGCGACCATGCCGAGTCATAGCCGTGAAACTAAGAAACGGCTGCGGTCGCTGTCGGGTTTTGTGACATCTAGTTGACGGACGAGGCAGGCCTCGTCCCTACCCCAGACGCCGTTTTTGTAGGGACGAGGCCTGCCTCGTCCGCCACGGCGATGGCCTTCAGCCACAGCGCATCCCTCGCCCCTCATTCTGAATGCACCAGCCACAGATTTACCTCACCCCCTCAGTCCCCCTCTCCGTCCTCACGGAGAGGGGGAAGCCAGCCCATACCCACTGCGGCTATCGCTGCATCATTTCGGTTGTAGAACGAGGGTGTGTCTGCAAAGTGTTTGGGCGGCTGACCCCTCTCCCACGCAGGCAGGGCGAGGGGCTTGACTCCCCTTTCCCCCCGCCTGCGTGGGGGAAAGGGGCCGGGGGATAGAGGGGTTTGCAGACACGCCCTCGTTTCACATGGGCGTCCACAAATGCGATCCGTTCAGTGTGCCTTCTTGCGCCGCCAGATGCCCGCCTCCTCGTACCAAGCCAGTGTGCGTCGAACGCCCTCTCGAAACGAGATCGGTGTGAATCCCAATTCGCGCTCAGCTTTAGCGATGCTCACCCGCCAGCTGTTGAACACATACGAGCGCAGGTTGAGCGGATAGAATGGTTCGACGTGCGTATATTCGCTGAGGGCTGTCCACAGGTAAGCGAGCAGGATCAAACCCAATCCGGGCGTGTTCAGCCGGAAGCGCGAAATACCCGCCTCTTCGCTGACGATCGCGTTGACCTGATTGTGGGTCAGCGATTCGCCGCAGATGTTATAAACCTCGCCCGCGCGTCCCGCCGCGATCGCCCGGATCGCCCCCGCCGCCACATCACCCGTATACACCGGAAAAATGATATTTTTGCCGCCATCGACCTTGATCAAAAGGCCACGTAAGGGGTCTTCGATGAACAGTCGATTGAACGCATAGCGCCCGTATGGACCATAAAACGCGCCGGGGCGCAAAATGACGACGGGCAAATCCCGTTCACGCTGGTAACGCAGTGCCAGCCGCTCGCCCACCAACTTGCTGCGTTGATAAGGATCGACCGGATAGGTTGGGTGGGTTTCATCGAGCAGCCGATCGGCCAGTGGCGTCCCCACCACCGCCAGCGTCGAAATGTGAATAAATTTTGCGACATTCGCCTGGGCAGCGGCACGCAGTACATTTTCCGCGCCATGCACGTTGGTCTGCTCGAACGTTTCGCGCGCGCCCCAGAATCGAAAACGCCCCGCCGCGTGAATCACGTAATCGCAGCCCTGCACCGCCCGTTCGACGACCGCCTCATTTTCGACATCGCCTTCGACGACTTCGACGGGAAGATCGCATAACCACGGAGCCTGATCGGGATGCCGAGTCAGCGCCCGCACATGCCACCCTTCAGCGACCAGCGCGGGCAGCAGCGCACGCCCCAAAAAGCCCGTTCCACCCGTTACAAAGATGCGCCGCTCGGTCATAGATCACGCCCGGCGCTTGATGGAAGTTCATCGGTCAATTGGATCGGCGCGGTGGCTAACGGGAATTGCTCCAGACCTATTGGAAGCTGCTGCATCAATTCGGCGATTTTCCAGCGACCATCCGCGCGATCGAAGACCATCTGATACACGTACATGCCACTATCCAAATCTTGAGTATGCAACCGCCGCTTGGACCAGTAATCGTAAGTCGTCATGCGCCGCTCGGTCTGGTGATCGATCAAGTAGCAGGTCAAACCATCGTCGGAAAAGCGTCGCGCCTGCACCCGGTGACGTGCGCGCATGATCCCGACCAGACGCGGCCCCCGCCGATGAAGCTGGATGTTTACCACCCGCTGCTGCTCGCACAAGGCGGATCCGCTGTAGTAGCGGGGCACTTCATGCAGGTATGTGACCGTGTTTCTCAGCAGGGTCGTGACCATCCAGGCATGTGCTGCCAGATAATCTGTGCCCACCCGCGATACCGTCGCCTCAGATGCCATCCACTCGGCGTGATGTGCCACGCCGGGGTTAAGTCGCCGCAGTTCGTTGGGTGGTGGCGCGCTTCTGCGGATCAGGCAAGCGACGCTGATCAGCGTCAGAATAATGAGGATCAGGGCTGCTTCAGTCATAGCTTAAAGGTATTTCTAATTTGTTGGGCTGACCGTGTACGCGGGCCTTTTGCCTTCAATCAGGTTGTACCCACGCGCCCGGAAAAGATCAATAGATTCTCGTTTGAAGCGTAGGGCAATCGCATCTTATTTTGCGATGGTTAGCGGACGTGGCAAGCCGTCGTCCCTACAAAACGCGAGGATTTGCAGGGACGGCGCTTCTGCGCGTCCGTCCGAATCCACGAATTTAGATGCAATCGTACTACGTTTGAAGCGGGGAATTGCATTTTGTTTTCCGTCCACATTTTGACAATTTAAGTCGATATATTACCAACAACCTGTCTGATTATATTGCTCCGTCATTGCTTAGCAATAGAATGCGTCGATTTGGCGCACTTTTTGTGTTCTCGCAACGCTGCCCATGCCGCCGCGTATAAACTGTGGGCACTATTTCACACAACCGAATCGACGTTTGCTCGTGTATAATAGATGGCGAGCAAGCGGCGTAGCGTTGATTAGCAGCAAATGCGGGCGGATAAAAGCGATGCAGCAAGGTAAACGCGGAACCTATATTTGGTTGGGCATCATGGGCGTCGTCGTTGTGGGCGTCGCGCTCAGTGGCGCGATCGGCGCGGTGGGTGGTTTGCTGGCGATCGGCGGTTATGCGGCATTGTTGGCTGCGATCTTCGCCAGCGATCGGCTCGGCCAGTTGCAAAACGTGATCCCGACCTTGACCGTCTCGGCGCGCATGACGCCTGCCGCGCGCGATGCGGTCTCACGGGCACGGCGCTTGTCGAGTTATACGACCGACGAAACCGTGACCGATGTCGGGATCATCGTCAACGAGCGCGATCGCAACAATCGCCTGAATCGACGCATCACTGCGTCTGTTTCGCTGGATGAAGCCGCCATTCAGCCGTACATCAAAATTAATGTGCCGCCTGCTTACAGCCAGCGTGTCGCGCTCGTCAGTTTCGAGGTGCTCGATAAAACCGGCAAGGTGCAGTTCACCCGCCAAGTCGAGCAGTATGTGCGCGACGGCGAAAACTTGATCGCGTGCGATCAACAGCTTCCCATGCGTGGCAACGACAAACTCGGACGCACCGGAACGTGGGATTTGCGCGTTTCGGTCAATGGCACATTGGCGGCAGTCCACAGCTTCGGCGTGACGCCCTCGGTGGCGGTGCAGCGCTCACGCTTGGCCGATGATGGCGAGGCGCGCGCGGCAGCCATCAGTGTCCCCGACGAAAAAGATGACGATATGCCGCTTAGCCTGGAAGACTTGCTGCGTGAACAACGCGGCGGCACGTCCAGTCGCGGCTCGTAAGAGATACCACCGTTCGGTGTCAGGAGGCGGTGAACTTTGGCAACTTGGTGGGGAACGCGAAATTCTGTGTCCGTGCGCTTGCGGCAAGAAGTTGAAGGGATGCGCGCCACTTTCGGCGTCACTTTCAAGCTGGTCGTGCCGAAATGGGATCCGCTCTACTGGGAGGGTCTGGTAGACATCAATTTGCGCGGCATCCCGCAGCATACGCACACGCTCAAAATCATTTATCCGCACGAATATCCGAACCGCCCGGCGGAAGCCTATGTATCCGACCCGCGCATTTACAGCGAAAAGCATCAGTTCGAGGACGGCCAGTTATGTCTGTTCAACCCGAAAGACGGCACGAACTATGGCTGGAATCCGGCGCGTTCGACGGCGGTCACCGTGACGGGCTGGGCGATTCAGTGGTTGTACGCCTATTATACGTGGCGCATGACGGGCGAGTGGCCGGGGATCGAAGAACGCATCAGTGCGAACGGGATGCCGCCCGGTCATCGCACTGACAGGACGGAGCGATGAACCGCTTGCATACCTTAGCTGTTGAACGTGCCGGACTGCCGCGCGTCACATTGGCACAGCGCGTCGTCGATGCGATGGTACGCGGCGCGGGCCTTTATGCGACTGAAACGGGCGAGTCGCTGATCGGGCTGCCCGTTGCCGTCATGGGCCGCTATGAGCCGGATTTGTTCGTACTCGATACGATTGCGCCTGATAACACAGCGGTTCGGCGCAGCGCCTACTTCGAGCAGGGCGACGATCTGCAGGGCGACATCCTCAATTGGCTGAGCGATAACTGGAACGACGCCCGCCGCCGCCCCGATGCCATCGATTCAGTGGTGGAGCCGCGCTGGAATGTCACGTTACAGCACCTCGGCGATTGGCACAAACACCCCGGCACGCTCACCGAACCGTCGTGGGGCGACACCGATACCGCCATCAACTACATCTTCGATGAGCACGCGGGCAAACCCTACATTTTGGCGATCCTGGCGACGGTCTGGGATCGGGACGCGGCGCACGCCACCGATCTCGCCGAAAGCCTGCTGCCCGGCGAATCACCGCTCAAGATCGATGTGGACGAAGCGACGACGATTCGCCTGGACTGCTGGTATATCAGCCGCCGCACGCGCCGTTTCGTGCATCTGACGCCCGTTGTACAGCCGGATAGTGTCCTGCCCAAGCTGCCGATTGTCGGTTGGCATTTGCGCACGCCCGATCGCATGAAACGCGAGATCGAAGCGCTGTCAAAAGCGGGCTATGCCGTTTCGCTCGATGAGTGGGATTCCGATAAAAAGCCGCCGCGCGAGTTGATCTTGACGTTGGGACGGCGCGGCAGCGATCGGGTCTTGATCGCGGTGACGGGCGCAGATTATCCGGCGAGTCGTCCCGAACTGCGGAGCGCACCCGTTAAAACGATGGCCGCCGTCGCCGAAGGCAGTGATCCGATCCCGGCGTTGTGGGCGGCATCCGTGCCGCTGCCGTCGGGTGATTATCCGGCCTGGAATTGGAACACGGAGCGAACGATTTTGGAACTCGTGCAAGCCGTCGATGAGAAAGTGACGACGCCAAAATGACCGATTGGAATCGCGTAGAAGGCTATCTGGGGAGCGATGCGCTGGCGCAACTGGCCGCCAAAAAAGTGGCTGTCGTCGGTGTCGGATCAGGCGGTGGCTTTGTGGCGCTGGCGCTGGCAATGAGCGGCGTCGGCCATTTTGTGCTGTTTGACGATGATTTGATCGAACACGGCAATGTAGTACGGCATGTCGCCGATTTGCGCGATGTGGGACGCCACAAGGTCGCCGCCGTCGCCGATTTGATCCGGGCGCGCAATCCCGATGCACAGATCGAAACGATCGTCGGACGCTTCGAGGATCACACCGATGAAATGGGCGCGGTCGATCTGGTGGTGGTGGGCGTCGATAATGAGCGCCCAAAATTTGCGATCAACGAGGCGTGCCGGGCGCGCGGCCTGACCGCTGTGTATGCAGGCGTCTATGAACGCGGCGAAGGTGGCGACGTGGCGCTGATCTACCCCGATCGGGGTCCGTGCTATGCGTGTTGGGCGCTGCATCTGCGCGACGAGGTGATCGATCAGGGCGTCGGCCAAACGGAACTCGATTACGGCATGATCGACGCCGATGGCACGCTCAAAGGGGAACCAGGGCTGTGGCTGCACGTCGTGCGCGTGGCTTCGGTGCAGGCCGATCGCGCGCTCAACGAACTGTTGATCGGGACGCCCGTCCACCGCGATTATCCCGCCAACACGGTGATCATTGCGAACGTGGCGATGGAGATCATGGCGGGCGTGGTTGTGCCACCGTACAGCGCACAGTGGGTGGATATTCCGCGCGATCTGCACTGCTTGGTCTGTGGCAACGGCGGCGACGAAGCGCTCTCGTTGGAGGGCTTATTGGGCGCGAATGACGAATTGACGACACACAAAGGAGCGCAAACGACGCACCATGACTGATCAGAATCCACCAGCGGGTGAGACTCCCGCCGATGACAACCTGAACGAACGCATCGATCGATTGGGTGGCGAACCTGCACCCGACATCACCCCAGAGGAGTTCGCGCGGCTGCAACAATCGGGTGCGCTGCACATTGATGCGCAGGGGCGTGTACGCGCCACCCGCCGCGAAGAATCCGATCCGGGGATTTCGCTGCGCAAGCGGCGTGCGTGGTATGCCAGAACCTCACCCCCCTGCCCCCTCTCCGTACTCACGGCGAGGGGGAGTTAGATGACCGCCGTGCCATGATCACGCTTGATTTGGTGCGGAAAGCGCTCAGCCTGCCGACCTTTGACATCGAGGCGGCACAGGCGCGGCTCGCGCCATTTACGCGCTCGTTCGTGCGCGGCGATCGACCGGGTGCGCCGAAACTGGCGGCAGTCTTGATCTTGCTGTATCCCAGCGGCGATCCACCTGATTTGACCTTTGCGTTGATGCGACGCAACGAATATCCGGGCGCGCACAGCGGGCAGATCAGCCTACCCGGCGGTTCAGCCGAACCCGGCGAAACTTGGCCGCAAGCCGCGATCCGGGAGACGTGCGAGGAGTTTGGCGTGTGTGATGGAGTCGAGATATTGGGCGCGCTCACGCCGATCTATGTCCCGCCCAGTGATTTCGAGATTCATCCGATCGTCGGCGCGTTGGCGGAGCGTCCGACGTTCCAGCCCAATCCGCGCGAGGTGGCCCATATCATCGAAGTCCCCGTGCGCGATCTGATCCGTGAGGACGCGGTGGGTTATGAGGATCGGACATTGCCGGATGGTCGCACGCTGCGCGTACCGTACTTCGATCTGTGCGGCAACCAAGTATGGGGCGCGACGGCGATCATGCTAAGCGAATTCGAGGGTCGGCTGCGCGCGGCGATCGCATCGGTTTAATTGAAGGAGGAGGAAGATGACAGATTTGCAGCAGTTAATTCATGCGGTGGACGAATTGAGCAACAGCGAATTGAAGCAGTTATATGCGCATATTGTTGAAACACATGCGACTGCTCTTGAAGAACCCAAAGAAACGGTTTTGCCCCCACGTATTTTGGGACTGTTTGAGAATGTTGGCGAAACCTGGATGAGTGACGACTTTGATGCTGAACTGCCAGATTCATTTTGGCTTGGCGAGGGCATAGTTTAATCAATCATGCCCGGCAAATATTACGAAGACCTCGAAGTTGGCGCGCATTTCCGCCACATGACAGGGCGCACCGTCACCGAGACCGACAATGTGTTGTTCAGCACGCTGACCATGAACAGCCAGGCGCTCCACCTGAACGAAGATTTCGCCAGCAAGACACAGTTCGGCGCGCGGATCGTCAATGGCATTTTCACGATGGGGCTGGTGGTCGGCTTGAGCGTCGCTGATTTGACTGACAGCACGATCGTCGCCAATCTGTCGTATGAGCGCGTCTCGCACCCGCGCCCGGTTTTTCACGGCGACACGATTTATGCTGAAAGCGAAGTGCTTGAAAAACGCGAATCACGCACGAATCCCGATCGTGGGATCGTCAAGTTGAAACAGATCGGACGCAATCAAAACGGCGAGATCGTGATCGAGTTGGAGCGCACGGCGATGTTCTTCAAGCGTCCCGTCGAGGAAAAATTGTGACCCGTCTCCGGCGCGCGCTTTTGTTCATGCCCGGCGATAGCTTGCGCAAGATCGAAAAGGGCGCGGCGCTCGGCGTCGATTCAGTGATCATGGATTTGGAAGATGGCGTCGCGCTCAGCCAAAAAGCGGCGGCGCGGCTGACAATCGTGGAGGCGTTCAAGTCGATCGACTTCAAAAGCACGGAGCGGTTGATCCGCATCAATGCCGTCGGTACGCCCTTTTTTGTCGATGATCTGAATGCCACGTTGGGTGTGCAGCCCGATGGCTATGTCATCCCGAAGGTTGAAAACGCCGATCAGATCATTGAAGTGAGCGCGCGCATCACGGCTGCCGAACGCAAGCACGATTGGCCGGAAGGCGCGATTCGGCTGATCGCCATCATCGAGTCGGCGTTGGGGATCGTCAATTTGCGTGAAATTGCCAGCGCCGATCCGCGACTCGATGCGTTGGCATTCGGCGCAGAAGATTATACAGGCAGCGTCGGCGCAACGCGCACCCCCGGTGGGATCGAAGTCTTGTATGCGCGATCGGCAGTGGTTGCGCACGCCACCGCCTTCGGTTTGGCCGCGCTTGATACGCCTTTCGTCAACTTGAACGATACTGATGACGAGGCGCTGATCGCTGATACGCGCTTCGCCGCCGGACTCGGCTACACGGGCAAGTTTGCCATTCATCCACGTCAGGTTGAGACGATCGCGCACGCCTTCAACCCGTCGCGGGCTGCGATCGACTATGCGCAGCGCGTCCTGGCGGCCAACGCCAAACAGCAGGGCACGGGCGTCGGCGTGTTTGAACTCGATGGAAAAATGGTTGATATGCCGATGGTGATCGCTGCCGAAACGATCCTGGGTCGAGCACGCGCGGCGGGTCTGTTATAATCCACCCCATATCCATCAGCAATCCAATCAAGAGGACAACGAATGCACCTGTATGTGATTCGACACGGCCAGAGCTATGTCAACCTGCCCGATTGGACGGGCGAAGACAACGACGCGCCATTGACTCCGCTCGGTGAACAGCAAGCGGAAGCGCTGGCGGCCTGTCTGCCGGGCTACCTGCCGAAAGTGGATGCGATTTATAGCAGCACGATGCGTCGCCCGCGCGGAACCGTCGCGCCCGTCGCCAAAGCGTATGGTCAAGAGGTGATTCTCGATCATCGTTTGCGTGAGATCGGCAATAACCGCATCGATCATTCGCCCTACCCCGAAGATCAGACACCGACGCGCTCCGACTGGATCGGGATGTGGCCGATCGAAAAGCCATTCGCGCCCGTTACGCGCGCCGAAGGTGGCGAAAGCCCGATGCACTTTCGTATTCGCGTCGCTTCGTTCATCGAGGATATGGTCGAACGTCACCGCGATGAACGGATTATTGCCGTCTGTCACGGTGGCGTGATGGATGCGGTGTTCGATTATTGCTTTGCGATCGGCCCCTGGCGACATTGCGAGGTTCACACTTACAACACGGGCGTGAGCCATTTTCAATTTGTGACCACAGCGGGTAAGGAAACGTGGGCGCTGCACAGTCACAACGGGATCGAGCATTTGCGCGCGCTCAATGATTCGCTGACCTATTAACAAGTCGCGTTTAACGCGGGGGGCGTGATGGGCGTCCAAACGAATGTGTTTACGAACGGAGCCTTTCCGCCTGTTCGAGAACCAACCCGAACAGGCTGACGTGCGGTCAGCGGATTAGCCCATCCGCGTGGTGCTGTTGCGCACGACCAGTTGCGGTTTCAAAACGCGCTGATGTAGCGGCGTCTCTGGGCGATTGATCAACGAAATCAGATATTCGACGGTCTGCCGTCCCAACGCGCGGAAATCTTGCTGCACCGTCGTCAGTGCGGGCGCGAAATAGGCTGCCTCCGGGATGTCGTCGAAGCCGACCACCGACACATCCTCCGGGATGCGCAAGCTGTGCTCGGTCAAGGCGGCCATCGCACCGAGTGCCATCTGATCGTTGCCGACGACCAGCCCGGTAAAAGACGCGCCCTGCGCCAATAATTGCCTCGTCGCCTGATAGCCGCCGTGTGCTGACCAGTCGCTCTCGATGCTTGCCCCCGGTTCGAGTCCCACGTCTACGAGCGCCCGCCGCCAACTCTGGGTACGCTGCGCCGCCGCGAACCAATTGGCGGGCCCACCGATCTCGCTGATCTGGCGATGTCCCAGCTCGATCAAATGCTGCGTCACGAGTCGGCTGCCATACGCCTGATCGATGACCACTGAGGGCGCAGACGATCCTTGCTCAATATCGACTTGCACAAACGGCGTCCCACGACACAGGCTCACCAATTCGTCGTAATTCGCGCCGAGCACGGGCGTAATCAAGATGATCCCATCGACCAGTCGCCCACTCAAGTTGTCGAGCGCCCGCGTGATCGAGTCGCGCGTGGTATCTTCGATACTCGAATAGACGAGTCCATATCCGGATTCTTGCGCCGCCGCCTGGATGTTGCCGAGCATTTGCGCCGGGCCATAATGACTCGCTCCGAACGTGATCAATTCGAGGATGTTCGAGCGGCGGGTGACGAGGCTCTGCGCGGCTCGGTTGGGCTGATAATTTAGTTCGTCGATGGCACGCTGGACACGCTGTTTAGTCTTTTTCGAGACATGCACATCTCCGTTGATAACGCGCGACACGGTTTGCGAAGAAACGGCGGCGCGTAGGGCGACTTCGTGCATAGTGGCGCGCTTGGGAATGTTAGACACGACGACTAATCCTCTCCGAACCGGCTTTGTGTGAAGGTTCACAATTATTGTCGGTCGATTATACCAAAACTTGATGTATCAACCATCAATATGCAGGGCTGTTGCAAAGTCGTTTACCCCACCCCCAACCCCTCCCCATTTCATGGAGAGGGGCGCCTGGAGACGGTTGATTCCCCCTCCCCACTGGCGTGGGGAGGGGGCTAGGGGGTGGGTGAATGGTGATCTCAACACTTCTCCCTGACTTTGCAAAAGCCCTGCATCACTATGCTTGACACCCCGCGATTATATGTTATCCTATCCATGTTTGCGCTCACACACTGATCTACTTGTTTTCTTTTTCCGACACCTAAAACGTTCATAAAGAAACTTTGGCAATTCAAACTGTCGATTCGGTTTCAGAAATGCCCGTGCTGGCGATGCAGGGAATCACGAAATCGTTCCCTGGCGTGCGCGCGTTGCAAGCCGTCAACCTTGAGGTGCGACGCGGTGAGGTACACTGCCTCGTCGGCGAAAACGGCGCGGGCAAATCCACGCTGATGAAAATCCTCTCCGGCGCGTATACCAAAGACGAGGGCAAAATCCTGTTTCAGGGGCGCGCCTGCGAGTTCACCAGTCCGCGCCAGGCTCAAGATGCTGGGATCGCCATCATTTACCAGGAACTCAACCTAATCCCGCTGCTGTCGATCACGGAGAACATCTACCTCGGCGACGAGATCACGCGCGCGGGTACGCCCTTTTTGGATTGGAAGACGATGCACCAGCGGGCGCGTGAGGGCTTGGCCCGCCTGCACCTGGATATCGATCCACACACACCGATCATTCGCTTAGGTATCGCCGCACAGCAAATGGTCGAGGTGGCAAAAGCGCTGCATCATCGCTCCGACTTGATCATCATGGACGAACCAACATCGGCTCTCAGCTTGAACGAGATCGCGGATTTGTTCACGATCATTCATGATCTCAAGGCGCAGGGCGTGGCGATCGTGTATATCAGCCACCATCTGAACGAAGTCTTCGAGATTGGCGATCGGGTTACGGTGCTGCGTGACGGTCGCAATGTGGACACGGTAGACGTAAAAGCCGTCGATGATGACGCCTTGATCCGCATGATGGTGGGCCGCACCCTGGAAGATCAGTTTCCCAAACAAACTGCTGAACGGGGCGACGAAGTGCTGCGCGTAGAACATCTGACCCGCAAAGGTATCTTGCACGACATCAGCTTCACCCTGCATCGCGGCGAAATCGTGGGCATCGCGGGCTTGGTCGGCGCGGGACGTACCGAACTGGTACGCGCGCTGTTCGGCGCGGATCCGATCGACGCTGGACGCATTTTTATCGATGCGCAGCCCGCCACGATTCAGTCGCCCGCAGACGCGATTCGTTATGGGATGGGGCTGCTGACCGAAGATCGCAAACAGCAAGGTCTGGTGCTGGGCATGAGCGTGCGCGAGAACATGACGCTGCCCATCTTGAATCGTCTGACGGCGCTGTTGTTCACGAATCGCGGCAAAGAGTCGGAGATTGCGCGGCACTATATCGACAGCATGGCGATCAAGACGCCCAGTGACGAGCAAAAAGCGATCAACTTATCGGGTGGCACGCAGCAAAAAGTCGTGCTCGGCAAGTGGATGGCGATCACGCCGCGCATCCTGATCTTTGATGAGCCGACGCGCGGGATCGATGTCGGTGCGAAGGTCGAAATCTACAACTTGATGAACGAATTGACACGGCAGGGCGTTGGCATTTTGATGGTCAGCTCCGAACTGCCCGAAATATTGGGCATGAGCGACCGCGTGATTGTGATCGCGCAAGGGCGTCTGGCGGGTGAATTGAGCCGCTCGGACGCCACGCAAGAAAAAATCCTGGAATATGCAACGGGCATCAGCGGAGCGAACAGTGGTTGACGAGATAGTTAATCCGAAATTAGAGCCGAAGCTGGCGGTGGCTGATCCCAATACGGGGCGGCGGCGCATCGGGCGGATGCTGGCGGACAGCGGCGCATTGATCAGCCTGATCGTGCTGATCGTGCTGGTCTCGCTCGCGTCGCCGTCGTTCCGTAATCCCCGCACGCTGCTGTTGATCGGCGAGCCATTCGTAATAACG
>JBBRMW010000110.1:0-17555 GCA_038230635.1 Aggregatilineales bacterium | reverse complement strand
GGGGAGACGGTGCTAGGTGTGGGATGCGTCGTCATTGTGTGATGGAGGAGGCAGGCCTCGCCCATACCTCAGCCGCCGTTTCTGTTGGGACGTGGCCTGCCTCGTCCGCTGGTTAGATTTCACAAAACCCGACAATGACCGCCGCCGTTCCTTAGCGTCACGTCTATGACCCGACGTGGCCGCCCGCCCTCTAAAACCTCGTCCCCAATTTCGAATGCACCCGGAACGTACCACTCGCTACAGGGCTGTTGCAAAGTCGTTTACCCCACCCCCAACCCCTCCCCATTTCATGGAGAGGGGCGCTCGGAGACGGTTGATTCCCCCTCTCCACGCCAGTGGGGAGAGGGCTAGGGGGTGGGGTGAATGGTGATCTCAACCCTTCTCCCTGACTTTGCAAAAGCCGTACCACTCGCTACCCACGATCGGACGAAGCGTGTACAATGTGCGCTAATCCTGATTGCGCAAAGGATCAACATGGTTTCTAGCACGTCATCTGCCACGCCGTCCACGCCCTCCCGGTCAGACATGCGGGCGACCTATCAACTCAAGCCGTTAAGCATTCTCACCGTCCTTATGGAGATCGGCTTCATTCTCGGCTGCGCGTTCTTTTTTTCGCGTCACCTGATGGATACTTCGCCCAATGTGATGTTCGGCGGCCCCGATTATCCCTCCGCCATGCACGAGAACAGCTTCATTTACGAGATTTTCCAGAAAACGGGACGCATCCCCCTGTGGGATCCGTTTATCGGCTTTGGACAGCCCATGCTCGAAAATCTGGCCTCGTCGGCGGTTAACCCGTTGGTCATGCTCCCGATCATGTTTTTCGGACCAGTGCAAGGCGGCAAGATCGCGCTGTTCTTTCACATTTTCCTGATGGCGATCGGCGGATGGCTGCTGGGGCGCGTCCTGCGACTCAATTGGCCGGGGCGCGTCTTGCTCGGCTTGCTGGTCTGCGGCAGTGGCAGCATCATCACGCAGTTCGGCATCGGCTTCACCCATTTGGGATTCCCGCAGGTATACATTCCGTTCGCGCTGACCGGACTGATCGGCACGCTCTATCTGCGCAAACGTTGGCCGATCGTAATGCTGGCCGTCGCCAGTACGCTGATGCCTTTCTCCGGCGGCGAATGGTATGTGCTGCCGACGGCCATCGCAGCGGCCTTCCTCAGCCTATTTGCGATCGTCGCGGTGGAACTGCGCCCAGTGCGAATCGCGCTCGATGGGCGCATGATTAAGCGGCTGCTGCTGGCGACGGCCTTTACCGTCGGCTTGGTGGCGATCCGCGTTTTCACCTTCAATCGCCCGCTGGTTTATCATCCCTCCAATTGGGGATCGCCGCCCGCCGATCTATTGCAGGTGATCTACTCGTACTTCGCGCCATTCACACCGCACCCCGAATCCGGCGATCTGTGGATCAGCTACCATTATGTGATGCCCCTTGCATTCATCATCATGCTGCTCATCGGACGGCTGCTGATCTATCGCCCCGCTGATGAAAATCGCGGCGGCATGTGGCGGATCGTCATCCCGGCTTTGATCGTCATTGCCGTCCTGACCGTTTGGGCAGAAGGCTTGACGCCGTTCCTGAGTTGGTTGTACGACACCATCCCGTTTCTGAGCGATTGGAAAAACTCCGGACGCATCGCGGCAGGCGCGACTCCCTGGCTGATCGTCCTGGCCGCCCTGTGGTTCGACGACATCGCCGATTCGCTCATGCGCGCGATGGCAGGTGTCCGACTCACGATCGAGCCGCACGGCCTGCTCGCTCCTATCCTGCGCCTCAAACGCGCCTTCCAGCCCAACTCTGCCGTAGCCCGTGCCACCCTAATTTTCGTGGCGATTCTCGGTCTATACGGTGCGTTTGGCGCGCTCTCCAATTGGCAGCATTTGGTCGATACGCGCTTTGCCAACCTGTTCGCGCCCGGTGAGCAGGTGGGGGTCGGCTATATTCGTGCGCAATATCCGTCACAGTTTCTCTCGGTGCTCACCGAAGGCTGGATCACGCATTTCAGCTTCGTAAACAACTTGGCGCGCACTACGCACGGCGACGCCACGATCTTCACGTTCGGCATTCCATCGACCATCGGCCCCGACTCGACCATGCGCTTCCAGCCGCAGTTCAGCGTCGGCACGCATCCCAGCTACGTCGGCTGGATGAAGGATAACGGCTATGTTCCGCTCTCCGGCGCAACCATCTTCGAGGGTCAACCGATCGCTTGGTACAATGCTGCCGCACCCGGCTATGCTTTCACCGTGCTCCGCAGCGCCCTCGAAAACCGCGATTGGCACCCGCTGACCGCTGCTGAGACGCATCCCGTCACCTATTTCAACCAGATCGACAGCATCGTGGCGGTCGTCGATAACGCCGAACCTGGATCGCTGCTGGTCATCGATGAGACGAACTATCCCGGCTGGAACGTGACGATCGATGGCGAGCACGCCGATCTGCAATCCGTGGGCAGTCGTTTGGCCGTCATCTTGCCCGATCACCTCTCCGGCTCACCCCCACTCCATATCGTTTTCGATTACCATCCGCTCAGTCTCTATCTCGCGGGCTATCTCACGATCTTGACGGCGGTCCTGTGCATCGGCTTTTTACTGCGGATCGACGAGCGTGTTTCTGTGCGCATCCCGGAGAGCGTGCGCGGTCGCGCCGAAGTCGTCGCCAAACGCGCCGTGTACGTGCTGACGACGCCCGGCATCCTCGATGGCGACGCGCCGCCACCCGCACTTACCCAACCAGAACGCCTCCTGATGCCACCATCGCCCAACGGCGCAAACGAAGATGCCGATCAGGTTGCCGAGTCGCACGACGTATGCTGAAAGCAGGCGGGCGACCACGCCTAGTAACCGCTGTTGGCTGATACAGGAGATCATCGCATCGTGGATATTTCAATCGCCAGGACGCCGACACTGCCACTCAGCTTTGCGTGGGTGCTGCGTGTTGCCTGCTATGCTGTGCTCGCCTACGTGTCGTATTACCTGATCACGACCGTGTTGCAAATCTATGTTTTCGGCCTCATTTCGGATAGCGGCGGCTATCTCCAGTTGGCCGACGGCATCCGCACGGGCGGATTGTTCAGCTTTACGGGCGATCTGCGTGGTTACGGCTACCCCCTATTTTTGGCACTGGTCAACCAGTTTTCGATTGCCCAGAATGCGGGCGGAAACTGGTTGTATACAGCGACCGACATTCAATTCGTCTTGCATACGCTGACCTCGCTCCTGGGCGTATCGATTCTCAGCTATTTGCTGGATAAACGTGCATCGTCGATACTGCGCATCCTGTGTTTCGCGCTGCTTCAGTTCAATCCGATCTTGCTCGGCTTGACGCGCGACATCATGTCGGATAGCCTCAGCGTTTTCTTCCTGACGCTGTTTATTTGGGCCATCCTGCGATCGTTTCCCCTGCATTGGTTGGTAGTGGGAATCGCACTCGCCGTTTCGATCGTGATTCGGCCCTTCAACTTGCCCTGGATCGTCGTCTTGGTCGGCGCTCTGGCGCTGCTGACTTTCCTGCGCGACTCGCTGACTCAGCGGCGAACCGCTGAATCCACCCCTGAACCGCCCCGCTCAATGTCCGCGTTTCTGAAGGATCGGCAGCGCTTGATTTTGGTCGGCCTGCAAATTGGGCTGCCCTTGTTGCTGATCGTCGGCCTGCAATATATCCTGGTCGCACGCAGCGGCGGCGGTCTGAGCCTTATTGGTAAAACGGGCGGCTACTGGCAAACGCGCGTGCTCTACGAGGGCAGCTATATGTATCGCTACCAGCCCTATGCCGACCCACGCGGGGCGCTCCACCACATGTATTATGTGTCCACGCCGTGCGAGCAGATCGCCATCGCCCTGAACGGTATCAACCCGCTACCCGTTATCCTGGCCGACTTACCCGGTACGTTTTACTTGTACGCGGTCAAAACGATCGCCATGTTTCAGCCGTTGAGTTGGTCAACCTATCGCACCTCGCTCGATACGCCGAGCGGATATTTGCTGCTCTTTGGTCTGCTGCTTTTTTTCTTTTTCGTCTATCTCACCCTTCGACAATGGGACATTTGGCGACTTTTTAATCCCAGCACCGCGTCTTCTGGACAAAGGCTGAAAGTCGATCACAGCCAGCCCGACAGCCTTTCCGTCAATCTCAGCCTCAACCTCTCGTTTTTGGTGAATCTGCGCGAGATGCTGCACCTCAGCCGCGAAGGTTCGACCAAGTTTGCGCTGTGGCTGGCGATCACGCTGTATATTTTGCTTTACGCGCTCGTGTCCGTGCCAGAGCCACGTTACATCGCCGCGATCCTGCCCATCTTGACGGCGCTGGCGGTGACCGAAATCAGCGCGAATCGTAATATTGGAAGTTTGCTGCGTGCGGCGGTGCTGGCGAGCGTGCTCTACCTGTTCACCTATGAGATTTTGCTGGCCGCCGCTCCTATCATCAAATAAGGGTACCGACATGTCAAACGTTCCAGCGATCCGCGTCGAGGCCGTCAGCAAGACCTATGGACGCGGCCAGCGACAGATACGCGCCGTCAATGGCGTCGATTTAGAAGTGCAGCCAGGGCAAGTTTTCGGTCTGCTTGGACCCAATGGCGCGGGCAAAACGACTCTGATTCGGATGCTGCTCGATCTAATCCGGCCTACGACTGGTCGCTTGGCGCTGTACGGTCAGGATGTGCAACTGAATCATGCCGTTTTGAAACGTGTTGGCGCGCTCGTCGAAAGCCCCGCCGCTTACAGCTATTTGTCGGCGCGCGAGAATTTGGCCGTGCTTGCCCACACCGCCGGACATTATGATCGCGCGCGGATCGACGATCTGCTGCGCCAAGTGGGCTTGGCCGATCGCGCGGGTCAGGCGGTGAAGGGCTATTCGCTGGGCATGAAACAGCGACTCGGACTGGCCGCCGCTTTGCTCGGCAGCCCTGATCTGCTGATCCTCGATGAGCCGACCAACGGACTCGATCCGGCGGGGATACAGGAATTACGGGGCTTCATCCGCGAACAGGTCGATAAACAGGGCCGCACCGTTTGCCTATCCAGCCATCTGCTTAACGAGGTTGAACAAGTTTGCGATCGGGTGGCGATCATCAACAAGGGCAAAATCGTGCGCGAGGGGCGCGTCGCCGATCTGCTGGCGGCCAGCAACTCGCGTATCCGTGTGAATGCCGCGCCGATCGACCGGGCAGCCGCGATTTTACGTGCAGGCTGGAAGATAACAGCCACCGAACCGGACGCCCTGATCGTTGACGCGCCGCGTGAAGCCGCTCCCGCCATCGTGCGGCAACTGGTCGAGGCCGCGCTCGATGTTTACGAGGTGACGATTGAGCGCCAAACCCTCGAGGCCTATTTCCTGGACGTAACGGGCGGCGCAGTATCCTCGACCACGCCAAAGGAGACCACTGATGCCTGATCTAATCAGCCTGTTTCGCGCAGAATGGCGCAAAGTCGTCGGAAATCGGCTGGCCTCTATGTTCCTCGTCCTGATCTTTCCGGCGGGCATGGCGGGCAGTATCGTGTTACTGCTCATCGGGGCGCTGCTCAGCGCTGATTTTCGCCATTCGGCGCTCATTCAACACCTCTACTGGACGGATGCCGCCCTTTCCGTTTGGGCGCTCGTGAACAGCGAAGTGGGACGCATCATCGAACTCGCCTTCGCTGCAATCGTGTTTGCGGGCGAATATCAGTGGGGCACCTGGAAAAACCTGATCCCACGCAGCCAGCGAGTCGCGCTGATCCTGATCAAGTTTGTGACGCTGGTCGTTTTTATGATGCTGGCCTTCATTGCCACGTCGATCATCGCGGTGATCGGTGAGGGGCTGCTGGCGGCGGTGTCGGGCGTCAGCTATGGGATGCGAGATGCCAGCCAGTCACTCCTTGAGTTCGCGGGTATCTATGTCCTGGACGCGACCGTTGCCCTTGCTTCGATCTTGATCGCGTGCAGCTATACGGCACTGGCCGCGATGATCACCCGTTCCATCCTCGGCAGCGTCTTGTTCGGCTTACTTGTCACGTTTGCCGAAACAGTCTCCCTGCTGGCCTTGACACTGCTCAATGCCCTGTTTCATCTACCGGACATCATCAAACTCTATTTCCTGACGCCGGAATATAACCTCGGTAACATCAAAGACTGGGCGGAGCGCGGCATCGGCCCCACCCTGCGCGTCGCCGATCTTGCGTTCGATCCGCAGCCCGTCGGATTTTCGATCGGCATCATCCTGATCTGGGTGATCACCTTGGTTGGCGTAACTGTGTACTTGTTTCGGCGGCAAGACATTACAACCTGATACAGGTTCCGGGTAGGGACTATCGCACCAGCGCGGAGGACGGAGAGGGGGCGGGGTAAAGTGAATCCCGACTCACAACAAAAAAACGGCTCAAGGGAGCCGTTCTCGTTTGGGGTGGCTACTGGGTCTCGAACCCAGGACCTTCTGATCCACAATCAGACGTGCTACCACTGCACCATAGCCACCATAGCATTTTGCAGCATCTTCCACCAGCAGTTTAGCACAGCCACCGCCTCCCGGCAAGACCGAAATTTGGCGCGGTCAGGCCGATTGAATCTAAATTCGTGGAAACGGACGGACGCGGCAAGCCGTCGTCCCTACGAAAACCGCCATTCCTGTAGGGACGAGGCTTGCCTCGTCCGCTAACTGTCTCAAAATTAGATTCAATCGCCCTGTTGGCGCGGTCGCTACAGATTATAAAACGCGCTTGCATTCCCCCCGAAAACCCGATCATGCGCTTCCGCTGGAAATTGCCCCACATAATCGCGCACGATCCCGACCACACGTTCATAGGTCGCCGCTACCGTACAGACCGGCCAATCCGAGCCGAACAGCAGGCGATCTGCCCCAAAGGCATCGAACACAACATCCAAATAGGGGCGCAAATCGGCGGCCTGCCAGTTTTCCCAATCCGCCTCCGTGACCATGCCGGACACTTTGCAGCAGACGTTGCCAAACTGTGCCAATTCGCGTAGATCGCGCGCCCAGGGGTCGATCACGCCCGCCTTGATCGATGGCTTGGCGATGTGATCCAGCACGAACTTTTGATTAGGAAATCGCCGCACCACGTCGAGCGCGATCGGCAAATGTCTGGGAAACAGCAGCAGATCGTAGGTCAAACCGAATCCGTGCAACAGCCCTAGTCCGCGCAAAAACTCAGGCCGCAGCATGAAGTGATCGTCGGATTCACCCTGCACAGCGTGCCGAATCCCCTTTAACTTGTGCTGCTCGGCATATTTCTCCAACTGCGCGCCGACATCCTCAGCTTGCAGATCGACCCAGCCCACCACGCCTTTTATAAAATCATAATCTTCGGCCAGTTTGAGCAGCCAGTCCGTTTCGGCGAGGCTCTGACGCGCCTCCACCGCCACCGTTCCGTCAAATCCGTTCGCGGCCAACAGGGGCACGAGATCGGCGGGCAGGAAATCCCGCTTCAAATCCGTCAGCGTCCCGTCGATCCAGCCATATTCAGCGGGCGAATACTGCCAGAAATGTTGATGAGCATCAATGCGCATCGTTGCATCTCCTATGATTACTCGATGGTCACTTGATCGGCGTGACGCCTTTTTTCAGCAGGATATTCCCATATTTGGCCGTTTCGCCCGTCATCACTACCGCGAAAGCAGTCCGCGTCCGATCATAAAAGGCGAACCGCTCCAGCCGCCCGATCGCGGGTGTCTGCGGCCAGTGTCGATCGACCGCCGCCCGATACGCCGTTTCGACGCGCGGATCGAGTGTATCACCCGGCACGGCGGCCATCATCACCAACGGACTCTCGACATAGCCATCGAGCGCGAACAGCGGCAAAATCGCGTCCAGCAAATCGGCGATCAACAGCCCATCGGCGCGCACGACTCGCTGTCCGACCGACTCGCCGGGGAAGTGCGCATCCGCTAGGATGATCTCGTCCCCGTGCCCCATACGGTACAGCACGCTCAACAAATCGGGGCTGATGAGCGGCGAAATTCCAATCAACATCGTTCGTCTCTCTTTCTCGTTTTGATCCGATTCACGAATCGAACGTCAACATGGCTTTGATCACGCCCGTCGCGGGCAGTAGCCAACTCGCAAAATCTTCGACTAGCACTTCCGGCGTGGCCTGATGTGTAACCCAGGCCGACGTATCGAGTTTGCCCGCGGCCATGCTCGCCAGCACCCACTCGAAATCGGTGGCAGTGGCGTTGCGCGTCGCCAGCAGCGTCATTTCGCGGCTGTGAAAGAGCGGATCATGAAACGTGATGCTCTCCTGGTTCAGTCCAACATACACCAGCCGTCCACTGTGCGCCACGAAGTTAAAAGCGGCCATCATCGATTTGGCATTGCCCGTCGCATCCAGCACCGCCGTCGGCAGATCGCCATCGAACAGTTCACGCAGCGCCGCTTCCGGGTTTTGCCGGGCGTCCACCGTCGCCGCCACGCCGACGTGCTTCTGGCAAAAAGCGAGCCGATCGGGGTTGACATCCATCGCCACGACGTTCGCGCCGAGCAGCCGCGCAAAGTGCATCGTGCCCATGCCGATCGGCCCCGCGCCGATCACCAGTGTGAACTCGCCCGGCTCAATGGCCGCCCGCCGCACCGCATGAGCGCCGATGCTGAACATCTCGACCAGCGCCAAGTCTTCGAGCGCAACCTCGTTGGCGCGGTGCAATTTGCGGATCGGCACGGTGAACCATTCGCGCATTCCGCCATCCCGATGCACGCCCATTACCTGCATGTTGACGCAGCAGTTCGGGCGACCACGACGGCAGGCGATGCACTTCCCGCAGTTCAGATACGGTTCGAGCGTACAGCGATCGCCGACAGCCAGATTGTGCGGCTGCGATGAATCGCCGAGTGCGACGACTTCAAGTGCCAATTCGTGCCCCAGGATACGCGGATACGAAAAAAAAGGCTGCTTGCCCTCGAAGGCGTGCAGATCCGTCCCGCAGATGCCGACTCGTCGCACGCGCACCAATGCCTCATCGAGGCCGGGCTGCGGCGGCTCTTCCAATTCGGTCAGCCGCAAATGTTCAGGATTATCGAGGATAATTGCTTTCATAGTGTTGATTCTCCGTTGTGCGGGGCTATGCAATCAGGTGGAAGTGTTTCATTACGCCAAAGCCAAAACTCAACATCGAGAGGGATGCACGAAAACCGTAAACGAATTCTCTTTTGATAGGTGAGATAATCAGTGTAATCATTCAAGCGACTCCAAGCGCTAGGTAACTGCTCAAACCCATACTGAGCTAGTCGGTCGATGAGTATGTTGTCTAACGGAACATGGCAAAAGTGATATAAACCTTCAAATCCAGCAATTCTTTGGGGTCCCAACGTGAAGATGTATTTGAAAATCATGTTGATCCATTTTTGAGCCTGACCGACTGCGAAATTTGGATAACCGTTTTTCTCATACATTATCGATAGATTGGAACAAGAATCTTTGTGCCAACTATCAAAACTAGCCTGATCGGCGATGACATCTTGTCCCGACTGTAAACGGCTAAAGCTCTCTTTCAATTTATCACATGCTTGTTTATATGTTTGTTCTTTATCAAGCAAACTACCCATACCATGCAAAGTACGGTTGAAATCGCGGTATGCTCGCCTTATACAACGAGTTAGATTATCGTCACCACCAAAATAGAGGTAAACAAGAAAATCTTCGTAATCGATGTGTGATAGTTTCGATTTTTCGGACAAGATACGGATTCCTCATTATGAGATGGGTTAGTTTTTCGGCAGCACATAACTGCTGGATTGACGAATGAGAATTTCGACGGGCAGCACGATCTCTTGAATCGAATTGGTGGCCGGTCCCAAAATACGCGCCAGCAGCAGTTCCGTCGCGCGATAGCCCATCTGATAAGCGGACTGTGCCGCCGTCGTCAAAAACGGATCGATGGTGAACCCCGCCGGAAAGTCATCGAAGGTGACGATCGCCATGCTCTGTGGTACCTGAATACCAAAGCCGCGCAGGGCGTGCATCGCCCCCACCGCGATAAAGTTATTGCTGGTCAACAAGGCGGTCGGACGCGGTGATAGCTGCAAGATCGCCTGCGTCGCCTCATAACCGTGACTTTGCACGAACTTGCCCCAATAGATGCGCGTTTCATCGAGCGGCAAATTCGCTTCCAACAGTGCCCGCCGATAACCCGCGACACGATCCTGCGCCGTCGAAACGTTTTCCGGCCCGCTGATGATGGCGATCCGCCGATGCCCCTGCTCGATCAGGTGGCGCGTCAGTTGATACGCGCCGCCTTCCGAATCGGATCGCACAATGTCGATCGCTTCACCCGCAACCCGCCGATCGATGATCACCAGCGGCACTTTTTGCGCGCGAATCGATTGGATCGTTTCCCTGCCGATGCCCACCGGGACGAGCAAAAAGCCATCGACGCGCTTTTTGAGCATCACGTTGACATATTGACTCTCTTTGATCTGCGACTCGTCCGTATTGCATAAAACGACGTAGTAGCCGCTCTCATTGGCCGCATCTTCTGCCCCGCGCGCCACCGTCGTCCAAAACGGATTCGTGACATCATCCAATAACAAGGCCAGAATATGCGTTTTTTTGGAACGCAAACTTGACCCCAACATGTTCGGGATATAATGCAGTTCGGCGGCGGCACGCTCGACCCGTTCGCGCACGTCCTGGCTGACATAGCCGGATCGGTTGAGCACCCGCGAGACGGTGATCGGCGCGACACCCGCCTGTTTAGCAACTTCGCGGATCGTCGGCATCAGATTCCTGAGTCCGGTGTGACGAGCATGTTATTCAGCGATTGTGTGACCATATTCGACGTATCTTCTGATAGTGGTTCATTGTGGAAAACTGCACAATCTTTTATACCGTTGCCTCACCATAAAATCAATGTGAGAATGCTGCGTTTTGCCCATCCAAACTCGATCATCTGAGGAAAATTGATGCTCACGCGACGCCATCGCCTTCTCTTTTTAGCCCCACTGTTCCTGATATTGATCCCATTTCTATTCATCCCGGCCTTATTGGGGCTGATTGCCAGCTTCACGAATTACGCGCCTTATCAAAAAACTGATCTACACGCCGTCGGCCTTGCGAATTATGCGCATATACTCGCCGATCCAGATTTTCGGACGGCCATCCGCAACAGCGCGCTCTTCACGATCGTCACGGTCACGCTTGAACTGAGCATTGGTCTGCTCATCGCGGTGGCGCTGCGCCGACCTTTTCGCGGACGCAGCCTCGTTCGGCTGCTGCTTTTGTTGCCCTGGCTGATCAGCCCAATTGCGAATGGCGTCATGTGGCACTTTCTATTCAACACGGAAAACGGCCTGATCAACTTTTTGCCCGCAGTTTTGGGTCTGCCACGTCCGCCTTCGCCTCTGAACTCCGGGTTGGCGCTGCTGGCCGCCATGTCAATCGAGATTTGGCATCAAACGCCGCTGGTCAGCTTTCTGGCGCTGCCCGGTTTGCTGACAATTCCCAGCGCACAGTGGGATCAAGCCGCCCTGGAAGGTTTGTCGTCCTTTGCTCAGATGCGCCATATCGTGCTGCCTCGGCTGCGACTCTTGCTCCTGACGATCGGACTGCTGCTGATTGGAAACGCGCTTGGAACCTCCGAGAGTATTTCGATTTTGACGGGCGGCGGCCCCGGTTCAGAAACGATGACTCCCGGCTTGTACAGCTATCGACAAGCGTTCCAGGCTTACGACTGGACGGGCGGCGCGACAGCCGCTTGGTTGATCACAGCGACCCTATTGATCGTTGGCGTCGGCTATCTGGTATCGGTACGGCATCTGCGGGTGCCGCAGTGAACCCGACATCGCGCCGCCGACGCTTTCCAGTGCGCGGCATCTTCTTGGTCTGCGTGCTCTCGGTTGGCTTGATCCCGATCCTGTGGACGCTGCTCGCCTCACTCAACATCCGACCGAACGATGTGTCCTCGCCGCCTACATGGCTCGCCTACCCCTCACTCGATCAGTACCAGGAGATCGGGATCGCTGAGCCGCATTTTGCGAACGAACTGCTGACGGGCGTTGAACTCGCCGCCGCCACGACCCTGTTCACCGTTTCCGTCGCCTTTTTGGCCGCCTACAGCCTCGCGCGCTCGCGTTTTCGTGGCCGCGAATGGGTCGTTCAAAGCTGCCTGATCATCGCCAGCTTGCCGGTCATTGCCTATCTGATCCCGCTCAGCAACCTCCTGGATAGCTTCCGGCTGAGTGACACGTTCGTGGGTATCACGTTGGCCGAAACAGCGCTCTATGCCCCACTGGCTGTGTATGTGCTGTTCGGCTATGTTCAGGGACTGCCGATCGAGGCTGAAGAAGCGGCTTGGTTGGATGGCGCACGCCCGCTCGAAACCCTTCGCCAGATTGTGCTACCCGCTGCCGCACCCGGCTTGGCCGCGACCGCCATCATCGTTTTTGTGCTCAGTTGGAATCAGGTGCTCATTCCCCTCCTACTCGCCACCCACATCCGAACCGTTCCGGTGGCGCTGATCGACTTTTTCACCTTCGAGCGCGAACTCGATTGGCCGACCGCCGCCGCCGCCTTGATCGCCGCGCTGTTCCCGATCGGCGCATTCGTCGCGCTGGCGCACCGTCAACTCGAAAAATTCACCCTCGCCCTCACCGATCAAACCGACTTGTAGAGACACGGCTTGCCGCGTCCACCTCACCTAGCTCTACCCCCTCACCTATGGTGAAACTAGAGGCTGTTATACACTTTCAAAAACGGACGCCAAGAATGGCGCCCCTACACCAAGACAATCGATACGAGCGTAGGGACGGCATTTTTGCCGTCCGCACCGTTGCCACGTCTTCCAAAAGTTCATAACAGCCTCTAATCAGATTCCGCAGATTCACCTCACCCCCTCAATCCCCCTTTCCATAATCACGGAGAGGGGGAAGCCATACCATATCAGGGCGGCGCGGGCGCAATTTACGCGAAATCTAAATGGTTTGACCATCATGTCAGCTTTTTACCGCGCCCACCAACAGCCCCTTGGCGATATACCGCTCCAAGAAGATCGCCACCAGGATGATCGGGCCGATCATCAATAGCACCAGCACTGAGATATTCCACCACTGCGGCCCGCGCGTCGCATTTTGGGCGACCACCAATACCGGCATCGTCTGCGCGTTTGCTTCCGAAAGGAACAACGCCAGTGTGTACTCGTTCCACGCGAACACCAGGATGATCAAGTATGTGGCGACGAGTCCCGGTGTCGCCAGCGGCAAAATGATGCGCATCAACACCTGATAGCGCGACGCCCCATCGATGAACGCGCTCTCCTCCAATTCGATCGGGATGCCCTCCAGGTAATCGCGCATGAACCAAACCGCCAGCGGCAAATTGACGCCCGCATAACTGATGATCAGCGTGATGTCGCTATCGAGCATGTGCAGCGCTTGAAACAAGATATAGATCGGGATGATCACGGCGATCGGCGGGAGCATCCGTTGTGAGACGAGCCAGAACGAAATATCGCTGTTACCCACACTGCGCCGAAACCTGCGACCAAGTGTCTGCGCGATCAACACGAAGACCGAAAGCGCGACCGCCAGCGCCACCGGCCACGGCAGCCCCACCGCCAACAGCACGATTCCGAGCAGCAAACAGGTGATGAACGTTCCAATGTAGCCGAGTTTCAGCCGATAATGGAAGCGCAGCAGCGCATAAGCCGCCAACGACCCAAACAGCAGCGAGAAAAACGCGCTGGTCGTTCCAACGACGAGCGTGTTCAAATAGGGGCGCGCGACAATGTTGCCCGATGTCGGATCGACCAGCAGTTCTTTCCAGGCGGCCAGCGTCGGCTGGAAATCGACGAATGGGATGTACTTCGGCACATCGACATCGGCGGGCAGTTTGAATGCCGTGATCAGCACCCAGTACAGCGGAAACAGGACAATCAGTGTCCAGATCGCCAAAATGCCATAGGTCACGAGTTTGCGGGTGGGCGTCAGATGGAAAGGCCCGTGGCTTGTTGTTGTCATTCTCATAGGTTTACGTTGTGCTCCCCACCAACCGCCGCCGGATACTGCTGACATAGACGGTGGCGACGAAAGTCACCAACACCAACAGCAAATAGGCCACCGCTGCGGATGCTCCCAGATCGGTCGTGCGCCACAGGTTATAGGCTTGCAGCGTCATCGACTCGGTGGCCGTCCCCGGACCGCCGCCCGTCAGAATATTCGGCAAATCGATGATTTTGAACGCCTCGATCATTCGGATCAAAACCAGTGTCGTGCTGACGGGCATGATCTGCGGCAGTGTGATATAGCGAAACAATTGCAGGCGATTCGCTCCATCCACCAATGCCGCCTCGATCTGCTCGCGCGACGTGCCTTCGATCGCCGCCAGCAGAATGATGAACATGAATGGAGTCCACTGCCATACATCCCCGAGCAGCACGGCGGCGCGCGCCCCGGCACCCGTATCTGCCCAGCTAAAGGTCGACAGCCCGATCAGATTCCAAAAGGGCGCGATCGGCCCCTTCAGGGTGTCCGTCATCATGCGCACCAGAAAGCCGACGCCGACGGGCGTAATCATCATCGGCAGCAAGAACACGATGCGGAAAAAGCGCTTGCCCGGCAGTTCTTGTGTGACCAGCATCGCCAAGCCGAGGCCGAGCGCATATTCTATCGAGACGCCGACGAACACGAAGATCAGCGTGACGGCGACCGTTCCCGGCAGGCCATGCTCACCCAGTGTGCTGACCATCATCCAGGCCAAAAAAGTGGCGACCACGATGGCGATCACCCGCATGATCAACCCAAAGAGTCGGCGGCGCGGGCTGCTGGCATATTGCACGAAAAGGTACAACATCGTCACGACGAACACGACCAAGATCACCCATCCGAACAGCGACGGTGTGCCCTGTTTGCCGAGTAGATGCTGCTGATCGAGGCCAAACAACAATTTGTTGTAATTGGCAAAGCCCACGAACTTGACTACGATGCCGCCCCTGACAAAATCGACACGGGCGAACGACAGATACAGCGACACCAGCAGCGGAAAGATCGACAAAAACAGGACGACCAGCAAAGCCGGCAGCAGGAGTGTCGTCCGAACCGTACTATCACTCCAACGGTTCAGGCGGTCAAGAAATGTTGGGGCGGGGCGCTGAGCATTGCCGAGCGAAGAATCGCCCGGATACTCCGACCGTTCTGTGGGTTGTGCCTGCATAAATGCTCAAAACCTCTTAAAACTGAAAGCGTGATCTTTTGCGCGGTTGGCGCCACCTCAGCGTTCCCCACGAACTGCATGAGGAGGTTAGGAAGCGCGAACTACTAGGGCGTGTCTGCAAACCCCTCTATCCCCCCGCCCCTTTCCCCCACGCAAGCGGTGGGAAAGGGGAGTCGAGCCCCTCGCCCCGCCTGCGTGGGAGAGGGGTTGGGGAGCGGGGCCAGCCGCACAACATTTTGCAGACACGCCCTAATGATGAAACCAATCAAATTCGGCAGATTTACCTCACCCCCTCAATCCCCCTCTGTCATCACGGAGAGGGGGAGGCCAAACGGAGCGCGGCGGGGTGAGGTCTATGTGCAAACTTTACTTGGTTTCACCATCAAGTCTACCTACTTTTGGACGCCGAGGGTGGCGATGTACGCGGTCTTTTGTGCGTCGCGTCCGAGCGACTCCGTTAGCGCTTCCCACTGAGTATCCAGGGCTGCGGCTGCATCGGCATTGCTCAGATCGCCCGCCATGAACTGGCTGAGCACCAGATCGACGATGACTTGCTCATACTGCTGGTTCTTCGGTACGCGCAGGTCGAGCATCATATTCGGGCTGTTCAGGCTGGCCTGAATCGCACCCAGGTAATCTTTCGCAGCGGCTTCGCTCATGCCGGAGGCGAGCCAGGGCTTCAGGTCGTTGAAGTGCGACAGGCGATACGGGTTGAAGCCCGTCTTGCCCAACGTCACGTCCACGCCCGATTGTGCGGGTTGGCTCATGTACGACAAGAACGCATACGCTGCATCCTTGACGTTCTGTGGTGCGGCGGCGCTGATGCCACCCGACCAACCACCGAATGAGGCGAACGGCGCATGGTTCACACCATCGACCGCAAACGGGCACGTCTTGGCATCGCAGTCAACCAGTTTCCCGGTGCTGCGATCGATGACCTGCTTGGAACCTGGGGTAATGATCGAGCCAACTTTATCGACCACTTTAGAGCCTTCGGCAATCGCCAACGGGCCGATGTCGCCCCAGTCAAGCGTCAGCGCGCAGCGGCCAGAGGTGAACAGCGAGCGCGTGTCGCCGACGCCGAGCGTCAGTTCGTTCGGCGGGCCATATTTGCTGGTCTCTTTGTAGACATCCAGCGCCTTGATGAACCCGTCATTCTTGAACAGCGGCTTCATTGTGGTCGTGTCGAAGAAACCACCCTGCGCCGTGCCCAAGCTCTGGATGTACGGCCCGGCGATCGAGAAGATCCACCAGTACGACTGCTGGGCGCGTGCTTTGGAGATGCACGAACCGTAGTCGGGGGCGCCGTCACCATTCATATCCTGACCATTGAGCGCTTTGGCATCGGCCAGATAGTCATCCCATGTCTTGGGTGGCGTCAAATTGGCCTTTTTGAAGATGTCCGTCCGATAGTAGACCATGTGGAAGTCACCATCCAGCGGAATGCTGTACGTCTTGCCCTGGTAACGAGCGCTGAAATCCTTGAAGAACGGCGCAACGTCGTCCCATTTAATGTCCTTGTCTTTAGCGATATAGGAATCGAGCGGCTCGATATAGCCACCGCCCACAAAATCGCCGATCCACTGCGGCGCGAACACAAACGCTTGGTAGCTGTTGGTGCCTGTCGCCTGATCTTTCAACATGGTCTGATACAGATCGGCGTTTGGCACGGTGACGATCTTAACGTTCGCGCCAGTCAGCTTTTGGAAGTCGGGGGCGCGCCGTTGCAGCGGTTCGGCGATCTGCGGCCCGGTGAAGGTCAGCAGCGTCACGTTCACGCCATCAAAGGGCAGTGCCAAGCGGGCTTGCGCACTGTTTCCGCCGAATGTGACGGCGAGCAGCACCAGGATGCTGACGAGCGAAAATGCTTTGATTCGGTTCATTTCAAAAGTCCTCACTGTTTTCAATCCCAAAAATGCGAAGGTTTGCCATTATCTGCCGCATCCTGCCCGATAAGGTCTCCTTTCAAATAAATCCGGTCACGTTTAACTGAAAAGCACCGCAAAGCGCTGATCAGGCTAAACCAATCGATGTTGCTCAGTCACGCGCAAATTATCACAACACTATTAACATAACAGACTGAGCATCAAACTGAGTGTGCCGATCCTGCGACGGGAGGGTCGGATCGAAATCATAGAAAAACTTCAATCCTGATCGGCTGTAAGTACCATTTATCCAAAAATGAGGCGCTACAAAAACGAAAAGTGCGTTATCCTATATGGTACGCGTACCAGTATATGCAGTTTTGAAATTCAACGCAAGGGGCAAATATTTTGGCTCAACTATAGAACGTGTGCAAATAGGGTATACTAGCAAGTATGGACTTTCCAATCATTGACCTGTTGGACACACAGCGAAGTTTGGACTGGCTGGAACAACATTTCCACCCGCAAGGAATGTGTTGTGCGCACTGT
>JBBRMW010000109.1:0-17767 GCA_038230635.1 Aggregatilineales bacterium | reverse complement strand
CGAGTTTGTGATACAGGGCGGGCAAATCGATCGGTACGCGCGTCCATTGGCCGGGCGGCGCGGACACATGCACGATCGTCGCGGGAATGCTCCCGGCGGGATCGGCCTCCGGCGGCGCGACGTAGCTTGAATCGCCAAAAATGATCTGCAAGCGATGATCGTCATCTTCGACTTCGAGGCCGAGCGCGGCGCGATCCGGCTGATCCAATGCGCGCGTCAGCAGTGCCGCATCGGGATAGACCCAGATCGAAAAGGGCGCGCGCGGCCAGACCGTTTGAGTTGCCAGCGCCAGCCGATTATCGGGGTTATAGCTGACGATCAGGGGCAGATCGAGCGCGATTCGCCCGTCGAGCGGGGTCAATATAGGCAGGTTGCTGACAGCGCGATTCGCTTCGAGCGTCCAAAAAACCGGGCTGATCGCGTTCGTAATCCACAGTCGAAAGCCTGGATTGGCGATCGAATCCGGCCATAGATAGGTGCGCTCGGCGGGCAGCGTCACGACCCCGCGCAAGCGATCGCTCGTGCTGTCCGTCACGACCAGTTGACTCGGCTCAGTCGGAGCAGGTGCGTCGATGTCGTTGGGCGCGGAGATGCGGTACGTTGCGCGGGCACCAGGCGCGATCGTCGGATTGCCCTCATCGATCGACCAAGCAATCGGGTTGCTCGATGTTTGTGCGCTCTGTACAGCAAAATGTGGCGATAGTAGTCTATCGCTTGTGTTGGTGACGGTCACGCGGAGGCCACCCAAACGCCCGCCCGCACTGACGATAAGTGCTGGCTCTACTGCGATTCCGAGCGGCGTGTGTGCAACCATTGCGGCATCGGTGTTTTCACGATACGCATACGGCGCAGACCCCGCGACTCCGAGCGGTGTACGCACGGCCATTGCCGCTGCGCTACTCACGAGGATCAGGCCAGTGGTAGCGAGCGCCAAACCCGTCGGCCAGCGGCGTATACGTGCCGATTCAAGTGGTGTGCTTATGACGGCATGGCGCGGTATCTGAGTGGCGACCGCGGCCAGCATCGGATACAGCCAGAACAGCCAGTACGTGATCAGGTTTCGATACGAGAACCACAAATAAATGCCGGGCAGCATCCAGAATGCGGCGTACAATCGCCGATAATGCCGCCAATAGACGAACATGAGCAGCACCAAAACCGTCGCGCTGGCGAGCAAATAGTAAGACTTGGGCAAATACAACACGCCATACGCGCTCAAGCCGGACAGTCCGCCTTGACTAAGCAGCACCAGATTATCGCGCAGCGGTTCGAGTATGCCAGTCAGCCACGCGCCCGGATCGGCGACGAGGAATGGAGCATTGATCAGCAGAAAGGTCGATCCGCTGATTGCCAGGAATGGCGCGATGCGGCGGATCGCATCGACCAATTTGACAGACTCCGTATCTTCACGGGCGATGCGGATCATCAGGAATGGCAGCAGCAGCCAGGGTGACTGCTTGAAGGCGATCGCGCAGCCGAACAAGACCGCTCGCGCGACGGGTCTGCGCCACACCAGCACCATCGCGACCAACAATGCCGCCCACACCGCATCAAGTACGCCAAATAAGATCAGCGTCGCCGGGCTGATCACCATGCTAACTGCCGTTGGCAGCAAGATCAACGGTTGGAACGCACGCGGCGCGCCGAAGAATAACAGACAGAGCAACGCGAGATAACCCGTCACAGCCAACGTAAAAGTGGCAGGTAGGTGCAGCGTATGCAATGCCCAAGTCAGCCAGATGGGAAGGGCAGGATACGGGAACGGACTCTCATCGATGCCACGCAGAGTCGGCGTGCCTGATATGTGGCCGACGCGAAAAAGCTGGGTGGTGCGGCTGTAATCCCAGACGTATGGGTTATGGCCGCGCGCCAACAGTTGCGCCGCCACCTCGGTATAGGTCGCCGAATCGATCTGCACATCGGCACCAAACGGTATCCCTGTCCAGTTTGCGCCTGCCGTTTGCAGCCAACTGAACGCGCCCACTCCAACTTCGAGGAGAAACGCTGCTAAGATCAGCCAGCGCAGCACAGTTGGCGGTTGACGGCACGCACCCGCCCCGATCAGCCCAAAACCGAACAGCCCGACGCCGATTACCAGCCAGACATTGGTGGGCTGCCGAATGGTGGGCGCGGTGGTCAGCAGCAGCGACGACGCGCGCAGCAGCAGTCCACCCGTACCGATCAAACCGATGCGCAGAACCTCACCCCCCGCCCCTCTCAGCACGCGCTGAGAGGGGTGCTCGATCCCCCTCGCTGTGGGTACGGATAGGGGGATGGGCGGTGAGGTTCTGCTCACGGAACGCCCGGATTCGGCGTATCGGCAGGCTGCGGGGCAGGCGATGTCGGACGAAACGTGACCAGCGTACACGGAATCTGAATCTGTACGGAAACGGCCAACCCGCACAGTGACTTCAGATAGATGCCTGTACCGCTCCCAAAATTCTTGATGTCTGTGATATTTCCTGGCTCTCCGATCGCCTCCAGCCCATTGGTGCCACCCACTGGCACCCCGACCCGTTTGCCGACCGGAATATCGATCGATCGGCCTTGCGCGGCCAACGTTACAACGCCCGCGATCACGCCAACTTCGAGGCTCTGATTGGGCAGCGCCGAGAGCACGACGCTGGCTGAGTTGAGCGTGATCTGCACACCATCGACGCTGAAAGTCACCGCGCGCCCACTCGGACTCTGGATGAGCAGACCACCGTCCGGTACATCGCGGCATATTCCCGCCGCCGCCTCGCCGGATAGATCCGTCACCGAAAAGTAAAATCCGCGTAAGGCTGGGATATTGGCGGGTTTATCGGTCGTGATCACGGGTACGACATCCGCCCCGCAGCTATCCAACCCGCTCGCCAAACTGCTCGTCGTCAGCCAACCCGATTTGCCACCCGTATCGGCGAATACCCACGAATTATCCGAGAGACGGCCATCGATCGTCATGAGCGTGCCGCCCGTCAGTACGCCGGGGATCGTTTTGCCGCCGAGCGCGGCACTGCTCAATAAACTATCACGTTTGAGCTTGATCAGGCACAAGGCCGGCGTTGCGTTTGGCGTCGGTAGCGCGGTCGGATTTGCCAGACTCAAGCTGGCCGCGCCATATTGGATCATCGAGAGCGCGGGTCCGTGTGTGCGCACGCTTGTATTCGGATTATCGAGGCCCAGGCGGAAGCTCGTGATGCCCCACTGACCCTTGTCGAGGTCGAGCGCGCTGGTCGTGAACACGGTCGCGCCGCTCAAGGTGATCGTATCGCCGATATTGGCGAGCGTTCCGCCTGTGATTTTGACCGCCGGATTTGCGTAACACGCTTGATCGTTGCCCATCGTCAAACAGGCGGCAAGATTCTTGTTGACGGCAGATAGCACCTGACCACAACTGACGGCGGGGGTCTGAGTTTGCGAATGCGCGAGTAGCGATGGTATCAGCAACGCGGCCAGCAAGACGGGTAGCGCGAGCAATCCGACCCCGATCAGGACGGTGGGTACGGCGTTTTTCATGGTCAGTACGCTTCTATCCACGCGATGGTAACTCGATTTATGGTTGAATGGCAGCCGCACGCGCATCGTTTCCCTCCACTTCACACAAGCCCGCTCGCCCAAATTATCCTATTTTGTTAATGTATCTGTACTTGCGCGATTTGTGCTCGTGATATTCTATAAACGGTGAAATTTGCTAAATAATCGAAGCTGTGTTTGACGTAGCGCCAACACTCGAATAATATATCCGGTAAGCGCAATTTGTGCATCCAAAAATAGTATGAATAGAGCAATCGTGCGTGTGGTCTGGCCGATGGGGGGCATGGCATGGCGGATTTGATCGGGCAGCGTCTCGGACAATACGAGATCATAGCGAAAGTTGGCGCGGGCGGCATGGCGACCGTCTATCGTGCGCGCCAACTGACGATCAAACGCGAGGTGGCGATCAAGGTCATCCGTTCCGATCGTGTTTCGGACGACGGTTTTATCAGGCGTTTCGAGCGCGAGGCCGAGACGATTGCCGCCCTCAGCCATCCGCATATCGTCAAATTATTCGATTATGGTCAGCAAGACGATCTGCTCTATGTGGTTATGGAACTGCTGACTGGCGGCGATCTGGATACTTTGCTCCAGAGCGGGGCGCTACCACTGCCCATGACCGAGCGGTTACTAGGGCAAATGGCGGAAGCGCTCGATTATGCGCACGAACGCCAGATCATTCACCGAGATTTGAAGCCGCCCAATATTCTACTCGATCAGCACAGCAACGCTTTTCTGTCGGATTTTGGCATTGCCAAAATGTTGCAAGCCTCCACGACGCTGACGGGCACGGGCAGTATCGTAGGTACGCCCGCCTATATTGCGCCCGAATACTGGAATGGCAACCCGGTCAGTTCGCAATCGGATATTTATTCACTGGGCATCGTCGTGTATCAAATGCTCAGCGGCAGGATTCCGTTTCAGGCCGAAACGCCGCTGCGCATGATGTGGTTGCACGAAAGCACGCCGCCGCCGCCGATCGAAAACCTCTCGCTCGAAATGACGCGTGTCATCCAGAAGGCGCTGGCAAAAAAGCCGGAAGATCGTTACGCCTCGGCCACCAGTTTTGCGCAGGCTTTCCGCGAGGCATCACACGATCCCGCCATCCCGGTCATAACGCGCCCCACGCCCGAAGCGATTCAGTCGATCGATACGACGGCGGCCCTTAGCACGCCACCGCCGCTATCGTTCAATCAGCCGACAATCACGCCGACTATGACGCCGCCCGTGCCGCTGGAAGGACGCCCCACCCCGCGTCCGACAACCTTGATCCTGCCGAAGCTGCTGCGTTCCAAACGCGGACCGTTGACGATCGGCGGCCTCGCCCTGGGCGTCGTCGTGCTGGTCGTGCTGCTCGGTATCCTCGCCAGCCAACTGAATGGCAGGGGCAGTGACGTCTCGTCGGCAGGAGGAACCCAAACGGGAGCGAATTCAGCGAGCGCAACCCAGATAAAAGGGATCATCGCCCGGGCCGCGACCAGCACACCGACCGTGCGTCCCAGCGAAACGCCCAGCTCGACGGCCCCTCCGCCGACGGAAACCGCGACAGCTACTGTCCCAACGACCACGCCTACCGAGCGTCCCACCAACACCCCATCCGCCACGAATACTCCCATCCCACCCACTGCAACGGCCACCGTGACACCAACTGTCCCAACTGTCACCCTGACCAAGCGTCCAACCGTCACGCCATCCGCCACAAATACACCGATTTCGCCAACGAGCACGGACACGTCCAGCCCGACAACGCAGTCGCCCACTAACACTGCAATCCCTAGCGCGGCGGTGATCGCACAAAAGAAGACCGCCACCCGTATCCCACGGCCATCGGATACGCCGACTGCGCCTCCGACAATCGCCGATTCGCCCGTGCCGCCGAGTGACGTGCCCGCGACCGTGCCACCCACGAGCGCGCCGACCGGGATCCCGACCGCTGGCACACTCGTCGCGGAATTACCGGCTGCCGACTCACATCCCGTCATTGCACCTGCCAATGTCGCCCAATTGCAGAGTTTCCGATCGCTATCACGCTTTCGGGGCGTGCTGGGGCGGAGCGCCTTCAATGCGGGCGGCACGGCTGTCATTTTCAGTTTTTACGATGGCAACGACTACACTGTACGCTATTACGACCTTGCGCGTGGGGAGATGCGAGCAGCGTGTCTCACTGCAAACGCTACTTTTAGCCTGAATGGTGCGTCGATCGCCGTGCTCAACAGCGATGGCAATATCGACCTACGCGACGTGTTGACCTGTACAACACGCACCACGTTGAAGCCCAGCAGCAGCCATGTGACCGATATTCAGTTCAGTCCAGATGGCAAATTCCTGGTGTCAGGCCATCAAGATGGCACGGTGCGACTGTGGAGTTTGGCGACCGCGCAGGTACTGACCGTCAGCCGCACCGGATCGCAGATCGATCAATTGGCCTTCCGAGGCGATGGCGGCGGCTTGGCGGCGGCACTGCATAACGGCACTGTGTGGGTGTGGGATGTAATCGCCACGAGCAGCGCATCCACCAACACGGCCATCATGACCTTGAAGCCGGTTGGCAGCTTGGTGACACACCTCAGCACGGTGAACGATCTGGCGTTCAGCCTGGACGGACGGCTGGCAATCGCGGGCGCGGGCACAAGCGTCGGCGGCAGTTTGCAACTTTGGGATACTAAAGGCGGCAAAACCTTGCAACTGTCGGGAAATGGCTTTGCCGTGAAAAGCATAGCGTTCAATCGGGACGGGTCGCTGTTGATCGGCGCTGCCGACGATAAAACACTGCGCGTGTGGTCGCTGGATGACAATCGCCAATTCTTTCAGACCGCGCTTGGTGCATCGGTGACGAGCATGGCGCTCAGCGGCGATGGCGCAACGTTGGTATTTACCTCAAGCGATGGCGGAATTCAGCTATGGGGTGCGCCCGTTCAGCCGTGATGTCGCTGGAGAGGGGGGCGACCAAGCCGGATTCGCCCCGACCGCACGCTGTCCTGAATAGGGACGAACCCGGCGTTGTCACCCATTCCCCCACAGGCTCGACACGTTTCTTTAACGAATCGTAGCCGAAACTTAACCTCCTCTTAAGCCGCTCGTAATTTCTATCCAATCTGAACCGACTACAGTCCCCCCGTTACGCTGAAGATAGCGTGTATTCGTGCCGCGACCCGCGCCAGCATCAAGAGGGATTCCGTTGTGAGCCAGCAGCAACCGATGTCCAGTGTGCCCCTCGGTAAGGGAATAGTCGAAGTGGTGCCAGCGGCGGCGGCGACGCGTGTCCGTTGGTGGCAAACCCGGCGCATGGCCGATCTGGGACGAGCGCTGTTCTTTTCCGCTCCCGCGATCCTCATTTTTGTGGCTTTCACCTATGTCCCATTCATACATGCGATTGAATTAAGCCTCAGCCGTACCAATCCGCAGGGCGAAATGATCGCTTCCTTCGGCTTTGGGCACTTCATCCGCGTCCTGGCGTTGGATGGCAGCGGGCGTACCGAATTTCTGGTCAGCATCGCCAACAGTTTCGTCTTTGCGATCATGGTCGTCCCGGCGACGCTCGTGATCAGCGTGGGATTGGGCGTGCTCGCCAGCTTCCCACTGCGTGGCATCGCCTTTTTCCGCACCATTTTCACCAGCAGTATTGCGATCTCGCTGGCGAGTGCCGGGACGATCTGGGCACTGATTTACAACCCGGCCACACACGCCACCACTTGGCTGATCGACTTGTTCCATTTGAACACGTCCAGCCTGCTCGAAACCGACTCGACCGCGATGCTGGCCGTCGCCGTGATGACGATCTGGTCGGGGTTAGGCTTCAATTTCATCATCACGCTGGCTGGTTTGCAGGCCATTCCCCAGGATTTTTACGAAAGCGCGGCCATCGACGGCGCGAGCGGCTGGAGCGCCTTCCGCCATATCACCCTGCCGATTCTGTCGCCGACGCTGCTGTTTTTGCTGGTCGTGAACACCATCGGCAGCCTGCAAGCCTTTACGCAGTTTCACCTGCTCGTGCCCGCCAAGCGTCCGAACGTCTTCACCTACGAAACCTACCTGACATTCTGGTATGACAACAACTATGGGCGCGCTTCGGCCATGTCGCTGATATTGTTCGCCATCCTGCTGGCCTTGACGTTGATTCAATACCGCTTTTTGAACCGTCGGGTTCACTACGTTTAACTGGAGAGCCGCGCGATGAGTACCGCCACCTTGAGCACGAATGCCACTCCGCTGACAGGTTCTCGCGCGCCCCGCAATTGGAACAAAATCGCGCGGAAAACCGTGATCTATGCGCTGTTGATCATCACAGCGCTGCTGCTGATGTTTCCGCTATTCTTTTCGCTGTCGTTGGCGCTGCAAGGCGATAATGCGCTGCCCGGACTCGTCCCCAAAGATTTCAGCAATTTGGATTGGGGCGTCTTCAAATCGGTATTCGAGCAGCAGCCGGTCATGGCGCGCTGGATTCTCAACTCGTTCGTCGTTTCAACGGGCGTCACGCTGGGCGTCCTGATTACGTCGTCGTTGATGGCCTACGCGCTCAGCTATCTCGATTTTCCGGGCAAGCCGCTGCTGCTGTTTTTTGCGTTGGGGACGCTGATGGTGCCGTTCGAGGCGACGCTGATCCCCAACTATTTGACGATCTCGCATTGGGGTTGGAAAGACAGCTATCAGGGCTTGATCGTGCCATTTTTGGCGAGCGGCTTCGGCGTTTTCCTGATGCGCCAGTATTTTCTGTCGCTGCCGCGCGAGTTATACGATGCCGCGCTCGTCGATGGGTGCAGCCGACTGCGCTATCTGTGGTCGATCCTGATTCCGCTCTCGCGCCCGGCACTGGCGACGCTGGCCGTCTACACGTTCCTGTCTACCTGGAATCAATTTTATTGGCCGCTGCTCGTGACGAACGATCCCGAATGGCGCACGACCCAGGTGGGCATCACGATTTTTCGCAATTTCGAATACGCCGTGTTCAATACACAAATGGCAGCCACCCTAATTGTGATGCTGCCAACACTCATTTTATTGGTGTTGGGTCAACGTCAACTGGTTCGCGGTCTGACGGCTGGCGCGGTCAAAGGTTAGGTGTGTCTGTAAACCCCTCTATCCCCCAGCCCCTTTCCCCCACGCAAGCGGTGGGAAAGGGGTTGGGGAGAGGGGCCAGCAGCCCTAGTTTCAAGTTCTCGCCGATTGTCTTTTAGGGAGGAAATGTATGCCGAAGACGAAAGTTTTGCTGTCGTTCACGCTCATCGTGACCGTCGTGGTGATGCTGTTCACCGCCGCGACACCTGCTTTGATGGATGGGGCGACCAGCACCCCCGCTCCGACTATCACGCATGTGCCAGCCGTCGCCAAGCCGGATGGGGCCATCGAGGTCACGTTTTGGTATGGTCTCGGCGGTTTGATCGGCAACGTCGTGCAGGACACGATCAACAAGTACAACACCAGCCAGAGCAAGTATTACATCAAGGCCATTTTCCAGGCCAGTTACGACGACACGATCAACAAGATCAACGCGGGTCTGGCAAGCGGTGATCTGCCGAACCTCGTTCAGGTGTTCGATGCCGGGACGCAGCGCATGGTCGATACGGGCAAAGTGCTGCTGATGCAGGACTTATTCGAGCGCGACAAACTGACCTCCGTCCTGGACGATCTGGAGCCAGCCGTTCGTCAGAGCTACACCATCGGCGGCAAGCTCGTTTCCGCGCCGTTCAACTCGTCCACCGCCATGCTGTACATCAATCGCGCGGCCTTCAAGGCGGCAGGTCTCGATCCCGATAAGAAGTTCTGGACGTATGCCGAAATCCGCGACGCGGCCAAGAAGCTGACCGTCAAGGGCGACGATGGCAAGGTCAAGCAGTACGGCATCACACTATACCCTGAGTCGTGGTTCTTCGAGCAGATGCACGCTGCGCACGATGTGGTGATGGGTACGCCCGATAATGGTCGCACTACCCGCATGATCCAATACACCTACAATGATGCGCTGTCGGTGGACTATTTCAACTGGCAGAAGTCCATGGTCGATGACGGCTCCGCGCTGTACTTTGGCCCGAGCAACGGCGCGACCGCCTCGCCCGCCGCATTTGCCACAGGTCAGGCCGCCATGTTGTTCAACAGCATCGCCAGCTTGCGCACGCTGATCGCCAACGCTACGCGCGCGAATGCGGGCGTCGATGTCGGCACAATCTTCTTGCCGCGTCGTACTGCCGATGATAAGTTCCGCACCGTCGTGGGTGGCGCGTCGCTGTGGATCACCACGACCGGCACCAAGGATCAGCAAGAGGGCGCGTGGGATTTCATCAAGTGGGAATTGACCCCCGAAATTCAGGCCTTCTGGTCATCGAACACGGGCTACTACCCGGTGCTCAAGAAAGCCTATGACACGCAGACCATGAAGGATGCGCTGGTCAAATATCCGCAGTTCCAGGTCGCCATCGATCAACTGCGCCTCTCGGACATCACCCCGGCGGGTTCGTTTCACGTCTCCGGCACGTTCGTCTCGATGCGCGCCGACGTGAACAAAGCTACCGATGACTTCCTAAGCGGCAAAGTTCCGACCGCCAAAGAAGCGCTCGATAAGGCGGTCGCCGCCTCGAACGAAAAGCTCACCGACTACAACGCCAGCATCCAGAAATAGGATTCGCTCGTTCAATACTACTGCGACCCGCTCGCCATATCTGGGGCGAGCGGGTCGCTTTTTTATGCTCCGAAGCACCGCGATCAAGCGATTGACCTCAGCACGTTCAACGACGCAGCCTGCCGCGTTCGTTTACCTTAGATTGCGATGCCGATCGTCGCCGCGACCGCCGGATTGAGCAAGCCGCTCTCCGCGAAGATGCCGCCAATATAGGCTTTGACGCCCTCGCCACCCGTCAAACTCAGCCAGATTGGGCCGCGATCCGGCGTGACTTCGATCCCGAAATCGAGGAACGGACAGCACAGCCGCTCGTTGCTGATGTATTCGGCGATTTGGAGTAGCATCACTGATTCGGTTGGCAGCCGGAATCGATAGCCGTTAGACAGTGCTTGCGCCTCTAAGACCGCGGCGTAGACCTGCTTGCCGATTGCCATCCACCCTTCGCGCAGTTCGGCGGGGATCGCGTTCGGATCGCAGGCGATGACGACTTCGCTGGTGGATGTCTGCTCAATCATTGAGGGTAACATGGGATAATCGCTCCTTTGCAAGCACATGCTGGCGATGGTTGACGCGCCCTATTTTGGGATTGCGTTTTCGCCAATTTATCGATATGCTGCACTTTAATACTTAAACCGCAGTTTAAGTCAAGGGGCAAAACACCATGAAGCAGGTCGATGGATTGAGCATCGGCGAAGTGGCCGAACGAGTCGGCATCCGCGCCTCAGCAATCCGGTTTTATGAGCGCGCTGGATTGTTGGAAGCGCCGCCGCGCAACAACGGCCAGCGGCGCTATGACGCGGCGGTTGTTGCGAAGATTCGGCTGATCCAAACGGCGCAGCAGGCGGGTTTCACCGTCGGTGAGATTCGCGCCCTGTTCTACGAATTTCCGGTCGATATGCCGCCGTCGGCGCGCTGGCAACAGATGGCGACCCACAAGTTGGCGGAGATCGACGTGATGCTGGCTCGCATCACGTCGATGAAAACACTGTTGGAGCGTGCCTTGCGCTGCGAATGTCCGTCGCTCGACGATTGCGCGGCGGGGTTGGATACACCTGAAAGTCAGTAGTCCCTGGCAGGCGCGGCAGGCCGGCGTCGCTACTCGGACAAACGCGCGCCGTACTGCTGCTTGTAGAACTCCAGATAGGCGCCCGTCTTGATCTTGCGCCACCACCACTCATTCTGCTGATACCAGCGCACGGTCGCGGCCAAACCTTCCTCGAAATTGGCATCCCCATATTGGCGTTTCCAGCCGAGTGCGCGCAGTTTATCGCAGTTGAGCGCATAGCGCCGATCGTGGCCGGGGCGATCTTCCACATAACGAATCAGCGATTCGGGTTTGCCGAGCAGCTGTAGGATCGTGCGCGTTACGTCGATGTTGTGGCGCTCATTTTCGCCGCCGACATTATAGATTTCGCCGGGTGCGCCCTCATGTAGCACCAGATCGATCCCGGTGGCGTGATCGGTCACATACAGCCAATCGCGCACCTGCATTCCGTCACCATACACGGGCAGCGGACGATCTTCGAGCGCCTCGGTGATGAAAAACGGCGCGATCTTTTCGGGATATTGATATGGCCCGTAGGTGTTGCTGCCGCGTGTGATCGTGGTGTGCATCCCATAGGTGACGTTGTAGGCACGCACCATCAGTTCACCACCGGCTTTGCTGGCCGAGTACGGGCTGTTCGGTTCGAGTGCGTCGCCCTCCCGAAACTGACCTTCCGGCTTCGTGCCATACACCTCGTCGGTCGAAACCTGATGCACGCGCTCCACGCCCAGTTTGCGCGCCGTATCGAGGATGATATACGTGCCCACCACATCCGTGTGTATGAAGGCGTCCGGGTCGAGGATACTGCGATCGACGTGCGACTCGGCGGCGAAATTGACGATCGTGTCGATCTGCCAGTTTTTGATCGCGCTTTCGAGCGTTTCGCGCGCGGCAATATCGCCCCGCTCGAACTTGTAGTTTTCCGCGTCGTGGATGGGCAGCAGGTTATCGAGATTGCCCGCGTATGTCAACTTGTCAAAGGATACGATGTTGTAGTGCGGATACTTTTCGACCATGTAGCGGACGAATTCGCTGCCGATAAAGCCTGCGCCGCCCGTGACGAGTATGTTCTTCATGCCTTTTCCTTGTATTGAAAAAAATCCATACCCCTACATTGAAAATAGGGTTTCGTCATCAACTCTACACCAAGCCCTTCCGAGAATTATTTACCTGTACAACCGAAATTGCAAAGTTGACGAGACGCCACAACCAACTACCCGATGGTCAAACGCATCAAACACCACGCATTGAGAAACCCCATCTCGCCTCTGCTCAATGGCGGAGTGGGTTGCGAGGATGGTGAGAACTTTTCACCGCAGCAACCTTTCTTCGATCGCCAGCGCGACCGCCTCCACCCGATTGGTGACGCCCAGCTTGGCGAATACACTGCTGATATGGAATTTGACCGTCGAGAGGCTTATCGTTAACCGACCCGCAATTTCGCCGTTGTTCAACCCTTCAGCCAGCAGTCGCAGCACCTCGAACTCGCGCGGCGTCAACCCAAACTCGTGGGTGGGTGCGGTGCGCGCTGGTCGCAAAAGTGCTTGTGTCACTTCTGCCGAAAACACAGTCGCGCCCGCATGAGCCGCGCGAATCATGTGCGCCAGTTCATCGATCGAGGATGTTTTCAGCAGATAGCCGACCGCGCCGCTTTCCAACATGGCGCGCACGCCCTCCTCATCCTGAAAACTGGATACCGCCAGCACTTTGATTTGTGGAAACTGGGCATGAATCGTGCGCGTCGCTTCGATCCCGTTCATACCGGGCATGACCACATCCATCAAAATGATGTCGGGCTGATACTGGGCACTGATTTGCAAGGCTTCCTCGCCGTTGCTGCCATGTGCGATCAATTCCAGATCATCGAATACTTCGACCACCGCCTCGATCCCGATATGCACCTTCAGTTGATCGTCAATGACTGCGATCCGAATCCGATCTGTCATCAGTTTTTACCTTTAGCATGACCTGCATTTCTGGCGGCGGTTCATTGCTTATCACCAGTTCTGCCCCAATGCTCTGTACATTCTCGCACAGCGCGTCCAGTTCTCGTCGTGCCATCACCGTAAGTGCTTTATCGAAGCTGCGTCCATTATCCCAGATGGTCAGCACCACTTGTTCCGGCTCCCGATGTAAGCTCAGCGTCACCGATGACGGCTTGGCATACTTGGCGATATTATTCAACGTTTCCAGCGCGATCCGATATACGACGCTTTGCTGGCGGTGCGGCAGAACGATATGTTCAACAGCGTGAAAACCAACTGCGATATTTTTTTTGAACGTGAATATATCGCATAACTGCTTGAGTAAGTGGTGCAATTCGACACCGTTGACCGAATCTGGGCGCAGTTCGAACAGCAGCGTCCGCATTTCGACCATCGCTTCGCGCGTGAACTGCGCCAACTCCACCATGTAACGGCGCGCCGCCACCGGATTCGAATCGATGATGCGCGGCAGCACTTCCGCCAACGCATTCGCCGAAAACAGTGTTTGGCTGATCGAATCGTGGAGTTCCTGCGCCAGCCGCTGCCGTTCCTCGATGATGGCGAGCGTGACGCGCTGCTGCCGCTCCGCCACTTCTGCCGCCTCGCGCAGTTTCAGCAGCGCCTCGATTTGTTTCTGTTGGCGGCGCAGCGTCAAATGCGTTTTGACGCGGATGAGCACCTCCTCAAAATCGAGCGGTTTCGTCAAATAATCGACCCCACCCGCCTCGAAACCCTTCACTTTGTCGGTCGTTTCATACAGTGCGCTGACAAAGATAATCGGAATCTCGCGTAAACGGGGATGGTTTTTGAAAACGCGGCAGGTTTCATAGCCATCCATCCCGCCGCCACCCAACAGAATATCCAGCAAGACCAGATCGGGTGGCGACAAGGCGGCCAGCGATAACGCTTGCGCACCGCTGGTAGCTGTCAATATCTGATACCCGTCGGCGGTCAAACCAACTGCCAACAGTTCGATGTTCATCACGCCATCGTCAACGATCAAAATGGTGGCTGGAGCATCCACAGTATCCCCTAACTGATCTGCGCGACAAATCAAAATGCGCGCGGCCTATGCGGTAACAGTTATTTCCCTATTACTGAGATTTGATAACCGAACCCTGTGTCGCCTATTTCGTCGCGCTTCAATTTATTTTAAGGCGTTTTTGCGTCTCGTCAACGAGGTAAACACGCCGAATAAGGCGATTAGTTCAAGATTTGTGGAATCAGACGGATGCTGCCTACCACGTCCGCTAAGCACCGCACAATTTGAGGTGTTCACCCTGACGCCCGTTTTGCATCTCGCCTTGTTTCTCGCCCGCGCGATCGGTTATCATTGGACAATCGCATCATAGTCAGGATGATTTTATGATCAACCCGTTGACTGTTCCATCCACCGCTCAGCGCGAACCCGATTCCACTTATTATATTGATCTCGAAACGCAGTACGGCGCGCACAATTATCACCCACTCGATGTCGTGATCCACGAAGCATCGGGCGTATGGGTGACGGATGTCGAGGGCAACCGCTATCTCGACTGCCTCAGCGCCTATTCCGCGCTCAATCATGGGCACGCTCATCCCAAAATTCTGGCCGCCCTCATCGAGCAAGCGGGGCGCGTCACCTTGACCTCGCGCGCCTTTCGCAACGATCAATTAGGTTTATTTTATAAAGAACTGTGCGATTTAACCGGATACGAAAAAGTGCTGCCGATGAACAGCGGTGCGGAGGCGGTCGAGACGGCCATCAAACTGGCGCGCAAATGGGGCTACATGGTCAAGGGTGTGCCGCCCGATCGCGCCGAAATTATCGTCTGCGATGGCAATTTTCACGGGCGCACTACCACGATCGTGGGCTTTAGCACCGAACCTAGCTACCGCGAGGGTTTTGGTCCTTTCACACCGGGCTTTACGGCGATTCCGTATGGCGATTCGGATGCGCTCGAACGTGCCATCACAGCCAACACCGTCGCTTTTTTGATCGAGCCGATTCAGGGCGAAAATGGCGTGATCGTTCCGCCGGCGGGTTGGCTGCGGCGCGTCGCGGATATTTGCCAGCGCAACCGCGTTCTGCTGCTCAACGATGAAATTCAGACGGGTTTAGGACGCACAGGCAAATTTTTCATGCAGGACTACGACGCCGTGCGCGCCGATGTGCTGATCCTGGGCAAAGCATTGGGCGGCGGCTTTTACCCGATCTCAGCCGTGCTCGCCAACGCCGATCTGATGCGGGTATTCGAGCCGGGTCAACATGGCAGCACGTTCGGCGGCAATCCGTTGGCGAGCGCGGTGGCACGCGCATCGCTGCGCGTCCTCACCGAGGAGAATCTAGTCGCCAATGCCGCCACGATGGGCGATTATTTCCAGGATCACCTCGCGGAGATCAACAGCCCGTATATCAAGGAAGTGCGTGGGCGCGGCTTGCTGATCGGCGTCGAACTCAAGCCGGAAGCAGGCGGTGCGCGACGCTTCTGCGTGGCGTTACAGGCGGCGGGCGTGCTCGCCAAAGAGACGCATGTCAACACGCTGCGTTTTGCACCGCCCCTGATCATCGGTCGAGACGAGATCGATTGGGCGCTCGAACGGATCCGCCCGGTTCTGCGGGATTTGTAGGGTATACGGAACGGTGGGTGCGGCTCCCCTCCCTGTGAGGACGGAGAGGGGTCGGGGGTGAAGCGAATCTCCTATTTCGCCGCCAGCGACACCGGCACGCGCGCAACCGTATTTCCCGGCTTATCCGTCGTACCTTGCAACGCGATCCACACGTTGCCGAGGCCATCATACACGATCCCGTTGGGGCTGATACCCAAATCGATCTGCGTCAGCTTGTTACCGTCCGGGCTGATCGCTTCGACTGCCTTGTCATCGAACAGCGTCACCCACAGCGCCTTGCCATCCCAGGCCACCGCGATCGGGTCTCGACCGACTGGATAAGTGCCTTTGACTTTGCCCGTACTATCGAGCGCCGTGACGGTATTATCCAGCGCATTCGGCACGAACAGTAAGCCATCGGCCTCGTCCCAGGCCAAATCGGCAGGCGATTGACCGACATCGAATGGCCCCGAAATGGTGCCACTGCCATCAACGATTGCCACCTTGTTATCTGCTTTGGCGTCGCCGCTCAGCGTTACCCATAGCTGCCCGCCCGCCCACAACACCGTGTTCGGATTATTACCCGTCCCGTTCATATCGACGGTGGTCACGATCTTGCCTTTCGCATCGACGCCCACCACCTCATTATCGTCGAAAAGCGCGATCCACATTTTCTGGTCGTCGGGATCATAGCTCAGCGAGAACGGCTGTTGACCCACACGATAGGTAGCGATCTTCTTACCCTTACTGTCGAACAGCGTGACCGATTTGCCGGGCTTGCTTGCAGTTCCGAGATCGGACACCCATAACCGCGCGCCATCCCAGGCCATCGCAAACGGGACACCGCCCACCGGGATCGTGTTCGTTAAGTTGCCGTCGCCGTCCAGAATCGACACCGTGCCGCCCCCATCATTGGCAACGTAGAGTTGATTGCCGTCCCACACACTGTACGACGGCGCCGTACCTACCGTGAATACCTTGACCCCCTCTGGGAGGACGATCGGCTTGTCGGTTGGTGACGGCGACAGACGCGGCGTAGTGGTCGCGCGCGGTTTCGGGCCTCGCGTCGCGGTGGCAGTGGGCGCGGTACTATCGAGCAAGGTGAGCGTCAGCGTATATTTGCCCGTCGTCTTGCCATCTGCCAGGTTTTCGCGGCTGGCGAGGATTTCATACGTCCCGTCCGCATCGAACGTATACCTTTCGAGCGTGGCCGTTTTGCCGTCGTCGGAAAGCGTCGTTTGCGCCGGGAACTGCGCATCGCCCGATTTCGATGGATCGACCAGCCGCGTGACAGGCCGCAAGTTGCCAGAGGTGCGCGTCATTGTCAGTGCGATGCTATCTCCCGCGCTCGCCGAGAAACTGTAAAGCTGCTCATTATCCGGTGCAACCTTAATTTCACCCGTGACCGTCTGGCCGAACTCGATCGGCAGCGCAGCCTGCGCATTGGCGATCCGCCCTGTGCTCACCAACGTGGCAGCTATGAGTGCAAGTACGCACGATCCGGCGACTGATAAGACTCTCAAACGCAGCTTTAACATTTGAATCTCCTCCCCAATATCCGATGGTAAATGCTCGGTGCTTTAACCTGCCTCATGCACCGCCGCGATTAATGCCCGCAGTTTCCCCTGATCTTTCTTGCCCGGTGTCATCTCCACGCCGCTCGACACATCGACCGCAAACGGACGGATCGCGCGTACCGCCTCCGCCACGTTTTCGGGCGTCAGACCACCCGCTAACATCAACCGCGTCGTGCGCTGCCGCACGGCCAGCGCAATGTCCCGATCGGGCGTTTGACCGGTGCCGCCGTGCAACTGTGGATGATAGGTATCGATCAAAACTTCGGGCATCAGCATCTCAACCGCGTTCCCGCCGCCATAGCGATCGACTAATTCGCTCGCATCTTCAATGCTTGCCGGACGGATTGCCTTGTACGCACCCGAAATCTGACGCACCACTTCTGGCGATTCCTTCCCGTGCAATTGAATCAGCGTCAGGCCGCCGATTTGGCGTGCGTTCATG
>JBBRMW010000108.1:0-17809 GCA_038230635.1 Aggregatilineales bacterium | reverse complement strand
TGCTAGATATGTGCTAAACTTCATTTCGGCCTCGATTGTGGGAAACACCTGATGTGGTTATCTGGCTTTACCACCGTCCTGGCCTTTTCGCTACCTTTTCCCTGTCAACCTTTGCCTGCACCCATGAAAATGGATAGGGATTTTTTAGTTAAAACTGTGAGGTTTCCCCACTCTCAAATGAGAGAGGAAATCAGGCGGATAAAACTATTTCAGTGCCACCGCCGCCACCGGATACGTTCTCGCAACTCATCAGAAATGCTCACGGTTCCAATGGCTCTCGCAAACCGCGCTGGACGGCTTCATTTAGTGCTTGAGCCTTTCGTAACAAGCCTTGCTGATAAACCTGCATCAGCACGAATAATTCCGAGCGCTCGTCATCGGTCAGTTTTCGCGCTTGCTGTTTATCGAGCAACTCGCTGAATCGACGATCCTGAGTGGATTCCATCCCTGAATCAGCTATCGCCAAGATTTCAGCATCCGAAATTTTGTCCATGATTCCATTTCTTTCCAATGACAGTCCACTTAAAGCAAAAGGCGGCGATCCAACTCGATCGCCGCCTTTTGTTATTTGTTTTGAGGAATGAACTACTTCAGCGCCACCGCTGCCACCACGCCTTGCGCCAGATTGACCGCCGTCGGTAGGATGCCCAGAATCAGCGTGCCCGCCGCGCACAAGGCAATCGCACTGGTGAGCGGGAACGGCATCCCCTCCGCCGCGTCCGCTTCGCCCGGTTCGAGGTACATCTTGACAATCACGCGCAGATAGTAAAACGCCGAGACGACGCTCGTCAGCACGCCGATCACCGCCAGGAACCACAAGCCCGAACTGATCGCGGCGTTGAAGGCGAAGTATTTGCCGATGAAGCCCGCCGTCAACGGAATCCCGGTCAGGCTGAGCATGAACACGGTCATCGCTGCCGCGAGCAGCGGCTGCCGAATGCTCAACCCAGCGAAGTTGTCGAGCGTGGTCGTGCCCGGCTCGGATTTTTCGAGCGCCGCCGCCACCGCGAATGCGCCGATGTTGGTAAATGCGTATGCCACCAGATAAACCAGCACACCCTGGATCGCATAGGTTGCCAGATTGAAAGTCACGGTTTGATCGCCCGCCGCATTCGCCGTCACGGTGAAGCTGCCCGCCGCCGCCACCGCCATCAGGATGTAACCCGCGTGCGCGATGCTCGAATAGGCCAGCAGCCGTTTGATGTCGCGCTGCGTCAGGGCGACGAAGTTACCCAGAATCATCGTGAAGCCAGCCAGGATCGCGATTACGTCTTGCCACGCCGCGTGCAGGATCACCGTCGTGCCCGGATCGATCGTGACATGGCCGACCACGAACGACGGCAGCGCGATCGTCAGCACGCGCAGCAGCGCCGCAAAACCGCCGATTTTCGCGCCCACGCTCATGAACGCGGTAACGGGGGTCGGCGCACCCTGGTATACGTCGGGCGTCCACAGGTGAAACGGCACGGCGGCCACCTTGAAGCCGAGTCCGACGAGCAGCAAACCCGTCCCGATCAACAGCAGCACCGGCGAGGTGATCCCGCTGGTGCTGACGCGATTGAAGATTTCGGTCAGGTTTGTGGTGCCTGTCGCCCCATAGATCAGCGCAATCCCGTAGACCAAAAAGCCCGTCGAGAACGCGCCGAGCAAGAAATACTTCATGGCCGCTTCTTCAGATTTCGTCTCCGGACGGCGAAAACCCGACAAAATATACAGCGGGATCGAGAGCAGTTCGAGCGCCACGAATACGATCACCAGATCGCCCGCCGCACCCATGAACATGATCCCGGCGGCGGTGAGCAGCAGCAGCGGATAGTATTCGCCGCGCGCAATGTTGGTACGCTTGAGGTAATCGTAGGCGACGAGGATGCCCAGGAACGTCACCAGCAGAGTCACCAGATTGACGAAACCCGTGAAGGTGTCGGCGCGGAACATCCCCGAAAAGGCGCTCTGGTTGGTGTTATAGGTGAAGCCCGTCAGGATCGCCGAGACGACGACCAGGATCACCGATAACCAAGCCGTCCAATCTTTGCGATTGGCGGGCAGCAGCGTATCGATCACGAACAGGAAACATGCCCCGATCGCCAGGACGAGTGCGGGCGCGGTGGCCGCGATATTCAAGCCTTGCGGAATAATCATCGGGTGACCTCCTGCTCCTGAACGACTGCGACCGGAACGGCGGGTACGGCGGCGATGGGCGGTGGCGGTTCAGCGATATAACGCTGCGCCTGCGCGCTGATGCTGCCGTTGGTGGCGTCCATCGCGCCAAAGAACGGTTTCGGATAGAGGCCGATGATCAGCGCCAAAATCACGACGACGGTCAGCGCCGCATACTCGTTCCAGCGGATCGGCGGCAGGTGCAAATTCTCCTGCCATTTCACGTTACCCATGAAGATGTGATTCCACAGTTGCAGCAGATACACGGCGGCCAGGATCACGCCGACCGTTGCAAAGGCGGCGAAGATTCCGCCCAGCACCGGCGATCCAAAAGTGCCGAGCAAGATCGTGAATTCGCCGACGAAGCCATTCAAGCCAGGCAAGCCAACGCTCGACAGGAAGATCACGAGGCTGAGCGCGCTGAACAGCGGCATGACCTTCCAGATACCACCGAAAGCGTCCATTGCCTTCGTGTGACGGCGCTCATAGAGCATCCCAACCAGTAAGAACAAGCCGCCCGTGCTGATGCCGTGATTGACCATCTGCAAGACCGCGCCGTTGATGCCCGCCGAGGTCAGCGAGAAAATGCCGAGCACCACAAAGCCGAGGTGGCTGATGCTCGAATAGGCGACCAGCTTTTTTACGTCCGTTTGCGCGTAACTGACCCACGCCCCATACAGGATGCCGATCACCGCGAGGATGGCGATCCAGGGCGCGAAGGTCACGGCGGCGTGCGGAAACAGCGGGATGCAGAACCGAATCAAGCCGTAAGTGCCGAGTTTGAGCATCACGCCCGCCAAGATCACCGAGCCAGCGGTCGGCGCTTGGACGTGCGCATCGGGCAGCCATGAATGGAACGGCCAGATCGGGACTTTGATGGCGAAGGCCAGGAAGAACGCCAGGAACAGCGCCGCTTCAACGGTGCCGCTCGGATAGGCGCTCGTGGTGGTGGCAGCGGCGGCTTGCACCTGCGCCAGAATGTCACGCACGTTGAACGTGCCGAAGTGATTGCCCAGCCACAGGATCGCCAGCAGCATCAGCAGGCTGCCAACCATGGTGTAGATGAAGAACTTGACCGCCGCAAAGACGCGATTCTCCGCGCCCCAAATGCCGATCAAGAAATACATCGGCACGAGGCTGATTTCCCAGAAAATGTAGAACAGGAACAAATCCTGCGCGACGAACACGCCCAACATGGCGAACTCGATCACCATGAGGAAAATGTAGTACAGACGCACGCGGGTTTTGATCGATTCGAGCGAGAACAAGATCGCCAGCGGCATGATCACCGTCGTCAGCAAGATCAGCCAGATGCTCAGGCCGTCCACCGCGACATAGTAGCTGATCTTGAAGTTGCCGAAGGCTAACCACTGGTACAAATGCTCGTGCTGCAAGCCAGCGACGCGCGTATCGAACGTCGCCAGCAGCACCAGTGACAATCCGAAAGTGATAATCGAAGTGCCGAGCGCGATCCATTTGAACTGGGCCGCGCGCGCGTTAGGCCACAACATCAGCGCGATCATGCCGACCAGCGGCATGAATAAAACGGACGTAACGAGAAGGTCGTTTTTCATAGTGAGCGTCACTGCCCTCCGGCGAGCTGCCGCAATAGCGGGTACAGGATCACGAACAGGACGATCAGCACGCCGACGAGCATGGTCACGGTATAGGTGCGCACGTAGCCCGTTTGCAGGCCACGCAGCCGATAGGCGATTCCGCGCACCAGCCCGCCGATTCCCAGGAACCCGCGATCGATGATGCCGCGATCGATCGGCCCGGCCAACGTGTCCGAGGCGCGGATAAACGGCTGCACCACCGTCACGTCGTAGATTTCATCGTGGAACAGCTTGGCGTTTGACAACTCAAAAATGCGGCGCGTTTCGGTGCGCGCCATCAGCGGATCGTCGCCCTTCTTGGTGAGTGGATTCGCGCGCCCGTACACGTAGTTGGCGATCAAAATCGCGCCGACCGCCACGCCCAACGCGGTGATCGCCAGCACGATGTTAAATGACACTTCCGGCACAAAGGTCACGCTGTGTGCCAGCCAGTTGCTCAGGATTTCCGGCTTGAAGCCGCCTAGCACTGACTCGAACGCGGTGGGCAAGTTCAGTGCGCCGCCTACTGCTGCCAGTGCCGCCAGGATGATCAGCGGCCACAGCATCACAGGCGCCGATTCGACGGCGTGATCGGCGGCGACAGTGCGCGGCTTGCCCAAAAAGACGAGCCGGATTTGTCGCCACATGTAGAACGCGGTGAAGAACGCCGCCAGCAGCAGCAATCCAAACGCCAGATATGCCACGATCTGACCGTCACCAAGCGCCGCCTGGAAGGTCGCAGCCAGAATATCATCCTTCGACCAGAAACCCGCGAACGGGAAGATGCCCGCTAACGCCAACGTTCCGATCAGGTACACCCAAAAGGTCGTCGGCATCTTCGTGCGCAAGCCGCCCATGTTGCGCATATCCTGGGCATCGAACGGCGCTTCGTGATCGGCTTCTTCGGCGATTGGCGTATTCGTCGCACCATGGGTTGATCCGTGCGCGGCAACATCTGTCGATTCGTCAAGGGTAAAGTGATCATCGTGGGTGCTATGTGTCGAGCCGTGCGCGCCCACGTCACCATGCGCGGAAACGGCGTGATTACCATGCTCGACGCCGTGAATGACCGATCCGGCGCTAAGGAACAGCAGCCCCTTGAAAAAGGCGTGCGTCACCAAGTGGAAGAATGCCACTGTGTACGCGCCAACGCCCGCCGCCGCCACCATGAAACCAAGCTGACTGACGGTGCTGTAGGCCAGCACTTTTTTGATGTCCCACTGACCGATGGCGATGAATCCGGCATAGGCAGCCGTCAGTGCCCCGACCAGCGTGACTACGCCCGATGTAAATGGCGATCCGTGAAAAAAAACGTTGCTGCGGGTGATCAGGTAAATACCCGCCGTGACCATCGTCGCCGCATGGATCAAGGCACTGACGGGCGTCGGGCCAGCCATCGCGTCGGGCAGCCAGGTCATCAACGGAAGCTGCGCGCTTTTGCCCGTCACACCCAGCAGCATGAACAGCGTGATCAGCGTCAGGACGACGGTGAACGACACATCCCAACTGCCAAAGCGCACCTTGTGGCCGCCCTCGTTGAGCCACTGCTGCGCCATCCCAAACACGCCCACGCCGGGGATCGGCTTGACGACGACTGCACTCGTCGTAATTTGCCCCGATACTGAGTCGGTGATCGTCGTGTCGGGCGCGCGGAGTGCAGCTTCACCCGGCTTGGAATAATCGAGCGTGCCGAAAGTCCAAAACGTCAGGAAGATCGCCAGCATGAAGCCAAAATCGCCCACGCGGTTCACGATGAACGCTTTGCGCGCCGCGTTACTGTTTCGCCAGCCTTCGCCCTTTTTGCGATCGAACCAGAAACCGATCAGCAAGAACGAACACAATCCGACGCCTTCCCAGCCGACGAACATCATCAGGAAATTGTTGGCCGAGACGAGGATCAACATGAAGGCCACGAACAGGTTCAGGTACACGAAAAAACGCGGATAACGCGCGTCACCGTGCATATACCCGATCGAGTAGACGTGGATCAAAAAGCCGACGCCTGTAATCACCAGCATCATCGTTACGCTGAGCGTATCGACGCGGAACTGCCAGGGAATTTCGAGCGCCGCCGATGGGATGCTGATCCAGCCGTCGAGGATCGGCGGATTGATGAGCGCGGCGGCGAAATTGTTCTGCGCCAACCACATGCCCAACCCGACCGCGATCAGAAATGGGATGCCGACGGCGGCGGACGCGATCAGGCCGACGTTGCGCTCGCCGAGGCGCTTGCCATAAACCAGATTGATCCCCATCCCGATCAACGGGAGAAAGACCATCCAGGGGACGAGTGTTGCAAAATTGAACATAGAAATAACGATCCCCCTTATCCCTGCATCGAAATGAGTTCGTCGATGTCGATGCTCTTCTTGGCCTTGAAAATCGCCACGATCAGCGCCAGCCCGACGGCCACTTCCGCCGCCGCCACGGTCATCACGAAGAACACGAACAACTGCCCGCCCACGTCGCCCCACTGCCGCGAAAAAGCGACCAATGCGAGGTTCGCGGCGTTGAGCATCAGTTCAACCGACATGAAAATCATGATCGCGTTGCGGCGCACCAACACGCCGAGCACGCCCATCACGAACAACACAGCGCTGAGCACCACAAAATATTCGATCGGAATCCCCGGAGTTGGCATCAGATTTTTCCTTACTCTTGCTTGTTGTCAGGCGGCGGGAACAGATCGGCGACGGCGACTTGAAAACCGGGTAGAAGATCACCACCATCGAGCGTATCCGCATCAGAAAAAACGCGCACTGTATGATCCGAGCGATGCACGAATACCTGTCGCAATGCAGGATACATCACCCACACAATGGCCGTGCCCGCATCAAGAAACATTTGCACTTTGGCCTGAACCTCATTGGCGCGGTCGTCCGGTGAAATGACTTCAACGGCTAGATCGGGCGCGAACGCTCCAAACCTTCGCCGATCGTTCATGGCGTCCAATTTTGCTTTGCTAATGAACCACACATCAGGTGCGCGCATCGTAATATTTGACAAGCGAAAGCCTGATTCAACGACGACTTCGCCCAAATGATGGGCATCGACAAAATCGCCCATGCGCGCACCTGTACGACGTGCGATTCCCCCATGCTCGATTCCAGGTGGCATGATTTCGACGACGACCCCTTCCACGAGTTCGTAGGGTAAACCAATGTACTGAGACTCAAATTCCTCGACCGTCATCAGCTTTTCCTGGGTGGTCATGGACTATCTCCTTCAGCTTTTCCGCGTGCGCTTGCGGGCGGGCGGATAGAGCTTGGCGACAGCGAGTTGCAAACCGGGCAGCACGTCGCCGCCATCGAGCACGCCATCGATTGCCACCGTGCGCATCGGCTTGCCTAGTTCGTAAACAGCCACATACGGTGGCTTGCTATACATTACCCACAACAGCGGCGTGCCTGCTTTGATATAAAGGTTGATCTTCGCCTGAATATCATCGGCGCGATCGCCCGGTGAGACAACTTCGACGGCCAAATCGGGCGGAAACGGGAAGTATTTATCCTCATCTTCCTCAAGTTCCAATTTGGCATCGCCCACGAAAGCCGCATCAGGCGCGCGCACAGTATCCGGCGCCAAGCGAAAGCCCGCCTCCGCACCGAAAATGTCGCCGATCGGATTTTCGTCTAAATACAGCCATAGATGATGCGCGACTCGTCCGGTGATTTTGCCGTGCTTGCTAACCGTAGGCGACACTTCGACGATCCGTCCTTCCACGAGTTCGTAGGGCTGCCCCTGATAACGCGCTTCAAATTCCTCGACCGTCATCAACTTTTCCTGGGTGGTCATCGGCTCGTCTCCGCTCGCCAATCGTCCGAAAACAATTTAATCCGCCGCCGATTCGCTGCCCGGCTCGGCGACCACGCTGAGCGCCGCCGGGGCGGTATTCGCCGCGCGCGCCGCCGCGTTCAGGCGCTTGATCTGACTCGACACGACGATCCGTTTGCGTTCGCGCTTGATCACTTCCTCGCGGGTCAGGATAATCGCGCCGACCATCGCGGCCAGCAGCAGTAGCGACACCAACTCGAACGGCAGCAAATAGGCGCTGAACAACTGCTCGCCGATGTTTTGCGGGCTGCCAAAGGCGGGCGCGACTTTCGCATCGACCCGAATATTGGCGGGCACGAGCGTCTTGCCGTCAGAAGCCAGTTGCGGCGCGAGGATGAACAACGGATGCGTCTGCGCGGCAATCGTGCTATCGGCGGTTGTCACGGCGCGGCCACCATTCACCTGCCACGCCAGTTGGTACGCGCCCGTCGGCAGCGCGGCGACTTTCGACACATCGCCATAGTTGAGCGCGGGCGCGACGATTTGGGTGTTTTTCACGTCGGTCGGATCGACTTTGAGCAGGTTGACCTTCGTCGTGCCGGGCAGCGCGTTTACCGCCGTATAGCGGAACTGGGTATCATCGGCAATGCTGCCCAAATCCTGCGCGGCCACGATCAGCCGATCGGCGGTGGCGACGAGTGTGATGTTCGTATCGTTGGTCAGGTGCAGCGGACTGATGCTCAGTGGCTTGTCTTTGCTCGGATCGATCGCGCTCCCGTCGGCTTTGGTGGCGAACACCGAGGCATTGTAATCACCAGGACGCGCCGCCACGAAATCGCTGGACGCCCCGTAAGTCGCACTTGCCAGCTTGTCATTGTTCAAATATACCGTCAGCGGCGGCTGATCGGGCGCGACATCCACGACGCGAACCTGCGGCGCGTGCGCGATCGGCTTGAGCAGATCGACGTTGCCCTGTACGACGGCCAGGAACGCCGTCAACAAGAACACCGTCGTTAACCCGACAGCGCCGATCGGCAGCCAGCGATAGCGGGTCGGCTCGCGGTCGAGTTTGTCCGCGCCCAGCAGCATAATCACGAACATGAAGAGCACCATGATCGCGCCCGCATAGACCGTGATCTGCACCATCGCCAGGAACGGCGCATTGAGCAGCAAATAGAAAAATGCCAGACAAAGCATGTTGATCACCAGGAACAGCGCGCTGTGGACGGCGTTCCGGCTGACCAGCATAAAAGTCGCCGCAAAAATGGCGATGGCCGCGACGATCAAAAAGATGACTAACTCAAGTGACATGGCAACCGTCCCGTAGGCAAGCAGAGGTCGGCGTTACTTTGTGCAGTTTAGCGCAAGTCGGGGGATGTGACAAGGTTTTGGGTCAGGGCTGTTGCAAAGTCAAAAACCCCTCTATCCCCCGGCCCCTTATCCCCCACGCAGGCGGGGGGAAAGGGGAGCAAAGCCGCATCGCACATACTTAAAGGTGATTCGCCAACAGCAGCAGCGCTGATGGTCAAGCCATTCAGATTCCGCGAATATCGACGCCGTATGGTATAGCTTCCCCCTCTCCGTGATGACGGAGAGGGGGAATGAGGGGGTGAGGTGAATCCGGTTACTCCGCCCAGCGCACGATCCCACGCAGGAACGGCGTCGGCAGATCGGCGTGGTGCGGCAAAACGCGCACGCTCAAGCCGTGCTGCCCCGTCGTTTTATAGGCGACGTTGGCGGTGAACTGATAGATCGTGGTGGTTGCAGTTTTGCCGTCGGGTGTCGCATCGGCGGCGGGTGCCTTTACCGGTGCGGGCACGGGCGTCATATCGAGTGCTTGGCCTTGCGTGATATTGCCACCTGTATCAAGGTTGCCGTAGTAGACTTGCACAACGACATCGGCGGGCGTCAGTTCGCCCAGATCGACCCAGGCATTGACTTCTTGATTGGTGCCGATTTTGAGTTGGGTGGCGGACGTTTTGACGTCTTTGATCTGCACCTTCGGCCACGCAACGTTCAGATGCTGTCGCCAATCGGCGAAGGCCGTACCGCGCTTCATATCGGGTTCGGTCAGGCGAGCATAGCGTTCGCGGGCCGGCAGATAGTACATCTCCGCGTACTCTTTGACCATGCGCGTCGTGTTGAAAAACGGCGCAAGTTTGCGGATGCTGCGCTTGACTTTGGCGATCCATTCACGGGGCAGACCATCGCGCGTGCGCTCATAAAACAGCGGCACAATGTCGTCTTCGATCATGTTGTAGAGCGCCTCGGACTCGATCTTGTCTTGGAGCGCTTCCTGACCGACTGGATATTCCTCACCATTGCCGATCGCCCAGCCGACCGTCGGATCGTAGCCTTCATCCCACCAGCCGTCGAGGATGCTGGCATTCAGGCCGCCGTTATAGATCACCTTCATGCCGCTGGTGCCACTGGCTTCTTGGGGGCGGCGCGGATTGTTCAGCCACACATCGACGCCTTGCGTCAGCACGCGCCCAATTCCCATATCATAATTTTCGACGAACACCATCCGATTGCGAAACTCTGGCAACTGCGCCGTATTCACGATCGCCTTGATGAAATCTTTGCCGGGCATGTCGTGCGGATGGGCTTTGCCCGCGAACACGATCTGCACCGGGCGATTAGTATCATTGAGAATGCGCGACAACCGTTCCAGATCGCTGAAGATCAAGGTGGCGCGCTTGTAGGTGGCAAAGCGCCGTGCGAAGCCCAGCGTGAGCGTTTCGGGGTTCAGCACTTCTTCGGCAGTTTCCAGTTCGGCCTGGGTTGCGCCCTGCCGTTCCAGCGCACGGCGCAGCCGAGTCCGGCACACCTGGACGAGGCGCTCGCGGCGACGTTCGTGCGTGCGCCACAATTCCGCATCGGGGATGCGTTCGATCTGCGCCCACGTTTCAGCGTTGATCGGGTCATCGCGCCACGACGGATCGAGATAGCGATCGAACAGGTTGCCCATTTCGCGGCTCGTCCAGGTTTCGACGTGGATGCCGTTGGTAACGTGACCGAGCGGCACCTCGTTTTTCGGCAGGCGCGGATACATCCACTGCCACATATCGCGGCTCACCTCGCCGTGCAGCCTGGCAACGGCGTTGGCCGAACTCGACACGTTGATCGCCAGCACGGCCATGCTGAATAATTCGTAGCTGCCCATATTCTCGCGTCCGAGGTCGAAGAACTGCTCACGGCTGAGACGGAGCGCCGACCACAGATGCGGAAAATGCTCGTCGATCAAGTCGAAGCCAAAGCGTTCCAGGCCCGCCGCAACGGGCGTATGCGTCGTGAACAAGTTGCCCGCGCTGCAAATATCGCGCGCCTCCTCGAAGGTCAATTCGGGATGCGCGACTAACATCATACGGATGCGTTCCAAGCCCATGAAGGCGCTGTGGCCTTCGTTCATGTGGCAGATTTGTGGATGGATATCGAGCAGCGTCAGCGCTTGCAGGCCGCCGATCCCCAGCAAAATTTCCTGGCGGATACGCTGTCGCCGATCGCCGCCGTACAGCCGATCGGTCAGGTTGCGATCTTCGGGCAGCGGGTTTTCCGAGATGTTGGTATCAAGCAAAAACAGGGGCACGCGACCGACCTGCACGCGCCAAATCTGCGCGTATAACATGCGTCCGGGCAGTGGCAAACTGACCAGGATCGTTTTGTCGTCGGCATCGACGACGCGCGTCACGGGCAGATTGGCATAGTCGTTGACCGGATACGCTTCCTGCTGATAACCGTCGGCGTTGAGGTACTGCGAAAAATAGCCTTCCTGATACAACAGCCCGACTCCGACCATTGGCAAGCCCAGATCGGAGGCGCTTTTGAGATGATCGCCGGACAGCACGCCGAGGCCGCCCGAATAATTGCGCAAACACTCAGTCAGGCCGAACTCGCTGGAAAAGTAGGCGACGAACGGCTTTTCGGGCAGCACGTCGTGACGCGAGGAATACCAAGTGGTGGTGCTTTTGCTCACATAGCGGTCGAAGGCGACACAGACGCGATCGAGGTGCGCCAGAAACGCCTCATCGTTGGCGGCTTCGGTCAGCCGTTCCTGGCTGAGCAGGCCGAGCATCCAGACTGGGTTGTTGCCCGTCTGCTCCCAGAGATCGCGGTCGAGTCGTCGGAACAACGCGATCGATTCGTGATCCCAAGACCAGCGCAGGTTGTAGGCGAGTTCGCGCAGCCGTTCCAGGCTGGCGGGCAGATTGGGCACGACAGAGATTGTGGCAACGGGTTTAATCATGGCAAGCCAACTCCTGAACAGGATGGACAAGAAAAATCGAGGCAGCGTGTGTGTGATTCAGGAAAATGATTGACGTATCAAGCATAAAAGATACCCGGCGTGCGGGCGATATGCAACGCGCGAATATCCTGATAATTGGGTTCGTCAGGAATTATTAGGTTAGGGCGTGTCTGCAAACCCATTCAAATAACGGACGAGGCCTGCCTCGTCCGCATTGCTTTGAGGACACGCCCTAGATCAAAGATCTCAGTCCAATTCTTTGGGGCGATAGAAGCTGTACACGTCTGCGATCGCGCGGCTGTTCGTCTGGATCGAACTGTCGCCACCACTGTTGCCCTCGACCGTATTGATGTTCCCGCCCTGCACATCGGCCACAATAAAATGATGCTCGAAGCCATTGTTGACAAAACCAACGTCGCCCGCTTTGACCTTCGTTTTGGGGAAAACCTGCGAGATGCCGCTGACGCCGCCGATACCCGACCCGATCTGCCATTTGCTGCTGGCGGACAGCGCATTGGCGTTGCGCAAAGCCCACATCGCAAAATGCCCGCACCAATGTTGGGGAATGGACGGTTCTATAGAAGTCACGTCTTTTCCGGTTGCGTCCTTGCGCGTCACGGGTGCTTGGCTGAAAAATTTGACGCCATCTTGAAGATTCTGCGTGTAGCCGCCGACATTCTTGCCGCCATACGACGCCGTGAAGTATTTATCGAGGTCTTCCCAGCCGAAGCGCAGCGGCTTTTGAGTATCCGGGTCGATGTCGCCTTTTTTCTTGGCGATCACTTTGCCCACCTCACCCTTTGCACCTGTGACCACCGCCTGACGGGTCGAACTGACGCCGGCAAAACTGGCGTCGCTGTTGGGTGTGGCGGCGGCTGGCTCATCTGGAACATCGGCATACGGATCGTCATCATCATCGCGCTGCACCAACATCCGGCACACGGCGGCATTCCCTTGCGTTTGCTGCATCTTCAAGATTTGCCGCTGTCGCTGATTCAAATGAATGGCCTGGGCAGAATCCGCTGTGCTGACCGCCCCATTGACGGCATGGCTGCGCGAGTCCGCCCGCGTTATTGGTTCGTGAACACTCGAATGTGCCACCCTCGACTCCTCATCCGTCGCGCCAAATGCCATTCAGTGTACAACGGTTCACACGACTGGGCAAGTCTCTATTACTAATGTTATGTCCGATTTTATTGCTCCCGCATTGCTTAGCAATAGAATGGGTGCTTGTCACCACTTTCGCGGCGAAATCGCACCTTGTGGCAATGAACAGGCGATTGCATCTAATTTTGCGACAGTTAGCGGACGCGGCAAGCCGCGTCCCTACAGAAATGGCCGTTTTCGTAGGGACGACGGCTTGCCGCGTCCGTCCGATTCCGTGAATTTATACGGCTTCTGGGTAAAGCACCGCTTTATCAGGTGACCTTGCAGCACCGCCCGGGGTTCGACTCCCCCTCTCCGTGATTACGGAGAGGGAGCTGGGGGGTGAGCTGAATCCTGCACTATTCACCCGGATTCCGTATTAGATGCAGTCGCACCTTGTTGCAATGAGCAATGAGTGACGCAGGTTGCGGAATCGCGGCGGACGTGTTAAAAGTCCGGGTGTATTCGGGTATGGCGAAAGGTGCGTAAATCAACGTGGCAGGACGAGACTCTGAAGATCGCAGCGGACTTTTCCTCGGCGGCTTGATCGCACTGGCGCTGGTTCTGGTGGGCGGATTGATCGCGTTCATCCTGGTGATCGCGGGTCGTCCCGCGTCCACGCAATCGATTCCGCCGCCCTATGCTTTTAATCTCCGTCCCGTGCCCGCCACCAACAATGTGGGGGTTTTGCTGCCGCCGACGGTTGGCCCATTCACGCGCCGCGCCATCAATGGCAACATGTCTGGCAATTTAACCGGTTTGGCGCAGGGCGCTTACAACGGCAGCAGCAAGGCCACCGATACCGTCCAGGTCAACATTGTGCGCGAAGCCAATGTCGCGCAAGCCCAAGCCGATGTTGGCAGCCGGGGTGATCAGATCGCGGGCACGAACAAGCAGAAAGCCACCACGACGGGTTTCAGCTTCGTATTATCCACCGATTCGCACGGCGGCGTGCGGTTCATTTTCGCCAGCACGTTTTGGTTGTTCGATGTGACGGCATCGTCGCGGGATGCGCTCGATTCCTTCATGAAAGCCTATCCGTATTGAGCGCGAGCACGCCCTCGAAACAGCGTGGGCGTCGCTACATTATTTGGTTTGTGATCCTGATCGGCGGGTTGCTCAGCTTCGCCGCCTTCGCCATTTACCAATATGGCGCGGTCGATCGTGCCGCGCCCGCCGATCTGATCATCGTGCTGGGGGCGGGCACAGAGGTCGATGGGACGCCGACGGGCGCCCAAGTACGACGTGTGGCACACGCGGTCGCCCTGTATAAACGTGGGTTGGCCGGGTGGCTGCTTTGTACGGGCGGTTTCGGCGCGGGTCGCCCCGTCAGCGAAGCGCAAACGTGTGTCGATGGCGCGCGCGCGGCGGGCGTTCCTGCTGCCGCCATTCTGCGCGAAGACATCAGCCAGACCACGCTCAGCAATGCGACCGAGGCGCGGCGCGTGATGACCGCGCACCATCTGCACAGTGCGATCCTCGTCACCGACAACTTTCATTTGCTGCGGGCGGAATGGTTGTTTCACACCTTTGGCATGACCATATTTGTCAGCCCAGCGCAAGCCACCCAGGGTCCACTGCCGCCCATCGAGGCCCTGCGCAGCACCCTGCGCGAAGTGGGCGCGCTGCCCTGGAACGTGCTCCGACTGTGGCTGCTGGGTGCGCAAGATGCGTGATCGGGACTATCGATGCGCCAACAGGTCGCGCCAGTCCGGGAATGGCGCGGCGATCGTGCGCAGTATCGGATAGCGCGCACCGATGCTTCGGATATGTTCGGCAAGTATCGGCTCACGATGGATGACGAGCGGCCAATGATAATGTGCCAGAATCGGCAGATTCTCGGTATCCAGCGCGCGGAGATGTGCTGGGTAGTTGTAACGCTCGTCGAGGTACTCGACCGCCAACCCCAGCGAAACAATGGCCGCTGCCAGCCCGATTTGATCGCTGTGCAAACGCCGCTCCGAAATTTCCGAATCCGTCTGGATTTTTTGGCAGCAGTCTCGCCAAGCCGCCGCCAGCGCAACACCGCGATTGATCGCCACGACGCCGCTGTTGAAATAGGGATAACCGCTTTCGCCGCTGACGGTAGTCGTCGTGCGCCACTTCGGGAGCGGCACGCCCGCTGTCGCATACACGCGATCCCAGTCGGATTGGTTCGCGCTAAAGGTTTGGAGATCGGCGGGCTTGACATTGATCGGCGAGGCAAAGCGCGGATCATCGGTGAACGGGCGCAGGCACAAAATATCCGAGTCGAGAAACACAAGTTTGTCGGCGGTTGTCGCCACTTCCAGACACGGAATTTTATTGGCATGTAGAAATGAGACAGCAATCGGATTGGTGATCGGCGTCAGACGGACGCTCAACCGCCGCAGCAAGCCGATCGTCGCGGGCTGGAGTGCCCCCCATTGATCCGCCGGGGTCGGGATGGCGGCGATCAGTTCATGGCGCGGATGCAGCCAACGTCGCAGCGAGGCCGCCAACAACAGCGCCTTGACCTCCAATTCGCCCACCTGACAGATGAATACAAACGCGAAACGGCGACCGTGAGCAGGCTTAAATCGATTGAACCACATGATTTCTCGGTACAATGGCGACGGATTATGATTGTAGCGTTCTTGGCGTGTGTTCAACCATTGCGCCCGGCTGAAAAAAATGGGGGCGATTACAAATCGGACGGGGCGGAACCGTTCGGGGTGTGGAGTGCGTGTTGTTCCATATCGGTGATGCGTTGGGCGACCTGCTCGATGGCGACGCGCTGCTTACGGTGAACGTTGGCCTCGCTCATGTGCAGTTTACCCGCCACCTCGACCACCTTCTGACCTTCCACGAAGCGCATATCGAGCACGTTATAGAGTGTCCAATCGGCGGTCGTGCGCGGCGATTCGGCTTCTTCGGGGCGCAGGCTTTCGATCGCTTTTCCGAGCACCGCGCGCACCGCCCGCGACGGGTTATTGTCGTTTTCGGCCAGCGCACGCCGCACAATTTGCAATTGCAAGAGTCGATTCTCGGTCAGGCGCGGGCCGCCCCAATAATCGCGCAAAGCATCGCGGATCAGATCGGTAAAATCGGACGACGCGCCCTGTCCCAAATCGGCCAGCGCGGGTGCGTCGCCATAACGGGCTGCTCCCGGCAAGCGCTGAACGGCCTCGATTTCCGGCAGCAAGCCCTGGAGCGCCGCGAATACATCCGCTTGCAGACGCCGATCATCGAGGATGCGCGCCGCCCGATGATATAGCCCAGCGAAGACCTTCTTTTCTTCGAGGCGCAAATCGGGCTGTGGCGAGCGTGCCCAAACGCCGAGCAAGCCGATCAGCTTATCGGCACTCCCATTCGGTCGCGCGCTGTGTAACGGTACGAGCCAGAACGACTGCCAAATTAACAGTTCGTCCGGGTCTTGGGCGTCTGCCGAATCCGCCAATGCCAGGAATTCCGGCGACGCCAACCAGCTTGGCGAGGGCAGCAGCGAGCCGATCGCGCTCTCCAAATGCGCCTTTTCCACGCCGATCGAGACGATGAAAGCGCTCGGCACGCGCAAATAATCGCAGGTGGCGGCCAGGATCGCCTCTAGCTGCTGGCGCGCATCACTTTGAGTCATCAGGCGCGCGCTCAAATCGAGAATCTGGCGCGCTTGATCCTGATCGTCGCCATAGACCAGCCATCGATCGAGCTGTGGCAGCGCCAACGAGACCGCCCATTGCGTCACCAACACGGCGGCCACCGCCACAAATGGCAGAAATTCCACGCCCGGCAAGTCCAAAAAGTGAATGATCGCGGGGATGAACAAAATCACGACCAACACAACGATCCCTGGCAGCGGACCGCGCAAGAAAAAGCGCAGTAGTTCAGCCTTGATCACGCGATCGGGTTTATCCTGGCCGAAAAACGCCAGCGGATAGGCCATGAATGCCAGCATCAAGGCGATCGCAATGTTGCCGAGGTTGACCAGCAGAAGCACCCAAAGGGTGTAATCGGATGAGCGCGGAAACAGCAGCGAGAACGGCACGGTGCCGATCGCGGGCATCAAAAACGTGAACAGCAGGTAGGTCATTCGGCGGTTGGTGACGGAGGTCCGGCAGCGCTGCCGCGCGCGCAATACGTTGTTGAACGCGAAGCCCGCGCCCAACACCAGATAGAGCAAATACAGCCCCATGAATGGTCCCGTTTGCATGGTCGCCAGTGGCTTGAGGATCACATCGCGGACGATCAGATTGGTGCCGGTCGCGGTGATCAGGAAGACTGCGCCAAATAGATACAAAATCCGCGACACACGCCGCCGCCGACCGCGCGAGACGACGCCCGTCGTCGCTAACAAAGCGTCCGACAGGTGGAATAGGCTGGCCGGAATAAAGGCGATCCCGATCCATTTGAAACGCAGCCATGCTTCAATGTGCGCGTTGGGGTTGCCACTGCCCAGCGCCACGAAAACATCGCCAATATAGGCGATCACGACGCAGCCCAGCACCATGCTCGAGGCGCGCACGACTCTATCCGGCAGCCCATGCGACAGGTTATAGAACAGCAGCGAGGCAGCGATGATCACCGTCGTCGCCGTGATCGCCTCGTTGAAATATTGAAAAGCGGTGAAAACCAAATCGTTCATGCGGATACTCGTCCTGTGACGGCTCGATTATAGCAGACCGCTTGGGGGTGAGGGCAAAGTCCAGACCCCCTTCCCCCAGGGTGATTGAAGCTAATGGTGCGATGGTTAGCGGACGCGCCCCAATCGTTAAAATTTGTCCAATATTCATTTTCTTAGAGGCTGTTTAAAAAGGGAAAGAAAGGAGTAAAATGGAAAGATGAATACACGAACCCAATACCCCAGTGACTTGACGGATAAACAATGGACACTCATCAAAGATGAGCTACCCGCCGGCAAAAGCGGGGGACGTCC
>JBBRMW010000107.1:0-18070 GCA_038230635.1 Aggregatilineales bacterium | reverse complement strand
CGCTTTGGGATCTTTGGTGACCCAACCAGATTGGTGATAACGACGCCATTTTTCAAAGACAGAAAATAGTCTGTTGGGCAGAGTCGGACCCTCGAATTGTTAAATCTTCACCAAATCTGGACGAGTTCTGGACGTTTGAGAACGCTTTTTTGCAGCCTGTGCCTCGTCAAAGCGACCCATTCCGCTTGAGCGCACACGAAAAGCCAACCCCAAAACAGACGATTTCTGCGCCACTGCGCTTTGCGGGATGCGTCCGCTCGTTTCTACAATGCCCGTCATCGCTTATTCAACCGCCCTGGTGCGGCACTGAAAAGGACTGACGAATGGATCTCAAAACGCAGTTGGAACAATTTTTCACCGACATCAAGGATGTCCTCAAGATCTTGGCACCGATCTGTGCCTTCATCGGACTGGTGGGTGCGGGCATCATCTACCTGGGTTCGTCGTGGCCGGTCATCGGCAAAGCCAAACGCGACAACCCCGACCTGATGAACAACATGTTCATTGGGATGGCCGTGTTGCTGGCCGCCGGAACGATCTCCTCGCTCATCGTTTTTGCATAGGTAAAGGGCGAGAGGCAGATCAGCATGTACGGCTACGCCCAGTTCCGAGGACATATCACGCGACGTGAGGAAAAGGGTCTGTTCGGCATCCCGTTCAAACGGCTGCTCGGTTGCGGGATCGGTGCCGGTGCGACGCTGACCCTGACCCGCATCGTGTTCCCGAATCTGGGAGTCGTCGCCGGTATCGCCAGCTTCATCCTGCTGCTGTTCTTGACCGCACCTTTCCAGGGATTGGCTCGCTGGCGACGACTAATTTACGCGGCGCGCTGGCGGCTCATACAAGCAGCGGCCCAAGCGCCGACCAGTCTGGCAGGTAGCCTGGGCGCACTGTTCGACCTTCCTACCGACGCCCTCGTCCTGAACGGTAGCCGGATTTTCACGGTGGAGACAGACGTTCTCGCCCACACGACCTTACCTGACTGGGCAACGTTCAGTCAACCGTCGGCAGTGGATGGTTTGACCTTCGTCCGCACGCCGGGACTGGCATCCATGGATGAAAGTAAGAAAGGGTGAATGGAAATAACATGACGTTTTCACTCCCCGCGAGGAGCGTAGCGGGCAGGCACTCGGCCAAAGATGCGCCAATATCTACCTTCTTGCTCGAGCCGTTCGACATCGGAATGCACAGCACCGAAGTCGGCGTGGCGGCTTTGCAAGTGCGTTTCACACAATGGTTGCGCGCTTTGAACGGCCCGGCACGCTTCGTATGCTGGGTGATGCCCGCGACGCTAGACGACAAAATCGGACGACTCAGCCGCTCGGCACGCGAGGCTGCCACGGTCAACCCAATGCGTGCCGAACTTCTGATGGAATATCGGCGTCACTATGAACTCCTGCAAGACTCGGCCCACTATCAACGCGCGGTGTGCGGGATGGCACTGTGGTCACATGAACAGCCACGCACGCTGGCCGGTGGCTTGAGTCATGCGCTGGAAGCCATCGCCACCGAAGCGGCTTGGCCGTCGCTCTTTGAAGGCCAGTATCAGGTGGCGAGTAGTCCAGCTGGACATCTAGCACCCGTCGGGCGGCCCGGTGGTCGGCCGTATTGGGCAGTGCTCAGCAGCTATGAGTTTTCGCCGACGGAGTGGAACTTCTTCAAGCCCGCCAAACCGCTGCTCTCGCTGCCCTTCCCCTTCGCGTGGTGCGTGGACATCCCGCATACCTACGAGCGGTCGGAAGGGATTGAGGCGGTCGAGGCGAATATCGCGGCGTACATGGTCCACCTCGCCCAATTGCGTGGCGCTGAGGACAGCCGCGCCGTCCAACGTGTCCAGGATTGTCGCGCGGCACTCGACGAACTCAATGCGGGCGATGCGTTGCATAAAGTCCAGATCACCCTGGCCGTCGCCGCACCGACGTTAGCACTCCTCCGTGACCATGTTGGGCTAGTTATCAACCTGACCCGTCCGTACTTCGCGCTGCGCCAGGAATCCGGTGAACTGCTAGGGCGCGCCGTCCGCGGCTTTTCCGGTGAACGCACCGACCACTTGAAACTACCCGATACCAGTTGGCGCGTGACCAGTCGTCAGTTGGCGCTCACGTTGGCACCACTCGGCTATCGCAAGTTGTCTGACACGGATGGGGTGATGCGCGGTGAAGCCCTCGAAGGCGGCTATCCGGTTTTCCATAACTCCTGGCGTGACAAGCGGGCGACCCATGAAATCTGGGTGGGCATGACCGGCTACGGCAAGACGCTGATGAGTAACTGCTACCTCCTGCGCGAGTATGCCGAGAATGGCATCGCCTTCGACCTGCTTGAACCGATGGGTCATGGTCGGCATCTGGCGCACGCTATCGGCGTCGAACCGCACACTTTGAGCGCCCGCACGACTACCCTCAATCCACAAGATGTCGTTTTCTCCACGTTGCTTGAACAAAAAAGCCATGTGACGCGCTTGTATGAAACCGTGTTGGGGCGACCCCTGACCGGTGGGCAAAAGGAGAATATGGAGCGTGGTTTGCTCGGTCAAGCGCTCGAACTCCTGTATCAGCCCTTTCCCGATTTGGCGCGCCTCGATCCAGACCAAACGCCGCGCTGCGATGATGTTTGTTCGATGTTGGCGGGACTCGGTGAGAATCCCCGTAAGCGTCAGCTTGCGCAGGCACTGGCCGATGAGATCGCGGGGTTGTGCTGTGGCAGCGGCCCGTGGTCGAGCTTCCTCAATGGCGAGACCACGCTCGACCTGGCCCGTCGTGGTCGCACGACGCTGCCACCGCGCATCTTCATGTTCCACGAGATGGCCGACGATCCGATTCTGCTGGCGCTCGCCTATACGCAAGTGTTGTCAGCCATGCGCCGCGACAGCCTCATCGATGAAATCCCACGCATCATCGTGGTCGATGAAGTGTACCGCCTGATGCGCTATGAAGCACTGCTCGACTTCCTCATCGAGGCGGCTAAGACGTTTCGGACACGCCGCAAGAAACTGATCTGTATTGATCAAAACATGATCTATTTCTTGTCAGGCAAAGCGCGCTACGTGTTCGATAACAGCCCCATCCGGGTGATTTTCAACCAGGGGCCGGGTATCGATGTCTTCCATCACGATGGCGCTTTTCAACACTTGAACGAGCAGCATAAAACCCGCATCGCTCAGCTTGACCGCTATCAGTACGTGTTCGACGTGGCGGGTGAAGGTATCTGGGCGATCTACAACCAGCCGAGCCTGGGCGAACTGAAGCGCTTTGGCGCGACTTGAGTGAAATACACCGCCAGGAATGAGGAAAAACGGAGCAATAAACGATGGCACGCAAAATTGTGGGACGACCCGACCAGCCGCTGCGCGAGACCGAAGAAGCCGCTTACCACGCCTACCGTGAGTGGCCGCTGCTGCTTGTCTTGCGTGAAAAAACGTTAGCACAGCATCTGGCCGATCCGACGTCAGGTTTCGCGGCATTGCCGCCCATCGTCGCCCCGCCGCCAGCCAACGAAACGCTCGCCAATCCAAAAAAGGAAGGATGAATTATGTCTGACCAACCGATTGAGACTCTCGTGGATGCCGATAGAAGCAGCTTGCAAGCCGAATTGGAGGCAGTGACCCTGAAATTGGAACACGTCCAGGAAAATGAGAATACGCTGGAGCGTTTCTTCCAAAGCGATGTCTTGCTGGAAGAACAGTGGTCGCTCCAAGAGGCTTTGCAGGACTTGGCCGAGCCAGATCTGTTGCCCGAACAGCTTGCCAGCGACGAAGCCCAATTCTGGAATGAAGTGGCGTTCGCTTTCGGTGAGGCGCCGACGGCGGCAGCCATCGGCACCGAACTGCCGGACGAAACCGTGCAAGCACGGGAAGCACTCTACCAAATTGGCTTGCAACCCGGACTGTCGTTCGATTTGCATCAGGATGCCTTTTACGATGAAGCCCTCGGCGTGCATGTGGTGAACAGCATTTTCCAGCGTGACCTGACCGACTCGACGGCCAATTGTCAGGCACTGTATGTGAGCCTGGGAACTGCCCCGGATGGGACAGGTTTTAGTGCCGACGCGATTCCCTACGGTGCGGTGGGCAGCTTGGCGGAAGCCTCAACGTACCGCGATGCCGTCCAGGAACAGCTGGAAGTGGGCGGCGCAATGGCTGCGTTGAACGAGGTTGAGCGCATCGTGACGGCTGAGATAGCGCAGGATCTTGAGGCGACCGATTTGGACGTTAACGAGGCCCAGTCCGCGCCCGCCTTTGCTACGCCTGACCTGGATATTGCGTGAGACGCTGTATGAAACGTTGGCAGCTTCTCACAAGCATCGTGTGTGTCCTGGTGGGCGGCGGCTTGTGTGTCTGGTTTGGGGCAAGTATGCTTCGTGCCACGTCGGTAATCGCCCCGCCAACCGCGACAGAGACTCCGAGTGCTGCCGCTACGACTTTTGTCCCGCCCACGGAGACGGCCACCGAAACACCGTCACCCAGTGCGACCCCGACCCGTACGGAGTCGCCAATGCCCAGCGCCACGATGACGACAACATTGGCGACGCTCGTCCTACGGGTCACTGTCGTGAACGCCGATGTTGCGCTCGATGCACCGCTCACGACGGTGACGCCTGCTACCCCAACAGCCGCACCAACACTGCTGATACCTGCGCCCGGCGCACAAATTCCGGTGTTCTCGACCCAAAACGAAACAAGCGTCCCGGTGGGCTGGTATCGCTATGGTGTGCTTGACCGAGCCGTGCAACAAACGGGCAAATGGTCGGTTTTCACAGCCAGCCATCGGTCGGCAGATCATGGTTATCTGTATACGAATGCGGCGGATGCGCGGCTCACCTTGCATTTCATAGGTGCCGCGCTGCGGGTGCGGTATGCACGGCTGTTCAGCTATGGCATCTTTGAGGTGCGGTTGGATGGGCAGACGCTAACGACCGTGGATAGCTATTTGCCGCAGACCACCAACCCGCACGGCGATTTCGTGACGACCGACATTTTTGCCACGACCTACGGCTGGCACACGCTCGAAATTATCCCGCTGGGACGGCACAACCCGGCTAGCCGCGACAGCTTCGTCGCCATCGATGGGGTCGATGTGTACCTGAATGGCACACTCCCTACGGTTGTGCCAACGAACGCTTTCTTCACTACGACACCCTCATCGACACCTGCGCCGGCTGCGCGCGTCCAACTGCTAGTGGCACCTCCCACCGTCCAACCGACGGGAACACCGGCCCCACCCAGCATCACCGCGGTTGATTTCACCGCCGCCTATGACCTGAACGGCAACAAGGCGGTTGACGCCGATGAAGGGATTGCCGACCTACCCGTGCGTCTCATCGCTGCCAATACCAACGCGGTGGTCGCCACCGGTGTCACCGATGGCCGCGGCTTCCTGCATTTGGAAGCGACCGGGAATGGGCCGCTCCGTCTGGTCGTGCCGTATTTCAACCGCTTCTGGGAGGTGCCCGCCCGCGCCAATCCGCTGCGAGTGACGCTGCTCATTCCACCTGCCAATCAGCCAGCCGTTATCCCGTGAGGGTAAGCAAGAAAGGAAAATAGAAATGCTGAGACGTTTAGGTCGCTCATGTTTCGGATTATCGATTCTGTTCCTGCTATGCAGCATCACACTGGTCTTCGTCGGGTCGGTCATCTTTAGCCAAAGCCAAGTGGGGCACACCTTACCTACGCGAACGGCAATATCCCCATCGGTGGTTGCCACGCGACCCATCAGCCAACCGACGCCGCTCCCAGTAGTCATTTCGCCCGTCTCGCCAGATATTGCGGTGACGCTCGAAATGCCTGTGGCCCCACCAACCGTTGTTTCGGTTACAACGGATGACCCGCTGATTTTGACGCCGGGCGCGCCGACCTCGAACAACGCGATAGTGACGGATACCACGGCGGCACTGCCACGCAACAGTGGCACAGCGTCCTATCCGATGACGCTGACGCTCGAAGCGGCGTTATCAGGCACACGGGTAGCAGGTTATCAGGCTGGCGTCAATGCCACGCGCACCGCCATCCAAGTCGAGTCTGAAGTTATCTATCCGACGCTGACGGCACTCGCCGCGTCAGCAGGAAATTGAGCGGGGCTGGGCAGTGACACATAACCTATTCGCTCTAAAAAGTCGCGGTTGGCTTGTGACCGCCTTGGTCGGGTGTGCGCTCGGTCTGGCCGTCCTGGCTTGTCAAGGGGATGCCACCAACATGGCGGTGAAAGGCATCCCAAAGTATGTGTGCCCATCGGCGACGCCACGCCCGACGGATACCCCGCCGCCACCTGATCCGCCGACGTATCCACCGGCGTTTGGTGTCACGCTCGACTATGGCTATGTCGATACCAGTCGCAGCGTGGTTACAGTGCAGTACCTGGCACAAAACGCGGGTACGGTCAGCCTTCTCTACTCAGAGGTCATGACAGATGGCACAGCCTGGTCGGGTAACGTGGTGCTGGCTGTCACGGGCAATAGTTCAGGCGTGCAAGGTAGTTTTCCCATCACCTTCCCGCTGGGTTTGCAGTCGGCGCAGCTCGTTTTGAGTAGTTCTGTTTTCGGCAGCAATGCATTCACTATCGTCGCCTATAGCGTTCCAATGTTCAGCACACCGACCGCGCCACCGTGTTGTCTGGCTGCACCCATCTACCCGACGGCTCGTCCGACCTACACACCGTATCCCACACCCACGCCTTTTCAGATACAAGCGCCGGCACCGTTTTACCTGGACGATGCGGTGTACAACTACCAACCCCCTGTCCAACTCCGATTGCGGCTGCGCTCGCCCATTCGTGAAGGATTGCTGCGCTTCATCATCCCCTTGCTCGGTGCGGCGACCTGGACGCTTGAAATCACCAATGTCGGTAGCGTCGAATATGACTTCCTGGGCGCAGGCTACACCTATGTCTCGAGCGTTGTGCTGCCGAGCGGCTCCGTGTTGACAGGTGTCTGGCCGCCGTCCCATGAAGCCGCCACCTTTCTGGGTATTCAAGAAAGTGCCTATGGGCCACAGGCGCTGCAACCGGGTCAAACGGTGAGCGTCATTGTCGCCGCTTGGATCCCTATCACAACCCACGTCAATCGCGTCAGCTTGTTGCTCGATCCGTACCATTCCGGCGATCCCGGTTGGGCGACGTTCGCACCAGGCGCGCCGGCCAACCGAACGACCGTGCAATGGGCCAATATGCGGAACCCGTATTGTTCCGGGGAGATTGCTTATCCATGAAATACCTGATAAATGGGTTTAATCGAGTGCACTATGGCGCAGTCAGTCTGGTCAAGAATCGCTGGTTGCGCCTGGTCATCGTCGGCCTGATTGTGCTGACGCTGTGCTTACAACCCGGTGCCGTCCAGCCCGCCCGCGCGGCTTGTTCGTGGGGTGACATCATTTGCGATATGCAGCAAGCCATGCAGCAGTTGCTCGATACTTACGTGACACCGCTCAAAGCCTGGGCACTGCTGCAAGCGAATAAATCGCTATACGGCTTGCTTTACTCACTGTCGCAGACCATCGCCACCTTTCTGTGGTCGGTGTCACGCACGCTTGCGACAGCCAGTGTCGGAGCGGGTGTGCTGAGTAGTTGGCTAGCGACACACTTCTTCCAGCCGATGATCCAGTTCAGTTCAACCACTTTGCGCCCCATTGTCGGCATTGCGTTGTTCCTGGCACTGAGCATTTTAGGGATATGTTATTTCCTGGCGGCGTTCATCCGTCTACAGATTGTCAGTTTGCGCAACGTCATCCTGTGGTGGATTGCGGGGGGCTTGTTCTTCTCGCTCGGTCCCAACCTGTACACTTCGCTGCGTCAATTGAACGAAAGCTTGGGCGGGGTTTTCTACGCTTCCGCGCTCGATACGGTGAGCGGTCAGAATCCGTTTGCAGCGTTGGCCGCGGGCGACACGGCACGCACCAACCCGATGCTGGCAATGCCGCCGCCGTGTAGCAATTTCACCGTGTATCTAGCGGGTTCGGCCAGCCATTTGAACGGCTTGGATGTAAGCCTCGCTTATCTCATCGCCGATGGCTTCGATGTCGTCAATGGTGGCGACCGCTGCCTGGGTGGGGGTGCGGCGAGTGATTTACCAAGGCGTTGGTATGGGCCGAACGGTTTCTTCGATGCCATGAATGCGCCAGCGGGTTGGCCGACGGTCATCACCTGCACGACCAACCCCTGCGATTATGATGCCGCGCTCGCTGATGCGGTATCGGCCATGCAAGTCGCGGTGGGGTTTACGTTCCTGGGTATCGCCCGCGAGATTCAAGCGGCACCGCTCAATTTGCTGGCAGTGGTCGAGCAACTGGTCCGCTTATGTTTAGGATTGGCGCAAGGCGTGACTTTCGTGTCTTTCGCGTGTGCCATCTTGTTCGCCTTTTTCAAGCGTACCGAACCCGTCGCCTGGGCGGTCATCGACCAATGGTTGGCGCTGTTGGTGCAGGTCGTTATCGTTTCGCTGTTGCAAGGCATGATCCTGGCGTTGTATCTGGGGGCGGCAGCCTCAGGCAGTCCCCTTGTCTCGCTGGCTGTCTCGGTCGTCGGGTTAATCATCATGCTCATTCTGCTCCTGTCAGGTTTCAAAGCGGTGGGGAATGCCGTCAATCGCTTATTTGAAGCGTTTGGACAGGTCAGTGGCGACACGTTCTTGTCACCAGGGCAAGCGGGCAGCATGGCCGTGAGCGCAGGTGCAGCCATCGTCTCAGGCGGGGCTTCGCTCGCCGGACAACTCGGATCGGTGGCGGGTTCGGCGATGGGTGGCGCGGCAGCCCTCGGCAAAGGTGCCACGGGTGCGCAAGCGGCTGGCGTGACCTTCGGTGGCTCGAAAGCACTCGATGGCGCAGCCTTTCAACTAGCCCGGCTGCCCGGCTTACGCGGCACGTCGCTGGGTGGTGCCGCTTCCGATTTCGTGGAAGGGTCGGCAGTGCGGCGGATCGGCAGCACGGTCTTGAACGGCGTACCATCTGCGGGCGGCGCGCTGAGTCGCTTGGCTGGACCGTCGCTGGGCGCGCAACTACTGCCCTCAGCCGAAGCACCTGGTCAGGCCAATCCCGCTCAAGCAGCGGCTCCTCAAGCAACCAGTGCCCCACCACCAGCCCCTGTATCGTCTCAAAATAGCCTAGCGCTCGACAATGGCGGCAACCTGGATGAAACGATCCGCGATGATACCCGGCAAGCATTGGCGAGCGAACACGATCTGGCCGGTGGCAACCGGCTAAGCGATGCCGCGACGCGCCTGGAAATCGCGGGTAGCACGATGCAAAATGCGGCTGAGCAAACCCGTCAAACGCTGCGGGCATCGGCAGCCAATGCACAACCGACCATGCTGGCGTTGTCTAGCGTGATTGACAATTTACGGGAGCATAAGGCCGGGACACCATCCGGTGTCATCACGCAAAAAACTGTCGGTGCCGCACTAGCCGGCGCGCTCGATGCAACTAACAACACGCCGGATGCACCATCCGCGCGGAACACCCCTGAAAACCGCGCGCGTTACCAGCACTATGTGAGTGCGGCACTCGATCTTGGCTTATCCGGGGCGGACGCGGGTAACTTGGTGGAAGATGTGCAAACGCATCCGGCGGGCGCGTTGACCTCGGATATCCGCACGAGCTTGCGCAACCGCGGTCGCGCCCAAGGCATGAGCTGGCTGGAGACGATCCAAACGGTGGCTCGTTTCGAGGCGGCTGCCCGTGACCTATCCGAGGCACTGCCACCTCACGCCGAAACGTCCCCGGCCTCGAACCCGGAGCCGAAAGGAGCTGCGGATGCCAACACCCATCACCCCACCGAACACTGAGACGTTCGTCTATCATTCGCTGGATGCCTTGCGACAGATGCGCCTAGCCGAAATCGAGGCCTTGTGGGATTTGGTGCCGACGGAACGGCAGCGTCTCTACAAAGCCATCTATGAACGCACCCGTCGGGATGAAGGGGCGGCGGGTGCCGATACGCTGGAAGCGGAATTGGTGGACCAACTCCTGCTGCAGTATGCGCAAAAAGGCTTGGTACCGGTTGGCGCGTATTGGGTGCCAACGCCTGAAGCGATCCAGGTCGCTGCCCAAACCGATACAGGTCTAGCGACTGATGCTAGTGTGGTACAACCCACTTTATCACATACTACGCCGCTCGTGCTCGGTATAGGCGCACTCAGTATTCTGGTGCTTGGCTTTTTACTGCTGCATGGGTTGAGCGGAAATGCCAACCCCACGCCTGCTGGCACACACACTCTGACGCCCACGCCAACCCTCGCGCATACTTGGACACCGACTCCGTTTGCGCTGGATGCTCAGGACAACATTATTCGGTCGGGCAATGCGTCAGGCGTCTTGGTTCCAGTCAATCTTCGGATTATAAGCAACGGGCAAAATCCGCCGCGCGTGTTTGTGGTACAACGTCGGGCGATCTCGATGGCCGAATGGACGTACGAAGATAACCCGGATGTGGCCTCATACATTGCTGGCCTCATCGTACGTCCGGTGCTTGGTATTCCCTGGTCGGCGGCCAATGCGGCGCTCTTTGAGCAGATAGCGGCAGGCAATCACTTTGACCTGCAATTGAACACAGGCGCGGTGTTGCACTTCACCTTTGTTGGGCGGAAGTGGGTCAATCGGAGCGACACCAGCGATTTCCGGCAAAGCGCGCCCGGCTTGGTGTTGACACTCATTGGCGAACGTAACCCCGATACTGACCAGGCCACGCCAGGAAGACTGATCGTTTTGGCGAACTATGTGCCAGAAAACGAGGCGATCTCCCTGACGCCTGTGCCGACGCTTACGACAGCTCCGACCGCCACCCCTGCCGAACGCGTCGATGTGCAACTGGTATCGACCTTCACCCAGCCTGGACAACTTATCTTGCGATTGCGACTTTACAATGGCCGGACCGTGGCGCTGCCTCTCGACGAGAATGCGATTGACGTGATGTATGGCTATACCGAGCGTCCCGTCGGGCCGAGCGTTCTGGCTGAACTTCCGCCGCTCACCGTTGCACCTGGACAAGCCGTCGATTTGACATTGCATATTGCTTGGCATGGCGAGCCGTTTGCGCTGTTGAACGTCCTGAACGAATATCAATACAGCATCGCATTGCGATAATCGGGATAGTATCTGGCATGACCGACAATCTAGACAAGAACGAAGAAGCGCTTATCCGCGCGATTGGCCATGCCTTCCGCCGCGATTTGGTGTCCGCCATCGACCTCGCTAATTTGCTGCTTAGTGAGTATGACAAGTCGCATCCGATGGAGTTTGCAAAAGATGTCCAGAACATCCGCGACAAAGCCACAAATGCCTTGAACCTGACGGATGCACTGCTCGATTTGGTACGGGTGAGCCAAGCATTCTCTGTACCTAAAGACATAAACGTAAGGCAGGTATTGCAAGAAAACCAAGCCCAGATTGCCGCCGCACGTCAAATCAAACCGCTCTATGTACATTCCGATAGCGAGCTTCCGTTCGTGCAAGTAGACCCTGAAGGACTCGTCTCGGTAATCGTCCACATGGTAAACATGATAAATCCGTCCAAGGATTCACCGTTGAGAATTGAAGTGGACTCTGATGCGAGAGGCGTGGCAATCACTGTCTCCGGTGTGAAACTGACTCTGGATTGGGGTAACACTTTACAGGATGGGTTGCCGATATCTGTGCTGATGAGCGGTCTGTTTTGTCGCCGTTTTGCGGGATATTATGAGGGTACATTTCAGGTGCAGGAAGACAGGGCGGCTATAACGGTCGCGGCCAGTCGTTTATGGCTGCCAATATCACCGATAAACCTTAGTCCCTGAGCCGCGATGGTTCAGGCGATCTTTTACACTGGCGGCACGATGTCTCGAAACTGATATACTGACATTCGAGGATAATTACCGAAAGTTGCCCGAAAGGTTATGTGCAGACTTGAACAAGGACCTAAACGGCGATACCTATACAATTGCCGGTGAAAACCTTGGGGCGCTGGACGTTCATGCCATTCCTTACTTGCTTGAAGCACTGGACAACCCTGATGCGATAGTGCGCGCAGAAGTGGTTGCTCGTTTGGGACGCATAAAAGATAAAGTGGCACAAACCGAACTTCAGCGTAGGCTGTTTCATGATGTTGATTATCGAGTTCAGACCGAAGCTGCGATTGCTCTGGGGGCTATCGGGGATACGGATGTGGTTCCAATTCTCGCAGAACGTTTAGCCCAATTGCCTATTCCATCATCTAGCTCAAAAACCTCAGATACACAACCGACGATACTCCTGGTGGATGACCTTATAGAAATGACCCAGTTACGACAATTGATACTTGCGCGAGGATTCCCATGCCAAACGATTACTGCAAATCACGGAGGTATAGGGGTAGAGCAATTCCGAGCACACCATCCTAATGTGGTCATTATGAACAAAAATATGCCAGTGATGGACGGCTACGTGGCAACTCGCCTGATTACGGATGAATCGCCACTTACACCCGTGGTATTCATCAGCAATAGTGCTCAACCGAGGCTATCACGGCTGAGTGGTGGCACTGATTGCCTCACGCCGATTATGCTGCCTGGGATTTTCCTTGCACTCATAAAGACCCTCTGCGATTCCCGATTTAATTCCCATGATAACGTTCTGAAAGCAGGTATCGCCGAGGCACTAGGCAATATAGGATCTGAAAAAGCGTTAAGTATACTAGCTTCACTGTTGGATGATCCAGTGATTACAGTGGGTGTTCGTCAGGAGATTCACGTTGCATTGGAGCGAGCAGCGAAACGATCCATACCAAAGAATTGATTGTGTATTGGAAATAGTGGGAACTGGAGGTGTCGAGACGGGGTCAAGTGCCCATTAAATTGACCCCGTAATTGTACTACCCTGTGTGCCATAATGGACGAAACAACTTCGCCACAAAGTTTACTGTAGAATTGAGGGGCGGAGAACAGAGAAAAAACCATGTATCAGAATGCGCAGCCCAACCCGGAAGTACAACCGAAAGCCGAACGGCGACGATTCAGCGCAGAATATAAACGTCGGATCGTGATCGAAGCGGCCTTGTGCAAGCATGGCCAGTTGGGGTCACTGTTAAGGCGTGAAGGGCTGACCTATTCGCAGCTCATCGACTGGCGCAAGGCTGAGACCGAGGGGATTTTGGTCGACAAGCAGCGTGGACCCGTCGCAAATCCGCACCGAGCGGAAATGCGCCGCCTGGAGTCCGAAAATGCCCGATTGAAGCGACAACTGGAACGTGCGGAGGCGATTATTGATGCCCAAAAAAAGTTGGCAGCACTGCTGGACAGTTCGAAAGAGGAGGGGCAATCGTGACTGAACTCGCCGCCAAAATCGGGGTCAAAAGCGCCTGTGAAGCCTTGGCTGTGCCGCGCAGTCGGGTGTACCGGGAACTTCAAGGGCGAGACCAGCCCAAGCAAAAAGTCCAAATAGGCCCGGAACCAGCGCTGTCCAGTGAGGAACGGGTCGAAGTTCGGGAGACACTCAACAGCGAACGCTTTATGGACAAAGCGCCACGCCAGGTGTATGCCACTTTGTTGGATGAGGGCACCTACTTGTGTCATTGGCGGACGATGTACCGCATCCTGGCCGCCAATGACGAGGTGCGTGAACGACGAAATATTCGCCGTCATCCAGCCTACAAAAAGCCTGAGCTGCTGGCGACGCAGCCGAACCAGGTCTGGTCCTGGGACATCACGGCCCTGCGTGGCTCGCATAAATGGGAGCATTACCCGCTCTATACCGTCCTGGATATATTCAGTCGCTATGTGGTTGGCTGGATGATTGCCGAAGAGGAGAGCAGCGACCTGGCGCGACAGCTTATCGCTGAAACTGCCCAAAAATACGGCATCCAACCTGAGCAACTCACCCTTCATGCCGACAATGGCGGTCCGATGAAAGGCAAGCCCTTGAGCCAGTTGTTGGTCGACCTGGGCATTACCAAGAGTCACAGCCGTCCGCACACTTCCGACGACAACCCATTCAGCGAGGCGCAGTTCAAGACCATGAAATACCATGCAACCTACCCGAGCCGTTTCGAGTCCATTGACGCGGCTCGTACCTGGGCACGCACCTTCTTTGCCTCGTACAACGAGCATCATTACCATTCCGGGCTGAATTTACTTACCCCGGCCAGTGTTCACTTCGGCCAGGCGTCCGTAATTCAGCAGCAGCGCCAACAGGTTATGGACAATGCTTTCGCCGCACACCCAGACCGTTTTCGGCACGGTATTCCCTTCGTTAAAGGAAATCCGGATTCCGTTTACATCAACCCACCTGCCACGAGCAACAATCTCCCCTAATCTTTTCACTCAAGTTGTTTCAAACCCTTGACACATACCGCTATGGCACATGAACCCATGAAATAGGTGGGTTGTAATTCCTTACCGTGCGGTCAGGATCGGCCTACGTTCATTTGGCGACAGCATTTTGTATTGCTTCTGCCACGGCTTCAGCAGCGAAGACGCTCACAATAAACGCATCGACCTGAATTTCACCAGTTGCCAGCGCAAATAGCGTGTCGCCGTCGTGTATCGTGTGGGCTGGTCGCACGGCTTGGGCGATGCCGTCATGCGCCATCTGAGCGAGTTTGTTTGCACCGTCTTTATCTAGCTTCGCGTTAGTGACTACAACTCCGATGATGGTATTTGTCCCACCGGGGATGGACGCATTGCCGATCATTTTGAGCATATTGAGCGTGCCAACGAACTCTTTGCTGTCGGGTGCGGCGCGCAGTCCAGCGATGATCTCGCCCCGTGCGTTTACGATATCACCGACGGCATTGACCGCAATGAGCGCCGCAATGATGAGGCCATTCCCCAGATCGAGTGCTGCGGTACCGATTCCGGTGCGGGTGGCAAAAGCTGGCCCCATCAGATTGCCGACTTTTGCGCCAGTCCCCGCTCCAATTGCGCCACCTATAAGTGGCGCATCGGATGCTGCGATACAGGCGGCATAACCCATCGCAGCGTCAGGGTGAATTCCAGGCTTGCCGATGTTCAGATCGTAGAGCGCGGCGGTAGGCACAATCGGTACTGGGCCATCCGGGGTCGAATAGCCGATGTTCTTCTCTTTCAGATAACGCACGACGCCATCCGCTGCGGACAAGCCAAATACACTGCCACCCGTCAGTAAAATGGCGTTCACATGCTGGACAATATGCATAGGACGCAGCAGATCCGTCTCACGAGTGGCCGGCGCACCGCCACGTTGATCGACACCACCCACCGTGTGCGGTGGACAGAGGATGACGGTGCAGCCGGTCAAAGCCTCAATATTTTGGGCGTGACCAACCCGAATACCCTTTATCGCCGTCAGCGTATCATTCACGTTTGTCATCCTCGATGTTGTGGATTCTAAGCTGTATCGTATTCCTCGGGCGCAGTGTGATGAGCGCTTCCATTTCTGGAGGGTGAGTATCCACCAACTCGAAGCGCCAATGGTCGAGTAGGCGGGTAACAGTCAGCATCATTTCTTGCATGGCAAGGGATTGGCCGATACAGACATGCGGGCCAGCACCAAATGGGAGGTAACTATAAGCTGGCGGTTCTGTGCTAAATCGCTGAGGCATGTACTGTTCTGGATCAGGAAAAACGGTTGCATTGCGGTGCAAGACGTAAGGGCAGATCAGAATCGTCGCGCCCGGTGAAATTGAATATCCTCCCAGCATTACAGATTCCGTTGGGGAGCGTCCGATGAGCCAGGCTGGTGGATACAGACGCAACGTCTCCTTGAGAACTTGTTCCGCAAATGGCAGAACGGTCAAATAGTCGGGAATGGACAGCGATTTTGAATTAGTATTCCACATTTCCTGGCGGATTTGCGTCTGGACTTGAGGATGTTGTGCCAGCAGATAAAACAGCCATGTCAACGCATTCCCGGTCGTTTCATGGCCCGCGACGAGCATGGTAACTACCTCGTCGCGCACCTGTTTTTCAGGCATCCGCGATCCATCCAACGTTCTGAGCGCCAACAAGTGTGACAGGAGATCGCTGCCTGCTGCCGATGTTTCATGCTGCTGGATTAAGTCTTTGACGGCTGCATCAAGCTGTTCGATGGCGCTTTTTACTTCTACTTTCTGGATTGCGGAGCCGCCACGCATCACCTGATTTGAGAATTTCTGCAGGGTATCGATGGCGGCACGGACTTCCACTTGTGCCCGATTTGGATTCGCACCGAAGACCGTCCTGTAAATAACTGTGGAGGCAAACCGCATCATATCCTGACCGATGTTGCGATCCTGTCCAGTGACCCAATCTGCGGTTAGCTCATCGATGCACTGCGCCATCACCTCGAAATAGGAGGCGATCCAGGTTGGCGTGAAGATCGGTTGTATCGCTTTCCGCTGGCTTCGGTGGTGTTCACCGGATGAAACAAGCAGCCCTTGCCCCAGAAAAGGGGTCAGACTCTCCTGAGCGACCCGTACCCGCGCCATTTTCTGGCTCTGCTGCATCAGGACTTCGCGGATCAAGTCGGGATCATTGATGAAATAGACGTAGGCTGGCCCATGCCGATAATAGACAAAATCCCCGTAGGTCTGCTGAAGGCGCAGACGGAATCCAATGGGATCTGCTCTTATCTCTTCAATCGTTCGTCGCCAATCTGTAGGGCCGGGTGGATAGAGGCTCATGGCTCACTCAGCTCATCCATTTCCGAGATCCGATCATATGTTGGAGATTCTAGCACGTAAAATTTGGAAAACATAATGGGACAAGCTATGATTGAATCTACCGTTTCTGGGCTTTCGGTGAACACTTCAAGCTATGACGGTATTTAACCTCTTTGCAATCGCAACCAACGCCTTCACCACCTTGGTATGCAGTGCGATTGCAATCCTCCTGCTTTCCCAACTACGTCGTGACAAGAAAAGCCAGTTCCTGTTGAGGCTGATGTTGAGTTTGGCCGCCTCACGGTTTGTCGTGATCGTGATGCGATTTGTGGGTGCAACAGGAGCTAATGTCCACGATCTATTCGTGGTAGCGACTGCGCTTACCGCTTCCTCGCCCTACTTTCTTTATCGGTTCGTTATCGAATATTTCGACGCCTGGACCAAGCGCCGACGACTGATCGAACGCGGTATGTTGATCACGCTGGTGGCGCTGGGGGTGGCTCTTGGCGCTGAACTTCTGTTACATACATCGATCATCCTCGAACCCGTCGTTTTCATTGCATCCAACAGTTCGGTGCAATATGAATATGGCCCATTGATTGCATTCAACGTAATTTTCATCCTATACGATGAATTGGTGCTGGGCACAATGTTCTATACCATCGTCCAGTTATTTAGACGAGATGGTGAGCGCTTTAGCCGCCGGGTAGCCTATGGAATCGGTAGTCTGACGGTGGGTATGATCATTATCCCCATCCCGAATATCGATCATCTGGCATTTGAACAAAACCTCTATGCACTTGGTTCGCTAATTCTGATCGCTCCCGTACTCGGTCAACGGCTGTTTGATCCACTGAGTCAGCTGAATCGGAGCTTACGTCATCGAGCACAGCAAATGGCACTTATCACCAAGGTTGGCAATCAGGCACATGCCTTATTGAGTTTGGGCGATCTGTTGCCAGCGGCGGCCAGTGAAATCTGCCAATCGTTCGGATACGCGAGCGTGCAGATAGCCGTTTATGACGCTCGTGGCACACCCGTAGAATACGCGATCAGCTACGCTGATGGACGTGTATTCAATTCAGCAGCAGCGGCCGAAGAACCCACACAGCCACGTCAACGCAAGCAATTGCTGCCCATAGAAATCGAGCTACCAATGACCCCTGCCGAAGGCACTCTCAATGGCACAATGAAAATCGAGCAACGCCGCGATCGCGCGATCGGCCAGGATGAGCGCGATGTATTGGACATTCTGGCGCGACAAATCGCCCTTGCCATCCACAATGCACAGCTTTTTGAAGAAGTGCAGCGCGCCAATGCGGCAAAAACGACTTTCATTAGTTTTGTGAGCCACGAACTGCGAAACGGCGTCGGGGATGTCATCGCATTGGCAGATAGCCTCTTGCGAGCACCGGAAGAATATGAAAACATGCCGCTGCCTGCTGTGCATCGGCCAGACGTTGACCACATATTCCAATCTGGCCTGCATTTGAAACGATTATTGGATGATGTCGTGGATTGGG
>JBBRMW010000106.1:0-18197 GCA_038230635.1 Aggregatilineales bacterium | reverse complement strand
TCGCTCGTTGTCTGCCGCCTCCTCCAGGTTGTTACGTGAGCATCACGCCGCTTTCACCGCGTGTTGTCCTCATGTAGCGAGTATTCTACCCCACCTTTTCGTTCCCGCAAGGGTCAAGTTGGTCTTTTCCTACTTTTGCTCTGCCCGCCCAAGTATTCAATCGGCATATCCACGCGGATGTGTCTGATGCCACGCCCATGCACTGGCAATAATCGTTTCGAGCGCCGGATATTGCGGCGCCCAGCCCAGATCGTTGTTGATTGCTTCTGAGGATGCCACCAATTTGGCCGCGTCACCCGGACGGCGCGGCGAATCGACTGATTTGATTGGCAACCCTGTCACCGTGCGTGCTGTTTCGATCACCTCGCGGACACTGTAACCACGTCCATTGCCTAGGTTATAGGTCATCGCGCCGCGCTCATCGATCGCGTTGAGGGCCAGCACATGCGCCTGCCCCAGATCGGCCACATGCACATAGTCACGGATACACGTTCCATCCGTCGTTTCGTAATCCGTGCCATACACCGCGATCGACTCGCGTTGACCGAGTGCCGCTTGCAAAGTCAGTGGAATCAGGTGCGTCTCCGGCGAATGAGCTTCACCGCGCGGTGCAGTGCCGCCTTCATCGAGCAGTGCGCCGCACGCATTGAAATAGCGCAAAATGCAGTAGCGCAAATCCGCTTGATCGTGAAACCAACGGATCATCTGCTCGATCATCAGTTTGGTTTCGCCATAGACGTTGGCGGGCTGATAGGGATCATCTTCGGAGAGCGCGTGACGCTGACTGGCATACACCGCCGCCGTCGAAGAAAAGACGAGGCGATTCACATCGTGATCGATCATCGCTTCCAACAGATTCTGACTGTAGGCAACATTATTGCGGAAGTAGAGCGCGGGTCGCTGCATACTTTCGCCCGCTTCGATCAGCGCCGCAAAATGCGCGACGGCATCGAATCCGCCGGACTGGAACAATACGTCCAGTGCGCCCCGATCGGCGATGTCGCCGTGGATGAAAGTGGCTCCGGCGGGCACCGCTTCCCGATGGCCGCGAAACAGATTATCGAAGACTGTGACGCGGTGTCCCGCGCGCAAGAACAGGGTAGCCGTGGTCGAGCCGATATAGCCTGCGCCACCCGTAACCAAGATGTGCATGGAAAATATACCTTTCGGATTACTGAAAACCAAATTTCACTTACACGGCATGAGGCACAAAATCGCAGCAGATACAGAATATAGGCGCGATTCGTTGCAAGGGCGTTCCAATGCGGTCGCCCGTCAGTCACCTACCCAAATAGTCGATCAAAACGCCGCGCGCCCGCTCGTACATATTCTCCTCGACAGCAGCCACCAGCGAGCGTGGCACGTTTTGCCACAAGTTCGCCTCCATCAGATCAGCGGATGCGATAAATGCGGCCATTTCACTCGGCTGCATCTTGATCCGCTGCGACAAAATCTCGATCGTGCGATTCGAACCGCCCGGTGCCATCTGCGCGGCGATCAGCTCACGCCAATCGATCAAGGCCGTATCGGGCATGAAGGGCAGCCAATTCTGCGGGGTCGCGGCGATCAATACCGGGTGATCGCTGGTTACGGGCAGGCTCGACACGTCGCGTGCATCCAGATAACCGAGCAGCATGTGGAGCATCTGGAAACTGCTGAAGTTGCCGTCCCAAAGCATCATGAACTTCGGAAACAGCAGGTCGGTACACCACACTTCATCCATTGCCAGATGCGCACCATAACCCGCGATAAACGCCGCGTATGCCTCATCCGAAATGGCGGCGCGTGCGAGCATTGGAAACTGCGCCAGCATCGCATCGATCGGATGTACCGCAATCACCGCCTCGTACTCGAAAAAGTGTGTGTCCGCGCGCCGAATCCCAGATGACACACGCGCGTCAGGTGCGATGCTGCCCAGCAAAAACGCGCCCCACTGCGCCTCGATCAGGGTGCGGGCGGCGACGGGCAGCGCCTCATCGGTCAAAATATGGTGCGCAAACGCCATGTGCATAAAAGGTGTGGGCATAGTACGCCGGATTTTAGCGCGATCGTGGCCGACTCTCAAGTGTCCATCTCGCAAGGTCGCGGTCGCCGAGGGTGCATTCAGGGGTGGGGGCGCGTCGTTCCGAACGGTTTGCCCCTGGCGATGCCCTTTCGAGACGGACGAGGCAGGCCTCGTCCCTACAGAAACGGCGTCTGGGGTAGGGACGAGGCCTGCCTCGTCCGCTAGGCAATGGCCTTCAGCCAAAGCGCATCCCTCGCCCCTAATTCTGAATGCACCCATCGCCGAGTCCGATTCGCAATTTGCGAGTTTTGCAGCATAATAACGTTCTGAAGGTTGATCAAACTTAGAACACAAAGAGACGCGCGATATTTCGTGATCAAACGCTCCTATTATTTTACCTGTCACAGCCAGTTTTTCCGGGGCATTGCCAAGCAAGTGCCAGCGGGTGTCGCTTCGGATACTGAAGAAACTTAATCGCTCGAAAGGACGGTGCGCTTCACAAAGGTTGAATCGGCAGATCGTCGCTATCTGGTTTGAAGCAAAATAAACATAAAAGAGGTTTTCATGCGCGTTTCGATTAAAGTCAATGGCAAGACCTATGAGCGGGATGTCGAGCCACGAATGCTGCTCGTGCATTTTCTGCGTGAGGAGATCGCGCTGACGGGCACCAACGTCGGCTGCGATACCAGCCAGTGTGGGGCGTGTACCGTTCACATGGATGGCCGCGCACTCAAGTCGTGTACATGTTTGGCCGTACAAGCCGACGGGCGCGAAGTCACCACGATCGAGGGCATGGCCGCCGCCGATGGTACGTTGCATCCGATGCAAAATGCCTTCTGGGAAAATCATGGCCTGCAATGCGGTTTTTGCACGCCCGGCATGATCATGGCGACCACTGCCTTTTTGAAGAATCACCCACATCCGACCGACGAAGAAATCCGCGAAGGACTCGAAGGCAATATCTGCCGCTGCACCGGTTATCAGAATATCGTGGCCGCCGTGAAAGCCGCGTCCGAGAAGTCGGCGGTGGCGACATGACCACCACGCGCATTTTTGGATCGGGTATTAAGCGCCGCGAAGACCCACGCCTGATCACGGGCAAGGCGAAATATACAGATGATATGGTGCTGCCGGGGATGCTGGCGATGGTGGTGGTACGCAGCCCTTACGCGCACGCCCTGATCAAAAGCATTGATACCTCGGCGGTGCAGGCCATGCCCGGCGTCGTGGCGGTATTCACGGGTGCTGATATTACGCTTGGCGGTGTGCCGTGCGCGTGGCTGATCCCTGGCTCCGATCTCAAGACGCCCACGCATCCACCACTCGCCAAAGACAAGGTGCGCTATGTTGGCGATGGCGTGGCGATTATCCTGGCCGAGAATCGTTCGCTGGCGCAAGATGCAGCGGATACGGTGCAGGTCGATTATGAACCGCTGGGCGCAGTGACGAACCCCGAAGAGGCCTCCAAAGATGGCGCGCCGCAGTTGTTTGACGATGTGCCGAACAATATCGCATTTCGCTGGGTGGCTTCGAGCGGTGACGAAAACCTGAACAAGGCGTTCGCTGAAGCCGATGTCGTGGTCAAAGAACGCATCGTGCAGCAGCGCTTGGTGCCGATGGCAATGGAAGGGCGCGCGGCGCTCGCACAGTGGAATGGCCCCTCGGAGGAACTGACCGTCTGGTCAACCACCCAGAATCCGCACATTGCGCGCTTTTTGTTGTGTGTGATGACGGGCGTCGCGGAGCACAAAATCCGCGTGATCGCGCCGGAAGTGGGGGGTGCCTTCGGCAGCAAAATTCCGGTATATGCCGATGAGGCGCTGGCGGCATGGTCGGCGATGAAGCTGAATCGGCCAGTCAAGTGGACAGAAACACGCAGCGAGAATTTTCAGGTCACGATTCACGGGCGCGATCACGTTCAATATGTCGAAATGGCCGCCAAAAACGACGGCACGGTGACTGCGATTCGCGGCAAAGTCTTTGCGGGTATGGGTGCGTACCTTTCGACGGCGGGTCCCGGTATCCCAACGATTTTGCACGGCCTGATGTACAGCGGTGCGTACACGATCCCGAACATTCGCTGCGAGTCGATTGGCGTGTTCACCACGACGACGCCGACGGATGCGTATCGCGGCGCGGGTCGCCCTGAAGCAACGTTTCTGGTCGAGCGGCTGATGGACAGGATGGCAGATGCGCTCCACATGGACCCAGTGGCATTCCGTCGCAAGAACCTGATTCCGCCCTTCGAGAATGGACACACGGTCGCCATTGGCCTGACCTATGATAGCGGCAACTATGAGGCGGCGCTCGCCAAAGCATTGGCAATGGCCGATTATGAGGCACTGCGCGCCGAACAATCCGAAGGCCGCAAACACGGCAAATTCATCGGAATCGGCGTCTCGACCTACGCTGAATTGTGCGGACTCGGGCCCAGCCAAGTCGCGGGCGCGATCGGCTTTCAGGCGGGTTTGTGGGAGAGCGCGATTGTGCGCGTCTCGCCGACGGGCAAGGTGCAAGTGATGATCGGGGCGTCGCCGCATGGTCAGGGCGAGGAAACGACCTTCGCGCAGATCGTTTCGGACGAGATCGGCGTACCGACCGATCACGTCGAAATCATTCACGGCGATACCGATCGCACGCCGATGGGTTGGGGCAGCTATGGCAGCCGCACGACTCCGGTGGCGGGCGCGGCACTGGTTTTGGCAACGCGCAAGATCAAGGAAAAGGCGCGCGCTATGGCCGCTCACCTGCTGGAAGCCGCCGTCGAAGACATCGATTATGGTGATGGCAAGTTTTTCGTCAAGGGATCGCCCGACAAGTTCAAAACGATCCAAGATGCGACGCTGATGGCGACGCTGGCCTGGAATCTGCCGAAGGGCATGGAGCCGGGCATGGAGGCGTCGCAGTTCTACGATCCGCCAAACTTCGTGTATCCATTCGGTACGCATATCGCGGTTGTCGAAGTAGATGCTGACACGGGCGTGGTCACGCTCAAGCGCTACATCGCGGTTGACGACTGCGGCCCGCACATCAACCCGGTGATCGTGGCCGGGCAGATTCACGGCGGCGTCGTACAAGGTATCGGGCAAGCGCTTTACGAGGGCGTCGTCTACGATGAAAACGGACAACTGTTGACCGGAACAATGGCCGATTATGCGCTGCCGCGTGCCGATATGTTCCCGAACTTTGAACTCGACTTCACAGTCACGCCGTCGCCGCACCATCCGATCGGTGTCAAGGGCGTCGGCGAAACGGGCGCGATCGCCAGCACCCCGACGATTTATAACGCCGTCATGGATGCGCTCAAGCCGTTCGGTGTCGATTCGATCGATATGCCGCTCACGCCAGCGCGCGTCTGGGCAGCCATGCACAAGTCCGCGCACACGAACGGAGCCTGACCCATGCGACCAATGAAATTCGATTATCACCGCCCGACCTCGGTGGCGGAAGCGATCCAACTACTGAGCGCCAACAGCGACGCCAAAGCGTTGGCGGGCGGCCACAGCTTGATCCCGGCGATGAACCTGCGGCTGGCACAACCGGGCGCGCTGGTCGATCTGGGGCGACTGGATGAACTCAAAACGATTACGGTAGGCGGCGGTGGCCTGACGATCGGCGCCCTGTGTACGCACGCGCAAATCGCCGCCTCTCCCGACGTTCAGAAGCACAATCCGGCACTGGCAGCAGCCTGCGGTCAAGTGGGCGATCCGCAGGTGCGCAACTGGGGCACGATCGGCGGCAACATCGCGCACGCCGATCCCGCCTCCGATCCACCGACAGTGGTGTTGGCGAGCGGCGGCACGATCCAGATTCAGGGCACGAGTGGCACGCGCTCAGTGGCCGCCGATGACTTTTTCCTCGATCTGTTCACGACGGCGGTGCAGCCCGGCGAACTGATCACGGCGATTACGCTACCGAGCCTGAGCAGCTACAAAAGCGCCTATCACAAGCTGCCGCATAGTGCCTCACGTTATGCGGTCGTCGGCGTGTGCGTGGTGCTCGATATGAACGGCGCGACCTGTCAATCGGCGCGCGTCGCAGTCGGTGGCGCAACCGTCAAAGCGACCCGTTCGCCGGGTGCGGAAGCGGCGCTCAAGAGCAAAGCGATCGATGCGGCGACGATCGATGCGGCGGCCAATGCGCTCATGGCAGACATCGCCGGATCGGTGATGGGCGACATCTTCGCGCCGGAAGCGTATCGGCACGCGATGGTGGGCGTGTACTTCAAACGTGCGGTACAGTCGGCGATAGGATAAACCTCACCCCCTCTCCGCAAACGGAGAGGGGAGTCATGCTGGTCAAATACGTGAGTGACTGTCCACTGATAAACAGTGAAAGATCAGTCGAATTGGTAAGGTGGACGGTAGTAGGCGGTGATTGGGAAGATTTACCTCACCTCCAACCCCTTCTTCGTAAGCACAGCGGGTGGGGTCATTGCTAGCAATGCAAGAGCAATAGAATTGGTAAGGTGGATGGTATTAATCGGTGGTGAATTGATACTGACGGAGAGTACATCATAGAACATATGTTCTCTCAAGGGGCGTAGATACTTTCTATTTGACCGCCTTCATCTCGGTTCAGGCAGATGATTCAACACGATTGGAGAGCATAAGGATTGTTCACGAAAACACAAATTGTTGTATTGGCCTTGTGGTTAGGTGGTCCTTTGGCGTTATTGCTTCTATTTATGCTCATTAATCCTTCCTATGAAGCCTATCTTTTCCAAAAGGCTAACGGTGGATATGGGATGACTATCGTGCTATGGGTGGAGATTATACACGCAATCATCCTGTGTTTAGGATTTTTGCGAATCAATATGGGTCATTCGGCGCGCACCACCCAGGGGCGCAAATCAAGCCCCAATAGGCATGTGGCAACACTTTCGACACTTACCTTTATTCTATTCACAATCCCAACGCTGTGCATGGTTGTTCTCTATCCAAGCATCGTCATTCTAATGCGGTCGAAAGCCCCTAATTAGAGACTTTTCAGCAGAAATGGCTATTTATCTTCAAGCAATTAGGAATTACACCTCGCATGATGTTTACCTCCGTTGAAGCGGTACAGGATGCGCTGGCCGCCCAAAATTACATCGCCGAACGCAGCCTCGCCACCGCGATCTATCTGTCGCTGGCGCTCCACAAGCCGCTGTTCCTCGAAGGTGAGGCGGGCGTCGGCAAGACCGAGATCGCCAAAGTGCTTGCGCGTTTGTTCGATACCGAGCTGATTCGGCTGCAATGCTACGAAGGGCTGGACTCGAACACCGCGCTCTACGAGTGGAACTACGCGCAGCAGTTGATGCACCTGCGACTGCTGGAGGCGACGGGCGCGAGTCGGGCTGAGATGCAAGCCGAGCTGTTCACGCGCGAATTTTTACAGGCGCGGCCCCTGTTGCGAGCCGTCGAAGCGGGGGCGAACGGACGCGCGCCCGTCCTGCTGATCGACGAGATCGATCGCGCGGATGAGGAATTCGAGGCGCTGCTGCTCGAACTGCTCTCCGATTTCCAGGTCACGATCCCCGAACTGGGCACGATCAAAGCCGCCACGCCGCCGATCGTGATCGTCACCTCGAATCGCACGCGAGAGATTCACGATGCGCTCAAACGGCGCTGCCTGTACTTCTGGATCGATTATCCGAGCTTCGACAAGGAACTGCGCATCATCCGCACCAAAGCGCCGCACGTCGAGCCGATGCTGGCGCGGCAGATCACGGCGTTCATCCAGGAGATGCGGCGGATGGAACTGTTCAAAGCACCAGGGGTGGCAGAGACGATCGATTGGACGGCGGCACTCATCGCGCTCGATCAAAACGCCTTGTCGCCGGAGATCGTGGCGGAGACGGTCGGTGTGATCCTGAAATATCAGGACGACATCAACGCGCTGCCGCCCGAATCGATCGCCGCGCTGCTCGATCGGGCACGGCTGACCGCCGACGCCGCCAAATAGCGACATGAGCATTTACCTGGGAGCGGACGGCGCACCTTACGCGGGCGGCCATTTGCTGCACAACCTGACGTTGTTCGGGCGGTTGTGTCGGGCGCTCGGCATGAACATCACGCCCGATCGCATCACGGACGCGGCGCGCGCCCTCGAACTGATCCACCTGGGGCGGCGCGACGATGTGTATCAGACGCTGCGGGCGCTGTTCGTGACCCGGCAGCGCGATATCGATCTGTTCGATGAGGCGTTCCAACAATTTTGGCGGCGGCCATCCTCAGAGCAGTGGTCAACGCTCGATCTGCGATCGCTGGGTGAGACGCGCCGCAAAAAGAAGATGCAGTTTTTGCCCGGCCCGGAGGCCACCCCCGACGACGAAAACGGCACGAATCCACAGGGCGTCGATGATAAGCTGATCGCGCTGGTGCCGACTTTCAGCCAGCAAGAGCTATTGCGCACCAAAGACTTCGCCGAAATGACGGGTGCGGAGATCGCGGCGGCGCGCCAGTGGATCGCGCGGCTGGGTTGGTCGCTGGGCACACGCGCAACTCGGCGGCGGATCGCGGGTCGCAGCGCGCAGATCGATCCGCGCCGACTGCTGCGCGATAATCTGCGCTACGGCGGCGAGATGATCGTGCTGCCGACGCGGACGGTCAAGATCAAGCCGCGTCCGCTGGTGCTGCTGTGCGACATCAGCGGCAGCATGGAACGCTACACGCGGCTGCTGCTGCATTTTATGCACGGACTCGCGCACAGCGCGTATCAGGTCGAGTCGTTCGTGTTCAGCACGCGCCTGACGCGCATCACGCGATCGCTGCACCACAAATCGATCGATGCGACGCTGCTGGAAGTCGGCACGAGCGTCAAGGATTGGGGCGGCGGCACACGGACGGGCGACGCATTGCACAGCTTCAATTATGATTGGGGGCGGCGCGTGCTCGGGCATGGCGCGGTGGCGTTGATCATCACCGACGGCTGGGATCGCGGCGATCCCGAATTGCTGCGCGCGGAGATCAGCCGCTTGCAGCGCAACTGCTACCGCCTGATCTGGCTGAATCCGCTGTTGGGGGCGCCGCAGTACGAGCCGTTGACACGCGGGGCACAGGCGCTTTTGCCCTACGTGGACGATTTTCTGCCGATTCGCAACCTCGCCAACCTCGAGATGCTGGTCAAGGAGTTGAAGCGGGTCGATTGGCGTCGCCCGGAACGTTCCGCGCACGCACATTGGATTGTCGAGAATACGAAGTGAAATTGAATTACGATATGACGAGGGTGCATGGTACATCGTAGAAATGTGCTTCGGAATGTGGTGCTAGTCATCGCTTTGAGCATTACCATTGTCAGCTTGGTGTTGATGATTTTCCCGGTAAATGCTCAGACTCCAGAATCGACCAGTTCTGTCGTTGTGTGGAGTCCCGATGGGAAGCTCATTGCCGTTTCAGGCTGGTTCGGTATTCATCTCTACACACCACAGTTGATCCTCGTAAGTCCGCAGATCAAAAGCGTTGGAGTGGTCAATTCGATCGCCTGGAGTCCCGATAGCACAAAACTTGCGAGCGCCGACGCGGATTACAATATTCGTCTATGGGACGTATCAACGGGTAAGGCAACCGCAGTGTTTACGGGGCATTTCAATTCGGTCGAAAGCATCAGTTGGAGTCCCGATGGGAGCAAGCTCGCTAGTTCATCGAAAGATAGTACAGTTCGCATCTGGGATGCTCATAGGGGTTCGGTTTCCAAAACGATACAATTAGGTTATGTATCAGCGGTATCTTGGAGTCCAGATGGGTCAAAACTAGCGATTGCAGTACCACAAAGTTACGGATTTACTGATGTTAAAATATTAGATATTTCAACGGGAACGACTCTGTATATCCTCAAATCGCAATCCGTAGGGCACCAAAGAACAATGTTTTGGAGTTCCGATAGTAAACATCTCCTCTTTTTGGGGCCATTCGTAATTGACGTTAAAAGTGCGCAACGTGTCAGTTTTCCAACTTGTGACGGTAATGAATCAGTTGCCTGGAGTCGAGACGGACATTGGATTGCGGGTGCGGGGCTTGTATCTGGAGGCGGTATTGGCTGCATGATAGATACGATAACAACAAATGAGATTTGGCTCAAGAATTTCCCAGATGGCGATGCGAGTTCGTTATCATTCAGTTCCGATGGGTTGTATCTGGTCGCAGTTACTGATGATGGTGTAAATTTATCCATTTGGGACACCCTTACGGGTCAAATCCTGCACCGCCTAGCAACATTGCCCTCGCCAACTCCACCTGTCAATCCACAACCTCTCCAATTCACATCTGTTTGTTCGTCAGCCAACGAGCACTATAGAGTGTGGCACTTGCTCAATCCGAATCCATATCAGGTGTTCATCAATTGGATTGTAGTCAATTCATCGCAAAGCCAAGAATCTGACGAAGTAATTCCAGCCGCAGTGGGTCAAACGCCCGGTGAGAGATTCTTCAAAACGGTCATCGAAGCGGCTAGTGATACTGTCCAGATTCGGGATTATCCACCTACGGTCAATGATTCGGTCGTAGTAGGTCATGCAGTCAGCAATAGCGTAGAATGCCCTACATCCACCAATATACCCATGTTGACCGTCACGGCAACGGCGACACAAAGCCCAACTGCGCCCTGACGCTGATTGACACAACTGATCATAAGTTGATCTCGAACATTATTTAATCGGAACAAATTAGGGAAAGCGTGTAACCATGTTCGATATTCGGGAAACGGTGGATGGCCGACTTGGTACAGTCCATTACGCTCCGCATAAGGCAGATGGGTTATACTGGACTGGAAGAGAGGGAGATGAACGATGCAGGCAATTGCATTTCCTGATGTTATTTCAGCGGAAACACTGCATAAAACAGTGCTGGATACCGCGTGGCACCTGCTCGATAGCCACGAGTTAACCCTCGCATCATTCGTGGAAATGATTGCTCTGAATGCACCGAATATGGATGGCGCATCTTTATTTACTGCTGCCATCAACCGGGCACTTAGCACGGAGGCCGTTCGATTGGCACGCGCGCTGGTAGAACAAGGGTTGGCGCAATATCCAGATAATGAGCAATTGCACAAATATCAGAGAGGCATTGCCCCACCGAAGGTCACCAATCGCACGCCATCAACAAGTAACCATGCCCGAACGATGCACTGGCTGTCTCAGCATAGCCACGAGTATGTCGGCCAATGGATCGCCGTTCAGGACGGTCAGTTGTTGGGGACAGGTGACACCCGTCAGGCGCTGGCTGGACAATTGGGGACACTTGCCGACCAGGAAGATGTGATGATGGTTCGTGTGCCTGTGACATGAGCAGCTTTTCGGAACTCATGGGTGCCCATCGATTTGCGAGCGGCGTTCTGACTTACACCGATCATTTTGGCGGCGACGATGCCCGAAATACGCGGATTGTCGTTCCAGTTCGATTTGGTCGGAGAATTTTTACAAATGCGATTGTTGATACGGGCGCACTATGGTGCATTCTTAACCCGGAGGACGCCGAGCTTATTGACTCTAGCCAAATGGAGTCAATTCAAGCAGATCGGTTAGTTGTGCGCGGAACACGATACGTTGGAACTCTTTTTCGTATGCCGATCACCCTATATGCCGACGAAGGCGATAATCTTACGATCGACTCAACCGTGTTTGTCCCACTGCTCTCAATTGGCGAGAAGTGGCTTCATCCCAATTTTCTGGGTCTGGATGGCTTTTTACATCGGCTTCGTTTTGCTGTTGATCCACAGGAAAATGCTTTTTACTTCGGTGAAATGGAAGGCTGATAGATAACACAAAGGATGTTTCGGTATAAATTTTTATCTTTTAATGGCGGATTCAGAGGGCGTGAAACAATGTTCGATATTCGGGAAACGGTGGATAGTTGGCTGAGCGGCGGGAGTCGGGTGGCACTGGCGACCGTCGTCGATACGTGGGGATCGTCGCCGCGTCCGGTTGGCGCGAAGATGGCTGTCCGCGACGATATGGCGATGATCGGATCGGTCACGGGTGGCTGCGTCGAGGCGGCGGTGATCGATAAGGCGATCGAGACGCTGAAGGACGATCAAGTGCGGTTGCTGCACTACGGCGTCAGCGACGATACCGCCTGGGATGTCGGATTGGCGTGCGGCGGCAAAGTGTCCGTGTTCGTCGAGCCGCTTGATGTCAATTGGTGGGGCGCGGTGAGCCGCACGATCGACGAACATCACGCCGCCGCCACGTTGACGATCATCGAAGGGCACGACGCCGGGCGCAAAATCCTGGTCGCCGAAAGCGGTGAGGTGCTGTTCACTGGCCCAATACTCAATTCCCTCCAGAGGGATACATTGACATTAACGGCGACCCTCGCTCTCGGCGAGCGGGCGCCATCCGTACAACTCCCGTTCGAGGATGGGAAGATGCTGCTCGAAGTTCACCGCCCGGCGCCACGTCTGATCATCATCGGCGGCGCGCATGTGGCGATGGCACTCACGGGCTTTGCGTGTTCGCTCGGATTCCGCGTGCAGGTGATCGATCCCCGCACGTTGTTTTCGACAAAGGATCGCTTCCCGGCTGCCGAGACGATTCTGCACAGCTATCCCGATAAGGCGCTCGTGCAGCTTGGCATGGATTCCGAGACGTACATCGCCGTGCTGACCCACGATCCGAAGATCGACGATCCCGCGTTGCGAACGGCGCTGCCGGGGCCGTCACCGTATATCGGGGTGCTGAGCAGCAAACGCGCGCACGAGCAACGAATCGAACGGCTGAGCAAAGGGGGGGTATCCACCGAATTGCTGGCGCGCATCCACACCCCAATCGGATTGAAGATCGGCGCGCGCACGCCGGAGGAGATCGCGCTGTGCATCATGGCCGAGATCGTGGCCGTGCGGAATGGCGTAGTGGTATGACCCCCGTGAAGATACAGAGTCAACCTCTGATAACGCTGCCGCTGTTCAGGCTCTTGATGTGATCTGGAATAAAGCGGGCTGCACATGTTGCCAAATGCTGGTTGCGCCCGCTAACATAAAATTTTAGGGTGGCGGGTGAAGGCGGATTGTGATCGGCACGCCGAAACATGCTACAATGCCGCTAGGTATAAGAATCACCAGGTCTAGTATGCAAATCGCACGCATCGCCATCGGCTCGACGAATCCGGTCAAACGCCGCGCCGCACAGACCGTACTTGCGCCATTATACGATGGTGCTATGTTTATGGGAGTCGATGCGGCGTCGGGCGTGGCCGATCAACCCTGGGGCGACGAAGAAACGCGACGGGGCGCAATCAATCGGGCGCGCGCCGCTCAATTTGCCACCGACGCTGATCTAGGGATCGGATTCGAGGGCGGCGTGGTCGAGTCGGAGATCGGGCTGTTAACCTGTAATTGGGTAGCAGTCGTCGCGCGCGAGGGTCAAATCGGGGTCGGTGGCGGCGGTGGTGAGTTGTTGCCAGAGCGGGTGGCTGCTGTCCTGCGCGCGGGCGGTGAACTTGGCCCCGCGATGGACGCGCTGACTGGTTCGCATAATACCAAGCAGGGCGAAGGATCAGTCGGCATTCTGACCGCTGGGCTTGTCAACCGACAAACAATCTATGAAATATCGCTGCGGCTGGCACTTGCGCCGTTTCGCAGTCCGCAGTGGTACGAGGCGCAGGACATCGAGCATCATTCGGAGGGGATTTCATGAGTTTCAAACATTATCGCGTTTTAATCGGTGCGCTGCTGGCACTGTCGTTGGTCGCGGGCGGCCTAATGACAACTGCCGCCCATTCAGCAGCGTGGCCGCAAGCACAGGCGGCCACACCTGCATCAACGGCGACGGCGGCAACACAGGCTGCGACGGCTCAGGCGACCGCCGGGGCAATTCTGCCCAAACCCGTGATCACAGCGCAAATCAATGGTGAGACTTTTGCAGGCGTACAGGGATCGTACTGCTGGCCGTCGCCGGATGCCGAGCCGTGCGTGATCGTGGATGATCCACAGCCGACTGTCCAGATCGCGGTCAAAACCAGTGATGCGGTGACATTCGTGATTGCGCCGCCGCCCGATGCTTTGGACACGTTTAAAGCCACCCTGCTCGATGATAAAGACACGACAGGCAACCCGATCGAGAGCGATCTGAGCGCCAGCAAAGGCGTATTTACCGTTGCAGCGACGTTAACGAACGGCACGCATCGCCTCCAGATCGATGCGGTCTATCCAGTCGATGCGAACAACAGCCAAAACTTTATCTCGACGGTTTTTGCGCTCGATGTGAGCGGCGGTGCGGCGACTACCCAACCGACGGCCAATGCGACGGCGGAAGTAGTGAGTACCGAAGTGGCGACGATGGCCGCGACGATGGCAGCAGCCGTAACCGAAGGCGCAACTGTGACGTTTGTTCCACCTATTACGGCCACTATCGCCTCTACCAAAGCGCCACCCACGACCGCGCCCACGAGAGTCGCGTCTACGAAAGTCCCACCGACGCCCGTGCCGACGATCGAAAAGACCAGCGTGCCAACCGTGAGCGCATCGCCTGAAGCGAATGCAACCAGCTCCGCCTTCTCGCTGAGCGATCTCGCACCTGCGCTGACTATTTCGACGGGCGGCCAGAGCTATAGCCCTGTTGCGATCAGTGCGGTAGTCCAAGAAGCGGATGGCACACAAATCACGATCACGCGCCCGGTCAACACGAATGCGCCGTATATTCGCGCCGCGCCCGGTGCTGATGCGCAGATCGCTTTCAGCGGGGTACTACCGACATCCGAAACGATCACCCTGGGCAACAGCGATGGCACCAAGATGCTCAGCAAAACGACCGTCACACCTGATAATCTCGTGCTCTACGCCCTGCCAACCGCACAAGGCGTATATGTTCTGACGATCGAGGTGCAGTGGCCGGGTGGACAAGCGACTTACTATTTCCGCGCCGTTGTGAGTGGGTAGTTTTCAACCGTAAGCATCCCCATGCCGAAGGGCGAGTGGCTCTGAGGAGCACCCCTGCTTACCGGCGTTGATCCGCAATGACTCCCTTAGGGGCAACTGTATCGGCGTTTCGGGATGCCGATACAGTTCCGAACCCTGCGGTAGACGATTCAATAGGCGGCGTTGCATCGCGGCAAGGAACGCCAGTGTGCTTACTGCGAAAACAACAAACGGGCGATAGGGTGCAGGCCATCGTTCCCATCGGTAAGGCTATCCAAGTCTATCCCTGTTGTCAGTACCTCCGACACAGTGGCCGTTATGCTTATCAAATCAGTCAGAAAAGAGCGGCGCTTCCTCGCCCTGCCTGATGGGAGGTAGAGGAAGCACTGAAGAATCAGTGAAAACGGAAAACTCGCCGCCTGAATTGAACCACGCCGCGGATGCTATTCTGGCTGGCATCCGAACGCGAATGCGCAACCGCAGCACCCCATTCCTAGTGGTACTCGATGGGGGTAGTGGCGCGGGCAAATCCACATTGGCTGCACGGGTCGCCAAAGCACTGAATGCTTCGGTCATTGCGAGCGATGATTTTTTCGCAGCCGAAATTCCCGACGCTGCATGGGAAGCTCACACCGCCGAGGAAAGAGCGCGCGACGCCATCGATTGGCGACGATTGCGCCGCGAGGTGCTCGAACCCCTTATGGCCGGGAGGCCTGCGAAGTGGCACGCCTTCGATTTTGCTGCGCAGCGCTCCGATGGCACTTACCCACTGCGCACGGATTTCGAGGAGCGCCAGCCTGCCGAGGTGATCATCCTCGACGGCGCATACGCGGCGCGCCCCGAACTAACCGATCTCATTGATTTTTCGGTACTCATCGACGTTCCAGTGGCGGTGCGTCACGCACGGCTTGCTAACCGGGAGGACGCCCTATTTTTGGCAGGATGGCACGCGCGCTGGGATGCCGCCGAAACCTACTATTTCAGCCAAATACGACCGCCATCCGCGTTTGACCTCGTGGTTTCGCCCTAATTTACTCCCCGGCTGTGTGATCGCCACTTATGGTGAAACCAAGTAAACCCCAAGTATTGAAACCCTCATCCTCAATCAGGACTAACTACCGCGAGGTGCCACGGGCCGCATGGCACCCCTCTCCGTCCTCACGGAGAGGGGTTGGGGGTGAGGTGAATCAATGCGTGGTGTTTGATGAGTTTGACCATTAGATAAGTACGCTCAACTTCTGTTCAATTCTCGTAATTGAACCACTTGACGGACGCGCAAAAGCGTGTTCGCCCGACTGACCAGCCAATCATTCACATTGGGCAAAGTTCCCCTTGATCAGGCTATAATTACCCGCAATGCCCTATCTCGAACGCGATCTATAATTTCAATAATTTCAATAGGACACATGTATCGATGACTGACTCCTACAGCGCTGTGGCGACTTCGACCACGCCCGTTTTGATCGTGTACCTGCTCGACATCAGCGGATCGATGAGTCAGATGCTCGGCGACAAAAAGCGCGTCGAGATTGTCAGCGATGCCCTGCAAGAGATCGCCCTCGAAATGGTCGCGCGCTCTACCAAAGGTGAGATCGTGTCTCCCCGCTATCGGTTGGCAATTTACGCCTACGAATCGACGGTTCATGATGTGCTCGGCGGCGTCCGCACCATCGACCAGTTCGTGCGCGATGGCGTGCCGGAATTTGCGCCGCGCGGTGGCACGAACACCGCCGCCGCCTTCCTCGCCGCCGAAAACCTGCTCAAGGCCGAACTGCCGTACATGGAAGGCCACCCCGCGCCGCTGATCTGCCATATGACCGACGGCGAATATCAGGGCGACGATCCGACGCCAATCGTGCAGCGTCTGATGAACATGAGCACGCCCGATGGCAACGTGCTGGTCGAAAACATCTTCATTTCCGACAAAATTCTCAAAAATCCGGTCGGCGAGGCCGATCAATGGGCGGGTATCGTCGATGAATCGGAACTCGCCAACGATTACGCGCGGGCGCTGCTCCGCATGTCGTCGCCGATCCCGGCCAGTTATCTGAACGAAATGGCCGAGTTCGGTTATGGGCTGCGGGCGGGCGCGCCGATGCTGTTCCCCGGCCAGAACAAAGACCTGATCAAAATGGCCTTTACCATGTCAGGCGCGACACCGGTCGCCTGAGCCGAAACGACTCATCACAGCACCTTATGCACGCACCGACGATCACGATTCCGCAGGATCGAGAGACCGAAGCCAGCCGCGATATTGCGCCAGGGCCGATCGCGTTCACCTATGTGTATGCGCGCTCCCGCGATACGCGCGCCGCCGATGCGCTCGGCCAGGATTTCATCGCCTATCGCTATGACGACGCGCGGATCGCTTTCGCCGTTTGCGATGGAGTGAGCCAGTCGTTTTATGGTGAGATCGCGGCGCGCTTGCTCGGAATGCGCCTCGTCGATCATCTGTGGCGTGCCAATCTGAGCACCGCCGATCGCTTTTTGGCCGACTTGGATAGTGCGCTGCACGCCTGGACGCACGAGGCGAGTGCCGCCGTCGCCGCCAAATTGATCAACCCCGCTTTGCCCGAAATGCACCGCGTCGCGCTCGAACGCAAACGTGAATCGGGCAGCGAATCGATGTTCGCGGCGGGCGTGATCGATCGCGGCGGCGAAAAGATCGCGCTATGCTGGATGGGCGATATGCGGCTGTGGCTCTGGGATGCCGCTGGACACGCGATCGACATCCCCGGCGCGGAGTGGCTGACGCGCGAGCGCTGGTCGAGTCGCATTGGCCCCAAAAACGGATCGCCGCGCGGCTGTATCCTGCCGATCGATCGGATTGCCCGTGTCACCGCGCACAGTGACGGCGTGGGACACTTCGCCGCCCAGTTCGGCGAATTATCGCAAGACCTGCTGAACACCGTCATCCGCGAACAGACCGCCGCGCCCGCCAGCGACGACATCGCCGTGCTCGACATCAACTTGGCCGACGACGATCGTTATGGCGCGTACAGCACGCTACCCGCGCCGATCCTCCGAGTCCCCGACCCCGCCGAACCCGTCCTGACCTGGGAGGCGAGTCGCTTGGCCGCGCGCTATCGAGTGCTGATCGACGACGGCAAACTCCCCTATACGCTCGATCTGGAAGTGACCGAGATGGGAGCGCCGCTCACTTTCTTCCCGCCGCATACGGATGACTCGCCACTGATCTGTGCGGTACAAGCGCTCAACGACTACGCCTTTCCGAGTCCCTGGAGCATACCCGTCACCCTCATACAAAATTATGGGGCGGACGAGGCAGGCCTCGTCCCTACACCAAACGATTCATTGGTAGGGACGAGGCCTGCCTCGTCCGCACGGCCTGAGACTG
>JBBRMW010000105.1:0-18212 GCA_038230635.1 Aggregatilineales bacterium | reverse complement strand
GGGTCTTGCTCTTCGTGCCTCGTTATCATCTGCCCTTTCGCATATAATGGTCGAATCATCAACCATCTGGGGGCAGGCGGAACATCCAAGCATGGAATCGCTGGCTGGAACCGAAGGGCTGTTCATCGCGCTGTTGTTGACCATCTCGGTGGTAGCGCTTGCCGCGCAACGCCTCCGTGTACCCTATACGGTCGCGCTGGTGCTGGTCGGGTTGGCGTTGACCTTCCGCGTAGGCGTGCGCCCCGAAGTGACCTCCGATCTGATACGTGTCCTGTTCGTGCCGCCGCTGGTCTTCGAGGCCGCTTTTTACCTCGAACTGCGTGAATTGCGCGCGCACTTGGTGCAAATCCTGATGCTGGCCGTGCCGGGCGTCGTGCTCACGACCTTGATCATCGGCAGCGCGGTGAATGCCATTGCCGGGATTCCGGTGGCGGCGGCACTGGTCTTTGGTGCGCTCCTGTCGGCGACCGATCCGGTGGCGGTGATCGCGCTGTTTCGCTCGTTTCATATTTCGCGGCGCTTGTCGATCATTGTAGAAGGTGAAAGTCTGCTCAACGATGGCACGGCGATCGTCGTGTTCAATATTGCGCTGGCTGCCGCGCTGACGGGTAAATTCGACATGATTGGCGGCCTCGGCGATTTTGTGCGCGTCTCGGCGGGTGGGATCGCGGTGGGGGCGGCGCTCGGCTGGCTGACGGCGCGGGCAATCGCTCAGATCGAAAACGATTTGGTTGAAACGACGCTGACCACCTGTTTGGCATTTGGCGCATACCTGATCGCCGAATCGCTGCATTTGAGCGGAATTTTGGCGGTATTGGCGGCTGGCTTGTTATGCGGCCAATTGGGGCCGGAGGGCATGTCGCCGACGACTCGCTTGCGGGTGATCAGCTTTTGGGAATATCTGGCGTTCATCGCCAACTCGCTGGTCTTCTTGCTGATTGGCTTAACCACCAACATCGCCGATTTGCTCGCCAACCTGAAACCGATCGGGGCGGCGTTGATCGCGGCATTGCTCAGTCGCTTGATCGTCGTATATGGGCTATCAATTCTGCTGCGACGGCTGCGGCATCCGCTGCCACGCCCCTGGCAACATGTGTTGTTCTGGGGTGGTTTGCGCGGCGCGATCGGGCTGGCGCTGGCTTTGAGTCTGCCCGCCGATCTGGCCGAACGCGACACCTTGCGTGCCATGACCTTTGGCGTCGTGTTGTTCACACTGTTGGCGCAGGGCACGACGATGCAATTTCTGCTCAACCGTCTCAAACTGGTGCAATATTCGGCGCGTGACCGCGAGCGCGATACCCGTTGGGGACGGCTGTATGCGGCAGAAGCGGCATGGGGACGGTTAACCGAACTGCACACGCGGCGGGTCTTGACGGGCGATCTGTGGGAGACGCTGCGGGCGGAGCACGACCAGGAACGTGAACGATTGGCGCGCGAGATGCACGCCGTGTACCAGGAATACAGTGAATTGGGCGAGACACTTCGCCGTTTTGCCCGCCGTGAGTCGCTGCGGGCCGAACGTGCCGCATTGCAGGACGCTTTCCGGCGCGGCCTGATCGCCGATGAAGCATTCCGCGTCCTGGCGGCCGAAGTCGATGGCGCGCTCGATGCGCTGCCGCCCGACGAGTCGTAAGGGGCGGCGCACCATAAAAATCCACGAAAATTAAATTTATGAAGGTAATACGATTGATCGTCTAAATCCTTGTAGAATGAATCTTGGTCGAAATTTGACTATCTCAATTGTGGAGAAGTTATGCGGAAATTAGCGAAAGTGCTTATGCTGCTCGGTTTGGCGGCGATCGTGATGTTCGGATATGCGGCGCAGACACAGGCCCAGCCGAACCTAGTGGGAGGTGGCGCGTGCAAAGTCAAGATTCCGCCACCCGCCAATACCAGCCCATCCCCACGCGCAAATGTGCTCACGGTTTCGCCGAACGGGAATACCATCCATGTATTTGCCTACGCGCCCGGCAAATCCGCCCCAGCGACCATCAATCAGCGCGTAAGCAGCGTCACGTTGAACAGCTTCGGTCGCTTTGCGATCTCGTCCGATGGGAGACTCGGTGCGTGGTTTGCGACGAGCACCCCCACCACACCCACCACGTTGGACTATGAAGCGATCGGCGAAGGTAAGTGTGCGAGCGTCACTATTCCGCAAGGTTTTAGCACGTTCGATGTGAAATTCCTTGATGACCAGGCTGGCCTCCCGCATTACATGACATACGTGCTGGAGAATGGCGAAAAGCAAACTTGGATACTTGGTTTCATCGACGTATATGCAGGCACCTACGTCGAATTCCTGGGCAACTATCAGGCTGCGGCAGGCAAGACGCCCCCGATCGGCTTCGTTGGCGTCGCTGATGTGCTGGGCTGGAACCCGCAAACGGGGACGCTTATATTATCCAGCTATACGCCTTTCGCCGACGGTCAGGCACAGCGTGGCATCTATGCGCTGACGGTGAGTGATTTGCGTCTCGATAGCAAACGCGTGCCGTTTCCGACGGCGCGTGTCGTGCTCCCGCGCGAAACCGGTTTGGGTGTGGCGCTCTCGCTAGATGGCAGCAAACTGGCCTATCTACTCGCCGATCCGAATGCTCAGCCGACGGGCTACAAGCCATTCGACGGGCCGGGTGGCGGTGGTCCTGCGGCAACGGGGCTGACCGTGATCGATATCACCAGCGGAAAACAAATCGCAGGCTACAAAGCTACCCAAGCACAGGGATTTGGTACCTATACCTGGACGCTCGATAGCAAGCAGATTCTGTTTACGACGGGCAGCTATCTGGGGTCGTATAGTTTGCTCTCGCCTGCCATCAATACGCTCGATCTGGCGACGGGTGCGGTAACGGTGGGCAGCTTACTGGTGGCCGATCGTCAAACCGGTATCGTCGAGTTGCACGCCTGTGCGGATTCGTTGTTTTTTACAACCTATCAGCCGAACGGTGCGAATGGTCAAAGTGCGCTGTTCAGCGCATCCCTCAGCAACTTGGCAATACATAGCAGCGTGCTCGCCTCAGCCGATTTCATCAATATGGTGAACTGCATTTCCGGCTGAACCCGTGCGTATTAATCCCCCCTCGTCGTTACTGCTGAGGGGGTGGATCGATGAGGTTTACCACCCGCTGGCGGCGAACACCGTCGCCAGAAAGCCCGCACGCTCACTCGCCGTCATCGGACGCGGACGCGAATAATCCTCATTTAACCCGGTGAACAGGGTCGTGCTGATATGCTTACCGTCGTATACGATCAGTTTGTCGGCGAACATCTGGCGTGTTTCGATGTCATCCATCTGATCGAAGAACAGGTTGCCCGTCCCATAGTGGATGAATTTGCCATTTACGAACGCGAAACCTTGCGGATGATGGGCTTGACTGCCAAATACCACATCCGCGCCCATATCGGCATATTTACGAAAAAACGCGACCTGATCGTCGGGGGCGTTGTAGGTATAGTATTCCTGATATTGCAGCGTCATGATCACGATATTAGCAACCGATTTGAGACGCGGAATCTCCTTGGCAAGGAAAACATCGTCGCACTGCGCCGAACCGGGTGACGAATCGGTTGCCCAGGCATATGCGGGGCCAACCGGGTTACAGCCAATGAACGCGATCGTGTTGGCGTGATCATGAACGATCGCCGCCGCCCGCGCATGTTCCGCATCACGGCCACCACCGAAGTTGGCGATCCCGGCGGCATCGTACAAATCGAGGGTGTGCGCGAAAGCCGGCTTCCCCCAATCGTTGACGTGGTTGCCCGTCGATTCGACCACATTCAGATGGATCGCCTTGAGCAGATCGAAATACGTTTCGCGCGAGCAAAATGTCATGCCTGTGACCTGATACAATGGATTCGGATATGGGCAGTCCGCTGTGAAAGCGACTTCGTTGCTCGTATGAACGATGCTGGCATCGCTCAAAAATGGCAAAATATCGCGTGCGGGTAGCGTGATTCCAGTTTGCTCCATCTGATAGGCGGTCGCGCGGGTCAGGGCGGTTGTGCCGGTCATGACGAGAACGGTCAGCTTGGCCGGATCGTGATTCGTGGTCGGGAAGTTGCCCAGCCGCTTCAACATGGCGGCGGTAGTTTCACGATATGCACCGCTCAATGTAAATGACTGCTCCAGGGGATAGGCGACCAAGCCCGGCGATAGCACATTCGCGCCATCGAGGGTCAACACTTTCTCAGACGGATCGAGCGACTGAAACGGCACGATCGACCACGCTGCCGTACCCGCCGCACGCAGTTTCCAGATCGACCCGGCCACGCCATCCGGTGGCACGACTTGTACGGTGATATTAGGGGCGGGCGCGCCCAGCCAACTCGTCAGCCAGCGCAGCACGAGCGGTGCGACCACGAAGGTCGGCATACTGCCCTTCGGGGTCAAGGATGCCAGCGCCGCGCCATTGCCCTTCCAATAGGCTTTGATGTCGGCCAGATTCACGTTCTCGGCAATTGTCGGAAAGGCGACGACGGGCGCATACAACCACGTAGCGGCGATTTGATCGGGCGGCGTATTGACAGGCGCTGCCGCGAACTTGACCCCTGCGCTTGCCTCATCACCCCACACAAAACCACCTGCCGTCACTAATTTTCGGAAGGCGTCATTAAATTCGACAGGCACTTCTGGCGCGAGCCACACCGAAACCGGGGACGGCGTGGGCGTGGGTGGCGGCGTTTCGGTATCCGTCGGCGTGTTTGGTGTCGCGCTTGGCGTTTCGGTGCGCGTGGCAGTTGGCGATGCGGTGTACGTCGGCGGTGGCGGCAGGGTCTCGATGATGAACTGCGCTGTTGGTTGGGAGGTGGGTGTGGGCGCGGCATGGGTCGCGCAGCCCGTCAGAACGAAGAGCAGCAGAGCGACAGCCGTCCCGCCAACTGAGATTTTTCGTTTATGCGCCAATTTCGTAGATATGTACCGCGCTGTGCCCGGCCTGCTGCGGATCGCCGCTGTCGGCCACGAATAAACGCCCATCACGCACCAACAGATCGGTCGGACGTGCGGCCAACGCGGGCAATGTCCGATCGAGCGGCGCGACGCCTTCCGCCGGATCGTACCACTGGGTCACGAAGATGGCCTGTGTGTCGTAATCGTAAGGCTGCCCGGTCGCGTCGAGGCGGGGCGGCGTCACCGCATACGCGATTCGCAGGCGGCGGCAGATCAGCGACAGATCGGGGCGGATCGGCGCTTCGGCCAGCACATAGCTTTCCGCGATGCCGAGCAGCGTCCCTGGAATCTGAAACGCGGCCAACGCCATCCGCTCGGAGACCGTCAGCGGCTGCGCCAAATCGGCGATCCATTCCTCCTCGCGCAACCCGCGCCAGCGACTTCCGGCATAGTTGAGCGCGGCGGCTTCTCCGATCGGTGGGGGCGGCCCGAAATCAGCCAAATCGGGCATGGGCTGCGGATCGAGCGTTGCCCCATAATCTTCGTCGGCCAAAGCGCTGAGCGTACCGTCGGCCTCGAAGACGTAGCGTGCCAGCCAATCCTCGTAATATTCATCGACGGCCACGCGCCCGTCTCGATCGACGCCGATCAACGCACAATCGCCGCCGTGTTGAAGATCGAGGGTGCGACTCAAATGGAGCGTGGGTACGCTCACCGGGGTGGATGCCAATCGGCTGTGCGCTGCGGTCAGGGTCGGGAGCATCATGCTTTTCGTGTGAGCCTCTCCAATCTATGCTGCAAATCAACGAGTGTAGCTTCGCGCTGCATCGGCGAGACGATTCCGCCTGCCAAGCGCAGTGCCTCCTCTGTCCATCCGCGTGCCTGATCCAGGTCATGCGTATGCCATTCGTGATATTTGGCGAGTTCGATCCGGGCTTCAACCCCCGCCGGACGCAAGGCAGCCAGCCCTTCCCAGCAGGCCGCCGCCTCGTCCCATCGTTCCGAGCGCTTGAGCAGTCCCGCCAGATCGTCCAGGATCGCCGCCCGATCGATCGGGTGTTGCGCGGCGGCTAACGCCCCCGCATACGCCGACTCAGCTTGATCGCTTTTGCCGAGCGAATCATACCAACGTGCCAAGCTAATCAGATCATCGCACGGTAATTCGGCCCGCTCCGGCTGTGCAAAGGTTTCGCACAGGTGAACCGCCAGCGTGACCATCGACAGCACGTCGATCAGGTTATGGTAGATCACGCCAGCCATCGGGCGCGCATCGCCGGAACGGATATAGTCATGATACATCTGTGGGATCAACCACCCCGGCACATCCTCACCCGTGCGCCGCACACCCAGGATCGCCGTTTCGAGCGCGGATAAACGGCACGAGGGCAGTCGCCGCTTCCACAAACGTCGGGCAGGATGCAGCAAATCGAGGTTCGGCCAATTATCGAGTCGGACGCGCTGCCGATTGAGCGTATAGCGTGAAGCCAGCAGCGGCACATCAAACGAGCGCCCGTTGAAGGTCACGATCGCGTCATGCTGGCTCAGCAGCGCGAGGATCGCGTCCAGCATGGCGGGTTCTTCGTGCGGATCGCGCAAAAAGAATTGTCGCACCTCGAAGCCCTGATCTGTGAATAGTCCGATCCCCACCAAAAAAACCAGCGTACCCGCGCCCGCGCTCAACCCAGTCGTTTCCGTGTCCAAGAACAAACAGCGACGCGGGTCAAGCGCGCCGAACCGACTCTCCCGGCTGAAGGCTGCGGCGCCCGCCAAATCCTGCCCCAGCCAATCGGTCAGGGCGCGCGAGCCATGCACATGGTCAGGCGGGTGTTGCGTCGGGATCACGTAGGCCGCGCCCGATTCGGTCGCCACCGAATAGCCCGGCAATAAAGCCTCGATCGGCTGTGGTGCTCCTCCCAGTGCGCCGGATGGACGCCACTCGCCCAGTGGCGGCGCGTAAGGATGCGGCGTCGGGTGCAGAAGACGATTCAGGCGAGCGCGCTGATCGGTCATCGATTGGATGCTCCGAGGACATTTTGGAAATAGTTCAAATAAACCGAGAGCGCGATCAGCGTAAAATCATAGACGAAATGTGCGATCATCGATGTCGTTGTATTGTAATGGCGACGCAACCAGCCGAGCGCGAGCGCCACCGCGACGATCAACAGCACGGCAGGGGTGAGCGTATATTGGATGTGGATCAGCGCAAAGATGATTGCCGTCGGCCACATGCCAAATACAGGCTGCAGCGCGCCCCGAAACGCGATTTCTTCGCCAATGGCTGCCGCGCCCGCGATGAGTAGTGCAAACATAAGCGTCGTTACGCTGTCCGTGATTAACTGGCTGACTTGCGTTTGTTGCTGGAAAATATCGGGTGGCGTCAGCGCTTGCCAGATCGCGCCGACCACGAACTCCAGCACCACCAGCGCCGCGCCCATCAATGCGCCGATGATTAATTCCTCGATGGTCGGCCAGCGCAGACCGAGCCGTTCCGCGATTCCCGATGGCGACCGCCGCGTCAAAAAGCCCGCGCCAAAACCCGCAATCACGATCCATATCGCCAACGTTTCGAGCACTTCGGTGAGCGTATCCGATTTATATTGCGCGGCCACGCCGGCCAGCCCACCCGCCAGTACAAAGTTCAGGACGGTGTTGGCAAGCAGATATATACAGAAAATCAATGCGGTCATTTGCGTGATCGACTCAGGATCGAAGCCACCCACCGCTTTGCGCGGAAAGAGCACGACCAGCCGTCGGCGCACGGGGGCGAACAGCAGTGCAGTAGCGGCGATTCCGAAACCGATCGAGGACGCAAAGGCAAGTGAAGCGGCATCCTGGCTTATTTTCAAGTCGGGTGCGATGGTGCTCCTCACTCGCACGAGGCCAATCACCAGCACAATGCCGATGTTGGTAGCCATCAATAACACGTATAAAAGCGGGCGCAGCGCGCGGCTACCCTGCGCACGATTGGCGACGAGCAGCACAACGGAAAGATAACCAATGATAAGGGCAAGGGGCGCTAGAGTCATGAAAACCGGAGTCCGTGATAAGTGTTCTGAGTATAATGCACGGCGCGCGCGCTGTCGAGACAAAGAGCGTTGATTTCCAGGGCGATTGCATCTAATTTTGCGACAGTTAGCGGACGCGGCAAGCCGCGTCCCTACAGGAATGGCGGTTTTTGTAGGGGCGTGGCTTGCCGCGTCCGTCTGATTCCGCGAATGTAGATGCAATCGCCCTGCGCTGATTGCTCGCGTCAATTCCCCTTGATGCCAGCCTCGATCCGATCGATGCGTGCGGTGCCAAGCGCGCGATACAAGACGATGTACTGCTCAGTCACATGTCCCCATGTATAGCGCTTCTCGATCAATTCGCGGGCGGCTTTTGCAATTTGGTGGCGAAGCGCGCCGTCTTTGACCAGGCCGATGATCGCGCGTGCGATGTCTTCGTTCGATTCGGCCAGCATCACGGTTTTTCCATGTTCAAGAGCGATTCCCTCGCAGCTCAGGGCGGTGGCGACGATCGGTTTTTGCATCGCCATCGCCTCCAGTATCTTATTGCGGATGCCCGCCCCCGTGCGGAGCGGCGACACAAAGATCAGCGCGCCCTCATAGTACGGGCGTATATCGGGTACGCGGCCCGCCACTTCGATCGAGTCATTTGCCAGATCGCACAGTTCGCGCGGCGGCGCATTGCCAATCAACTTGAGCCGCGCCGACGGGACGCGCCGTTTTACCAATGGGAATATTTCGCGTGCCAGCCGAAAGGCCGCTTCCAGATTCGGCATATGGTTGAAATTGCCGACGAACAAGAGCGTCGCCTCGTTCGGATCGAGTTCAGTGGGCACGAAATAATCGGTATCGATACCATTGGGAATCACGCTGATCGGCAGATCGGGTTGACGCGGGCGCAGCGATTCCGCCGCTCCCTCCGTCAGCACAACGACCTGATCGTAGCCGCGAAACATGCGGCGCTCATAACGACGCGCAACCGCCAACGCGATCTGCCGTCGGAGGCGTGCCGTGCCATCGGCGGCAACGAGCGCATTTTCGAGGTACAAACTGTACGCTTCGGGGGCAACGATCAGGTTAGGATAGGCCTTGACGAGCGCCTGGTATTCGTAGACCTGAACGCCACCAAATAACTGAATGACATCGTAATTGACAGCCGCGATCCGCTCCTGAATCGCTTTCCACATGTCCTTCGACCAAGCTCCTCCCGCCACTTTCGGAAAAAATCCGCCGCCGATCAGCCGTCGCACATAACGCAGCCCACCGCGTCGAGGTTCGCGGATTAGTTGGATATGTCGAAAGTGGCGCTCGTAACGCGGAATATCGGCGGCTTCCTCTGGGACGTTGTAAAAAGCGAGTAGATCGACGGCGTGTTGACGCGCGACCAACTGCTCCGCGAGGTGATACGGAATAAGCCGATCTCCAACGTGCAAGGGAAAAGGCGGACAGCCTGAGATGAGCAATACATCCACGAGATCAGCGCCTCAACCGAGTTTGATCAGTCGGTACGATTCGGTATAGCGCGGTGTGTCCTCGACATAATCGGGATCGCGTCCTTCGCGCAGCCGCTTTTCCATCGCCGCCATATCTTTAACTTGGCTGCGATGTTCGGCGATCGCCGCTATCTTGCGATCGAGCACCGCGCTGATGTCCACCTTGACGTTCGGATCGCCCGACCCGGCCAGATAAACGAAGCGCACTTTATGCGTGTCGAGACCTTCGTCGCGCCACAGTTCGATGAAGTTGAGTCGATCGCGCGCCGTCGGGTAAATCGCATCGAGCGCGGCATGACCGATGGCGATGTGATCGGGGTGATTGATGCCACCCATCCGACCGAAACGCATGGTCGGATCATTGGTGATCACGACATCCGGCTTTTGCTGACGAATCACGCGCGTCAGAATGCGGCGCAAGCCCAGATCAGGCATCAATTCGCCGTCCGGCTGCCGCAGAAAGATCACATCTTCGGGTTTTGCACCCGCGCAGCCCGCCGCCGCGCGTTGTTCGGCCTCCCGAATTTGGACGAGGCGCTCTGGAGTCATAGACGCATCGTCACTGCCTTTGTCGCCGCTGGTCGCCAACACGTAGATCAGCCGTTTGCCTTCGCTTCCGAACTTGGCGAGCAGACCACCCGCGAAAAACTCTGGATCGTCGGGATGGGCGAACAGCGCCATCACGCGCTCGATCGGCGGTTGAACTTGATCACTCATCGAAATCGTCCCCCACGTCCCCGGCATCGCCCAAGGAGCCGCTCGGACTATCTGTATTACCTTCGGCGTCGCCAGCAATATCGCTCGCTTTGCCATGTTTCGCACCACAATCGCAGCCGCCGCCCTCTTTTTTGGAGCAGCCCGCCTCGGCTTTTTTCTGGAAGGCTTCCAATTCCTCGGTCGGCTCAAGCTGTTCGCGTGTCACCAGATAGCGCATATCCTCGACCAACACGGTAACCGCATCTTGCAGCGGATGCACGTCGATCACTTTGCCTTGACCGTGCGGCGTGCCGACCATTTTATTGCGCTTCGGCAGTTCTTTGCGCGCTTGCACATACTGCTCATACTCGTAGACCAGACAGCAGCGCAGCCGTCCACACATACCGGTAATCTCTGCCGGATTCAGGGAGATACCTTGCGCCTTCGCCATCTTGATCGAAACTGGACTGAAATCGGTCAGGAAGGTGCTGCAACAGCGCGGAATGCCGCACGCGCCCATGCCGCCCAGCGCCTTCGCCACGTCACGCGCGCCGACCTGCCGCAATTCGATGCGGGTTTGCGGGTAAAGCCCCACGATAGCGCTGCGCAGGCGGTTGGTGTTAACGTGATCGCGGCCTTCTTCGGCACTGAACAGGATCGTCAATTGGCTGCCGTCGTAGGTGTACTGCGCCTCGACGAACTTGCAGGTCTCATAGCCGCCGATCTGTGATGCGCGCTCGCGGCAGTTGATCAGCGCCTCGACGGTTTTGCCCTCCCAAAATTGTTTCATTAAGAGTTCGCGCGGGCTGGCGATGCGCAGGATCGGCTTGTAATCAGCCATTGCCTTTTCGGGGTCAACGAAACCCATGACTTGGCCGAGCTGGCGTCCACGCACCGTTTCGACGATCACATTGTCGGCGGGCTGCAATTCGGGGAAGTCCGCGCAGCCGAAATGATAGAGCTTTCCGATCTTCTGAAAGCGCACGGCGATCACGTCGGTGCGCGTTAGAGACATCACATTGGACATAAACGCTCACATTTTTATGGATTACTACTGAACGATACGACACATCGAGGGCATACTATAACACAGACGCGCCAAGAATTTAGCCATGACCGGCAATCAGCGACTCGATCCCATCGCGCGCGCGTCGCACCACCGCATAATCATCGGCGATCGACGGCGGTTCTGCGGGAATCAGCGAGTCTAGCACACTGAGCAGACTCGCCCCGATCGCATCTAAATAGTTACCTAGTAGTGGACTTACCCGCGCCGCGTGCAGTTCGGCCATGTGCGCGACCGCCCGCCGATATGCCTTGACTGTCCGCGCTTCGTCGGCGCGCCGAAACGGGCTATCTTCGACATTGACACGCACCGCGACCGTCTGCGCAATGGGCTGCGGCAGTATGAGAGTCGTTGGGAAGGATTGAATATCTGGCAAAAGACCGCGTTCACGCAACCGTTCGATCAGCCGTGCTCGTGTTTGATGGGACGCACGTTCGGTTTCCGCCGCCATATTTTCGCCAGCGCGCGCAATCGCATCGAGCGCCAGCGTGGTACCACGCGCCCGACTCAATTCCGCGAGTGGTGCGCTGTAAATCGTCTCCGAAAGATTGCCCAACACATAATCGGACAGATGATCGAGCACCGCGAACACTTCGCGGCGTAGAACGGCGAGTTCGGATTCGATTGCCGATTGTAATTCGAGTAATTGGGTGCGTAAAGCCAATACCCCGGCTTGTTCCGCTTCACGTGCATCATGGTCAATCGCTGCTTGCTCTGCCACGATTTCTATCTCCGACCAGATCGCAGCCAGTCGCCAACCGATCCATGCTTGGCGCAGCACAGCCACATCCAGGTTTCCCAACAGGGCACGCAATTCAGCGATTCCCTCGCCGCTCAGTGCCGAGATCGCCATGATCGGCACGTCGCGCAGTTCGGGGATCGCTGCGTCGATTGCTGCCCGATTGAAGGCCAATACGTCGGCGCGTGCGGATTCGTCCAAGAGGTCGATCTTGGTCTGTACCAACAACACACGCGGCAGGCGAGGCACGATCGCGCTCAAAAAGTCGATCTCTTCGGCACTCAACGGCGGATCAGCGGCGAACACGAAGATCAACGCCGCGAGCGAATCGAGCGCCTCAAATGCCATGTCGCGGTGACGTGGATCGAGCGCGCCGATCCCCGGCGTATCGAGCAAAACGAGGCCGTCCACCAACAATGAATGCGGCCAGCCAATCGTGAGCGCGTACAAACCGTCGCTGCGATCATGCCGCCCCGCAACGATGCCCCGCGCGTCCTCAATGGCGACAGTCTCGACTCGATCTGCGTAGACCAGTTGGGCGATCGGCTCCTCGCTAAATTGCACATGCGTTGGCACGGCGGTCGTCGGTAGCGGATGCACGGGCATGATCGCACCATCGAGCAGCGCGTTGATGAGTGCGCTTTTACCACGCGAAAACTCGCCCACCACGCCGATCAATGGCGGCTCGCGCGACTCCGCGAACCGTTGCGCGCGTTCCCAAAGTGCCGTCGCTTCCAACCCAATTGTTGTCATAGGTGGGGGGTACTTTCGCGCACCACATATTTCGGATATAGTTGATAGTTGCGGCAGATAATCATTGAGAAGATCACTGAGAAAACAGAATTGTGGACAGGTTGGACATGAACAAACGCCTCGACGAACCGCGCTCATTGCTTCGGCGCTTGCTCAAGCAGGCTGACGATCCGTCGGCCTCTATCGTCCCAATCGCGCCGGTGGAGTCCGCGCCATTGCCGGGATTGACTCCGCGCGAAGCGTCGCCGATTCGGCCCGTCGCGCCTGTCACGAGTACGCTTGCACCCGCGCCGCTCACGCCGAACGTGCCGCGCGCGACTTCGGCCCCCGCTTCAGAGCCTGCCATTCCGCAAGTGCTCACCACACCCGAACAACGTCTGCAAGCCGAAGTCGCGCTCGAAACGCTGCGGCAAAAAACGGCACAGGTTGCAAACGAGTTTGCCAATGGCAAGATCAATCGCGCGCAGTTCAGTTCGATGTACGCCTATTATAACGAAAAGCGCGTGATTATCGAGCAGCTTCTCATGCGCGATCCAGGTACGCAAGCGTGGCAGCAGGTGGCGCGTCCCGGTCACACCACCTTTTTGCGCCAGCATTTCGAGGCGCGCGTGTTGGCCTTCGCCGTCTACGATATTGGCAAATTCGAGGCGATCACCGCGCAAGGCATACAGCCGCTCCTGCCGAGTGCCGTGCAGCCGATTCTGACCGCGCTGTATATCGTGCTGCGCAATCGCAAGGACCTGAACCCCGTATCGCGGCGCGTCGATGGTGGCGGTTGGCTAACCGTCGTACCCGGTGCGTATACCACCGCCGTCGCCTCGTTTTCGTTGGAACCAGCCGTGCGTCAAGTGATTCTCGTGCGCGATCTGCACATGGACTTCGAGCGCGCCAACCGCAATGTGCTTGAACGGGGCATCCGTCGCCCGGATCAATTGGTGTTCCCGCACCGCGCCCTTTTCGAGCAGCACGCCGAACCGTAGTTTTCGAGAAAGAAGGGACGGGCGACCACGCCGGGTTTGTCCCTATCAAGACCCTGTACCCGTCCATGCTCGCTCAAGGTTTAACCCGACTGTGTTCATTTCAAAGTTAAAAACGCTGCCATTCGCTCAACCACCTGCCGACAGCACTGCGCGCAATATTCGCTATCTTTATTTGGAAATACTTTTCGCCGCAATTCAGGGCGCGATTATCAGCTATAACAGCCTGCTGGCGGTGCGCTTGGGCGGTACGACGGCGCTGGTAGGTGTGTTGACCGCCGCGCCGGCACTGGTGGCCGCCGTGCTCAGTATTCCTTCGGCGCGCTTTCTGGAACGCAAAACCGATCGCCGAAGCTGGCTGTTTCGCAGTCTGCTGTTCATGCGATTGGGCTACCTCATGGTGGTCGTGCTGCCGCTGCTTGCGCCCCAGAATACCGCGCTGTGGCTGGTCGTGTGGCTGATCATCTTGAATTTGCCGAACGCCCTGTTCACGAATGGTTTCAATGCGCTGCTCGCCGAACTTGTCCCGGAGCGGCGGCGCGCGTTCGTGTTTTCGCGGCGCACGATCATCTGGTCGCTGACGGTCGTCGCCGTGGTCGCCGCCGCCGGAACGTGGCTTGATCGGGTGGTGTTTCCGCTAAATTATCAATTGTTGTATCTGGTCGGCGTGATCACGGTGATGGGCAGCCAATATTATTTGAATCGACTGCAATTGCCCGCCATGCCCCATGCGGCCATCGTTCCGAAGGCGGATCAGAAAGTCCAAACGGCTCAGGCATTTGCCACCAGTATGCGCGCCATGCGCCCGATGCTGACGAACACGTTGATCTACCAAGTGGGTTTGCAAATTTCCGCGCCGTTGTTCATCATTTATTATGCGAACACGCTGCACGCCGATGATGGCCTAATCTCGATCAATACGGCGGCGGGTACATTGGGCGTGGTCTTCGGCCTGATCTTATGGGAGGCGGTGCTGCGCAAGCGGACTTTTGGCTGGGTGCTGCGGGTGGCGACGCTCGGAACGTGGATTTTTCCATTCACGATCGCCTTCAGCCACAACTTCCTGCTGATCATCACCGCGAACTTCGTGGTCAATTTGCTGCATCCAGCGGTCGATCTGAGCACACTCAACGTGATTCTTGGCGAGTGCGCGCCGGAGGAACGCAACATGCGGATGAGTTATTACACAACCATCGTGAATGTCAGCGCATTCATTGGACCGCTAGCCGCCGTGCCGTTATCCAGTTGGATCGGTATCCCAGGCGTGATGTTGGTGGCCGCCGCGTTTCGCATCGGGGGTGGCGTGTTGTTCAGCCTCAATCGCGTCGATCGGGACACGCAATCATAAGATGAGCGACCACACCGGGTTCGCCCTACCCAAGACTATCCGGGGTAGGGGCGAACCCCATGTGGTCGCCCGGCTTGTTATTTGCCCAGCAGCTTGGCCTCGGCGGCCTTGAGCACGGTATCTTCGCCGCTGCGCAGGGATTCGACGGTCACCGGGACTTTTACATCGGGCGGAACACCTTCACCTTCGATGATGATCTTACCATCCGCATCGACAGGGCGGATTTCTGGTGCTTGCCAATGTTCGATGCCGGCGGGCAGCTTATACTGGCCGATGCCGCCGCCAGCCCCCGACGAGGGCGTTGAACCAACAATCGTCACGTTCGGCGCGCGCTTCATGAAGTAGGCAAAGAAGTCGCCTTCACTCACCGTGTTCGCATTAATCAGGACCGCGACTGGCAAATCGAAGTTTGGAGTTTGCGGATCGATATATGAGGAATCGCGCTTTTGGAAGACGCCTTTCTCATCAATGCTGTAACTACTGTAGACCAGGGTATGTTCTTTGTAGAAGTGCCCGGCCAATAGCGTGCCCATATCGGAAAAGCCGCCCGCGTTATCCCGATCATCGATGATCAAGCCCTTGACGCCCGCCGCGATCATCGCCGCCAGATCGCGCTTGAACAGGCGATATTCGAGCGCGCGATCCTGATAGAAGTTGGTGATGCTGATATAGCCGATGCCTGACGGCAAAACCTTCGCGGATACCACCAATGACAGCGGATCGGCTGGCGAAACGGGAGAAAAATCGTCAAAGCCTTCACGACGACGAATCGAAATCGTCTTCGCATCTTCACCTACATTTTGGAAAGTCAGCTTGACCGTCGAACTGGCCTTGCCACGCAGGAAAAATGGAAGTTGAATGTAATGCTTGAACCAGGAGGTGGACGCACCCGAAAAGACGGTTGAAGTGGCATCGACCACATCGAGCACGGGTTTGCCATCCACTTGACTGATGATCGCCCCGGATTTCATGCCCGCTTTGTCGGCAGGGCCATTGGGCGTCACAGATTTGACGAAAACTTTACCATCATCGGTGAGGACCAAATCGCGCACACCGATCTCACCAGAGAGCGCAATTTTCGAGGCGTTTGAGATTTGGCTAGTACCGACGTGTGTATCGGGGATACTCAGCGTGAATGCTTGAATCGCTGCGATGAAGTCGTCATCAGTGCTGGCCGCATCGATCATGGGCTGAATTTTGTCGTGAATGGTTTTCCAATTGAGCTTTTTGAGTTCGGTGAAAGGGTAATGCGTCGAAACGCGCGTGAACAATTTTGTCCAGGCATCGGCATAGCTCAGCTTTGAATAATCTTCAAGCGCGCCGCTGCTTTCGATATAGTCAGCCGTGACCGTATCGGAGCGCACAATTTTGAAGGTTTTCTGATCGAGATCGATCATTGACCAGCCGGGCTGTATATCGCCAAGTGGATCGTCGGCGGTGAATAACATCCCATCGGCGCCAAAGGCAGTCGGGAACTTTTCGCCGCCATCGGGTGACCATACGAACAGCTTGCCGCCGCTGATCCGTTGGCGCGCATCATCGTAGCGGGTGCTGCCATTGTTTTGTGGCAGTTGGACATGTTGCGAAATATCGCCACCGTTGAAGCTGTCGTACTGCGCGATCACGTAAATGCCGACGCCCTGCTTATCCTGCGCGGCGGTGTCCAGCTTGAACAACGGTCCGCGCGGGTGAATCGGCAGTTCAATACGATATTTTCCACCTGCGGTCGTGCCATTCGAGTCGGCAATGATGATGCCGTTTGGATCGGACTCGACATCGGCACTGTGCTTCACCTCGCTGCCCACATCGGCCAGGAAGAAAATTACCTCGGCCCCAGATTCCACATAGGTGGGGTTGGTGATCTTATACGAACCGTTGATCAGTGTCACGCCCGTATCGGCGGCAGCGACGTGTAAGCCACTCACGCCCGGTAGTGCGATCGTGATCGCCAACAGAAGCGCGACAAAACATACTCTCATTTTTTGCATTTCTCAACCTGCTCCCAAAGTAATCGTCACTCACAAAGCATTTCGGATTCTAACATGGATTCGGATGTTGGATAAAACGCAAGAACCTCCCTCCCAAACTTCCACGCCATAACCACAGCGAGGGGGCGTCTGCGCGCAGCTTTTGAACGTCGCAGAAACATTTTGATTGGCACCTGCTGAACGGACTTCAAACTTTCCAAACGATATGATGCCTGTTTGTTTGAAATCAATTTATCGAGCCGCGTGGGAGATTGACGCCTGCTTGCGCACCCTGGCAACTCATGATACAGTAAGTTTGGTTGGTTTCAAACTTATTCAAACTGACCTATCGATCATAAATTAATGCCAAACATCGGGAACGGCACAAGAGAGGCGCGCATGGCAGAAAAGATACTCGTTATCGATGATGAGGAGCCAACGGTACAACTCATCAGCTTGTTGCTTGAAAGACGCGGCTATGAGGTGATCCGTGCCCTACGCGCCGAAGACGGATTACGCAAAGCCTACCGCACGCATCCCGATCTGGTGCTGCTCGATATTATGATGCCCGATATGGACGGTTGGGAAGTGTGCCGCCGCCTGCGCGAGCTTTCGGATGTGCCGATCGTGTTCTTGACCGCGCGCAGCGAAATCCGTGATGTGGTCAAAGGTTTGGAGATGGGCGCGGATGATTACATTGTCAAACCGTATGATAATGATGAACTGGTCGCTCGTGTACGCGCCCATTTGCGCCGCTCGCCCGCGCCATCGGTATCCGAAGAACTCGTCTTCGATGGCGGCGATTTTCGCGTCAACTTCATCAACCGCGAAGTCAAAGTGCGCACGCATCAGGTTCATCTGACGCCGAAAGAGTTCAATTTGCTAGGCGTACTAGTACGCAATGCGGGGCGCGTAATCACACGCACCGAATTGGTCAAAGAAGCGTGGGGACCAGAATATACGGACGCGATCGACAGTCTGAAGCTGTACATTCATTACCTGCGCCAGAAGGTCGAAGAGGACCCGCAGCGCCCGGAATATATTCTCACTTCGCGCGGTGTCGGCTACCGCTTCGCCAACCGCTAAGCGGAATAAGACCCTCACCCCTGACCCCTCTACCTGCGGGAGAGGGGCATGTATACTTGACGCAAAGCCAGATTATGCCATTGTATGGCATTATGGGCTATAATAGCAGGCTTGATTGAATGTAAAATTGGAATTGCCTGTATGTTTGGGTGATGTGGAGCAAAGGCCAAGCAAAAGCGGATGCAAGTGATTAAGGC
>JBBRMW010000104.1:0-18329 GCA_038230635.1 Aggregatilineales bacterium | reverse complement strand
GGCACCGACGTTTGCGCCCGTTATCGAAACATCATGAATTTATCCCGATTTCGTGTGCGTGGGTGGATCGCCGCTATGCTGCTGTTTTTAGGAGCACTGCGTGTCACCGCTCATGGCCGTCGGCTGGATATACCAAGCATTGCCTCCAAGGAATCGGTTAAACGATCCAACTTGCGAAGCTCATTATGTGCGGCATTCAACACCTCGCCCATCCCGATCATGACCTGATTGCTGGCTGCTAAAAAGGCGGCGCTCACAGCGATGCTATGGATGCTTCCACCCGTCAAAACCAAGCTTGCCAATCGATCATAATCCAGTACCGCCAAAGGGGCATTCTCAGGAAATGCCCGTTGCCAGATCAATTTTCGCTCCGCGACTCCCGGTAAAGGAAAATTCACGACGAACCGAAATCGTCGCAAAAAAGCGTCGTCCATATTTGCTTTTTTATTCGTCGCCAGGATCACCAGACCGCGAAAATTTTCCAGGCGCTGCAACAGGTAATTTGTCTCGATGTTTGCATAGCGGTCGTGGCTATCTTTGACCTCACTCCGCTTGCCAAAGAGCGCATCGGCCTCGTCAAAAAACAAGATACAGGCACTATCTTCAGCCGCGTCGAAAAGCTGGCGCAAGTTTTTTTCGGTTTCTCCAATGTATTTGCTCACCACCGACGACAGGTCAATTCGATACAGGAACAAGTGCAAGGCATTGGCAATCACCTCAGCAGCCATCGTCTTTCCGGTACCGCTGTCGCCCGCAAACAACGCGCTGATCCCCAACCCGCGATTCATCTTGCGTCGAAAGCCCCAATCGTCGTAAACCGTATTCCGGTAAACGGCTTGTGCCGTAAGCTGCGTGAGTAAGCGTCTTTCGGACTCAGGCAGAACAATGTCATCCCATGTCGCTTTGGCATCGATCCGTTGAGCGAGGCTGCTTGGCGGTAACTGAGTCACCTCCAGGCAAGCATCCCAGAGGCTCCAGTCTGAGAGAGACACGTCGGCTTTGCGTTCGGCAAGTTTGGCGCGGTGGGTGTTGACTACCTGCAAAATCGTGGGCATTTCCAAATTAAACTGGCTCACTAACCGCACAATATCTTCGCCCTGGCTGTGAAGCAGTGTTTCCCAGAAAATGCGCTGCTCTGTGGGGGTCGGTTTATTGACTTCTGCGACAAAATGCGTGGGTTTGACCAGAGAATTAGGGCTGTCTCCACTGACGAAGAGTGTCCCAAAGCGTGATAACAGGAACTTGTTCAAAATCACTAATCGATCACTACCCGAAGCGGCTAAATCGATACCTTGCAGATCGATGTAAACGGCGATGGGTAAGAGAACACTTTCGCGCTGCCAAAGACGCACCAAGAAATCAACCTCGGCCACTTGATCAGGAATCAATTGAAAAGGAAGCCGAAATATTTTCAGGCCGAGTTGGGAACACGCTGCAAGTGCGATCGATTGCTTACTCAGTTCGTTGCTGCCGATCAGGTGAATGACCGCAAACGGATGCGTCTCTGTCGTGACATCAACATATTCAACAACTGCCTCGACCAATGCAAGTTGTGAGGCGGAGAGTGCGAATTTCTCGGTGGTAATCTCGAACGGAATAAAAAGGGGTGCCAGATGCTCATCCAGATAAGTTAACCCCTTGACATAATGAAGAATTCGAGGCGCGATGCGCAGCCGACTGGCCGTTAATGTCATCAGCGGCAGCAGACTCATCTCGACCAGGGACCATTCCAATAACGGGCGCGTGGGCGAAAAAACATCCCATGCGCCTGTCTCGAATAACGTTATGGCCAGACCGACGGATGGAAATGGCATTGATGGGGTGCCGTGAAGCTGCGCAAACAGATCGCCAAACCGTCCAGCCAATTCGCTGGCGACACAAAGACTCAACACCTCATATTCAAAACGATTAAGGCCCAATATGCGGCTCAAGCTGATCAACGCGGGCGGCGGTGTCAACTGTTCAAAGGGGGTGATCCGGGCACTTATATGCATCAGTGTTTCATTCGCACCGTTTATTGCAGAAGCATCTTGTGTTTGCCGCGCCTGTGCCAGCCAAAGCTGCGACTCGATCCATGCGAGCAAGGTCGAGAGATAATCGTTATTCATTTGCTGCCAAGTGGCAATATCGTTCATCATGGCCTCCTGTCCCCCACGGAAGGATTGGGGTAATTTCAGTAGATCGAAAGTTGAGAAGAAAAGCCCCTCTTCCTTGAAAGCGCCAAACGGGGCGAGCAAATTTTGAACAACTGAATTTGTCTGCCGTACACCGAGGGCAATGACAGCCGCTGCGGAATCGGTTCATTCGCGGGCTTTGAATGGAAGCCCGCGAAGCGTCACGCCGATCAGAGCCGCCATTTTTGCAGGGGCGCGTTTCTAGTTAACCCGCTAACGGCCAAAAAACAGGGTGCAAGCAGTTTGATCCTACAACTGGATTTTTTTGATAAATGTTTTCTTTTGATCTCTGTTTACATATTGCACATTATACGTACCGGGAGGCAGGTGTATGGGTTGGGTAACATGGAAAATGCCGTTCCCAGCGCGGTTCCACACTGGCAAACAAACGCGAATCGTGAGGTAGAGATTGCCAGATTCGGAGTGAACCGACATCGACTTGAACACCAGGGCACTCGCCATGATTTCTCCCTGAACGTCAAGAGCAGCCTGACCGTTGGCAGAAGAGACATCCACAATAAGATTGCGCATGGTGGTGTAATCGGCGATCAGCGATAGCCCGATCATACTTGCAAGGCCCATTTCCAACTTCCTTTCTAATCATTGATCCGCAAGTGGTCATGTGGTGAGTTGTTGCACACGCGCCCGACATCATATTATAACCACAATTGCTCGTCGGCAAGGATAATGGTGTGCTGGCCGATTGGGACGTCGGTCAGTGATCGGTCACGCGGCCTGCCAAGGATAGGCGTGATGCAAACCGCCTAAGCTGGACATCAAGTTCCATTGTGTACAGATCGGCTGAACAGCAGTTCTTTTGTGATGTTCGTAAATGAGCGGGGACAGGCACCACCAACATCACTTTCTCAGGTCGCGTGTAGCGGATTTGCGCCTGAACGCGCCGTTCCGGCACAGGCAATTGCTGACGCAACAGCGCAATTTTCAGATCTTTGTGCTCGGCAGCAAGCCCTGCCGTGCTTAAGACATCCATTCAGGAAGTGCCGTTTTTCGACCCTACAGGCGATGCTATGCATCTGATTCAGCGTTTTTTACCCACATTCTGAGCAGGTTCGGTGGCAATGCAATTAAATGGATCCGTCGGGCAGTACCTGTCAGAATAAGACGACGAAATCGCAGGAGTCTTTGCTGTTTCTAATTACGCCTCGCCCATCATTAACCCTTCGATACTATGGGCCTGTACGATGGGTTCCAGCTTATTGAGCACGCGGCAGGTCGGAAAATGCCGTTTGAGATCGTCGCTTAACGTCGCATAAAACTGCCTGGTAAACTGCAAATCGTGACGCTCGGAATTCCGTGCATCAGTTGCATCGACGCCAAGCACGAGCACTGGCCTGGATTTATTGGAGCGGTTAGGCGTACCCCGGTGAATGGTCAGGGCAGATCGCACCGAAATGTCACCCATCTTTGGCATTTTTTGCTGCGCATGTTCCTCATAACGCGGATACAGTAATTTGGGCGGGAACATCTCATGCTCAAACCCGTCGGGCGCATCCCACTGGGTGCCGGGCGCAATTTCGAATGGACCCATGTTTTCTGTGACATCAACTCCGGTGATGTTGAAGGCCAGTGAATTAAGGCGACGTCCCTTTAATGTTGCTTGGGGAGAGGGAAAATCGCGGTGCCAGGGCTGCATTTCTGAGCCAGCAAGGGGAACATCAAATCCAATTTCAACGATTCTGTAATCCGTACCGAGTACTGCTTCACAAACGGCAACTACCCAGGGATGGGTCACAAGCTCAACAAAACCCCGAATATCTTCAGGGTGATTTTCCACATAATAACGCTTTGGTCCACGACCCACTGTGCCATCAGGACGTTTCAGCGCATCCTGGAAAGCCAACTCCATATCTTCGCATAATTGTTCTGTCCATTTACGGCTGAACGCGGACTTAAGACCAATAATGCCATCCCCATACAGCCCACCCATAATGGCAGCGACATCAAATTTTTGTTTCTGACTTACTGCATCCATTTCGACCTCCCAAACGCTGATTGTTGGTCTGTACAGGATAGCAGTAGTTTCAAACGCAGGCAACAAGGCATACGAATACATGCTCCCTAAAAACACGATTCAACCTGATCTGTGACCCGGGTTCACGACAGCCCCGTTACTTAAACCAATTGACACCGTGTTTAAGAACACAGGCCCGCTTCGGGTTTGGCTCGCAGATATGGGGGATAATTCAAAATGCTCTCTCGAAGGCTCTGTCGCAAAAAATGGAACGGTTGGATAGAGTCAGCCGCAAGACGCAAAAACAGCCAGGACGAATATGCCAATTCAGCCGCCGACCCTCTTCAAATGGCGACATTTCCAGGGTGAAATCATTGTATTGTGTACCCGCTGGTATTTACGCTACAGCTTGAGCTATCGGGATCTGGAAGAAATGATGGCGGAACGCGGGCTGAAGGTGGATCACAGTACGATCGCGCGATGGGTGCTTGCTTATGCGCCGGAACTGGAAAAGCGTGTCAAGCCGTTGCTAAAGCCAACCAACGACTCGTGGAAAGTGGATGAGACGTATATTAAGGTCAAAGGCGACCGTCTGTATCAGTATCGGGCGGTGGATAGCGATGGGCAGACCATCGAGTTTTTCTTCAGCGCCAAACGGGACGCAGTGGCCGCGCAAGCCTTCTTTGAGAAAGCGCTCGGTGCCTTGCACACCGTCACGCCGCGCATGATCAACGTCGATAACAATGCCGCTTACCCGAGGGCGGTGGACACCTTGAAAGCACGCGACCCGTTGCCGCCCGCGTGCGCGCTGCGGCAGGTTAGATACCTGAACAATCTGATTGAGCAAGACCACCGCTTTATCAAACGCCGCACCAGCCCCGGCTTGGTTTTTCTTTCGACACGACGCGACGCACACTGGCCGGCTACGAGACGATGAACATGACTCAAAAAGGGCAGGTGAAAGGAGTAAGCAAGGGCGATATTCTCGCCCAAGTCGAATTGATCAATCGTCTATTTGGGATCGCCGCCTAACTTTTCCAATTTCACAACTCATCCCGACACTTGTTCAAACCGATCGCCTTTTTGCGACAGAACCGCCTCGATGAGGTCACGCTTTATGATACGGCACTCGATGCTGCACAAATCAGCGCCCTCGCGGCCCATTGATCCAAATTGTCTAGAAAAAGTGAGATCAACCTCAATCATGCGTATCACTGAAATCGAGGTATTCCTCGTGCCGCCGCGCTGGTCATTCGTCAAGGTATCGACTGACGAAGGCATCACGGGATGGGGCGAACCGATCGTCGAGGGGCACGCGCAAACCGTTCTTGGTGCGGTGCGTGAGATGGAGAGTTATTTGATCGGGCGCGATCCCGGCCAGATTGAGGACATCTGGCAAACCCTGTACCGGGCGCGATTCTACCGGGGCGGGGCAGTTATGCTCAGCGCGATGGCTGGCATTGATCAGGCGCTATGGGACATCAAAGGAAAGCGGCACGGCGTGCCTGTGTACGAATTGCTGGGCGGGGCCGTGCGCGACAAAATTCAGGTGTACTCGTGGGTCGGCGGCGATCGTCCGGCCGACGTGGCGCAGTCGGCGCTGGAGCGACGGCAGGCTGGATTCACAGCGGTCAAGATGAACGCCACCGAAGAGATGCGCTACATCGAGTCGTTCGCCAGTGTCGAGCAAGTGCTGACCCGCGTGGCGGCGGTTCGTGAGGCCGTCGGATCAGCGTTTGGTATTGCGGTCGATTTTCACGGACGGGTGCATAAAAGCATGGCAAAGGTGTTGGCACACGAACTCGATCCGTATCACTTGCTGTTTATCGAAGAACCCGTATTGCCCGAAAATAACGAGGCACTCCGGGAGATTGCAGCGCATACCGCAACACCCATTGCGACGGGCGAGCGGATGTACAGCCGCTGGGAGTACAAACACCTGCTGCACGATGGTTACGTGGACATCATCCAGCCCGATCCGTCTCACGCGGGCGGCATCACCGAAACCCGCAAAATTGCCACGATGGCCGAAGCCTACGATGTGGCTGTGGCGCTGCATTGTCCGTTAGGCCCAATCGCGCTGGCAACTTGCTTGCAGCTCGATGCGGTCACCCACAACGCCTTCATTCAAGAGCAGAGCCTGGGCATTCACTACAATCAGGGCAACGATCTGCTCGATTACTTGGTCGATCCGCAAGTGTTTCGCTACGAGGCTGGCTACGTGACGTTTTCCCGCGCGCCGGGGTTGGGCATCGAGATCAACGAGGCGGCGGTGCGAAAGGCGGCACAGACTGGACACGACTGGCACAACCCGACTTGGCGCAACCCGGATGGCAGCGTCGCGGAATGGTGAACGGTTAGCGGATCGCGCGCCGTGACGCTCCCGAATTCAGCAGGTGCAGCACATCGGCGCGTGACAACCGGAACAAGTCGCCTGTCAAGCCGATTTGCAGCGCGCTGAGCGCCGCGCCATAACGTAAACCCAGCGCAAAATCGTCTTCCAGCAGCCCGCAGATCACGCCCGCCGCGAACGCATCGCCTGCGCCGATTCGATCAATCACCGCTGAGGGATACGCGCTGACTGAATGCAGCGTGCCATCCGCAAAGCCAAGCGCACCGTCTTCGCCAAGCGTGAGCACCACATGCTTGACTGGAAACAGACCATGCAGCGCGCGAATCATCTGTTCCGGTGTGCCTCCCAACCCAAACACGAGGGCGGCGTCCTGCTGACCCACGATCAACGTCTCGACGTGGCTGAGCAGCGGCATCAGGCGGGCGCGGCAGGCTTCCGGCGTCCACAACAGCGCGCGATAATTGACATCGAACACGACCGGGATCGAGGCTTCCCGGCAGTACGCAATCACGCGCTCGACCAGCGCGTAGCAGCCGTCCGAGAGCGCCGCCGTGATCCCGGTCAGATGGACGCGCCGCACTTGTCGGATCGCGCTCAGGTCGAACGTGTCGGCGGTCATGCGGCTGGCGGCACTATGCGCGCGATCGTAGATGACGCGGGTGGGACGCGGCTGCACGCCCGTTTGCAGATAATATGTGCCTACCCGATCGTCGGGCGTCCAGATGATGCCCGCACAATCCACGCCATAGCTGGCAATGGTGTGCGCGATGCGCTGCCCCAGCACGTTATCCGTCAGGCGCGACCACCACGCGGCGCGATGTCCCATCTGGGCGACGGCCACCGCGACGTTGCTTTCCGCGCCTGCCACATGTACCTCGAAGGCAGGCTGATCCGCCAGCAATGCCCCCGGTGGCACTGATAGCCGCAGCATCGTTTCGCCGATGGTGAGCAAATCCAATGTCGGCGACTCGCCCTCGATCATACGCCGCCTCGGTGTGCGATGACGCGCTTCATGAACTGCGCAGCGCGATCCTGCACTGCTTGCGGCGAAAGCGTATCGGCGGTGAGCGCGCTGCCCACGCCGAGCAGGGCTGCGCCCGCGTCCATAAACGCCGCCGCGTTGTCAAGGGTGACGCCGCCCGTTGCCATCAGCGGGATGTAATTGAGCGGGGCGCGGATCGCTTTCAAATAAGATGGATTTTCTGCTGGAAATAGTTTGACCGCGATCGCTCCGGCATTGAACGCACGCTTGATTTCGGTTGCTGTGTACGCGCCGGGGATGATCGGCACGTTGTGCGCCGCACAGGCGGCGATCACGTTTTCGTCGGTATCTGGCGTGACGATGAACTGGGCGCCGGCTTGAATGGCGGCATGTACTGCTTCGACGCTGAGCACCGTGCCCGCGCCAATGAGCAGATTGGTCGTCGCACGCGCGCGGAGTTGTGCGATTCCGTTCAGGGCGTCAGGCGAATTCAGCGTGATCTCCAGCGCACAGATGCCGCCGCGTGTCAGCGCGTCCGCGTATTCGAGCCAACGTCCCGCGTAATTGCCGCGCAAGATGGCGACGATACCCACGTTGAGCAACGTCTCGGCGGCGGTATTCGGCGGCGTCATTTTCAAGGTGTCCTGTCATTGAATGGTATGAATTCAAAACCCCCTTCCGACACCTGAGATACGTGCCCGCTGCCCTGTGCTAACCACCATTCGAGCGCTAGATGTGAGCGTTCACCGGGCTGTAAGGTGCGCAAGGGGCCGAGCACTTCGGCTTCCAACAAATAGCCCGGCGACTGAATTGGTACTGGTGAGGGCGCTCCCGGTGATTCCGTCCAGCATTCGACGGATGCACCGCCGTCTGGATAATCCGCGCCGGGTTCGTAGGCGAAACGCACTGCCAATGCCCGCTGCGCCGCCTGATCCACCACTGCCAGCCAGCCGCCGCGACTCGCTATCCCGATTTTGCCTACGTGCCCCCGATAGTGAATGCCGAGCACGCCCGGCTCGATCGCCGGCTGCCACTGCGGGTTGGCGTCGCCGTATAAAATCGCGTAGGGCGGATCGGTATCTGACGGCACATACACCCACATTTGATCGTTCATGCCGCCATCGGGTCGCGCACAGTTCAACTGCATAACATCCCAAATTGACCAGCGTATCGGGTGATCCGAGATGTTCTCAAAGCTGAGATCAAGCTGAGCACGAGGGCTGTTCGCGGCGAGCGTCAGACGCCGGGTGATTCGCAAGCCTGATCGTGGATCAGGTGGGCTGATCATGCTCAGACTAACCGTCCCTATGCTGCTCGATCGGGTGGATTCAGCGCTGTAAATGCCCGCATCGAGGATCGGGTCGGGCGGCCCCGGCCACTGGTCAGGCCCATCCCACCCTTGCGGTGCAGGCCACGTTTTTTCGCCGCCATAGTTTTTCCAACTGAGCAGCGAGCCGTCGCCTGCGTGTTCTTTTGGCGTGAAGCGTTTGCCCGCCAGTCCCGCGTTCATGAATAAAAACTCATGATCGGCCAATTTGATCGACAAAACCCGACCGCCCAGTTCCGGTACGGCCACCACGCTGATCAGATCATTGGCGAGTCGCCATGCCGACCAGCCGTGAAACGCGATCGGTTCAAGCGTGAGCGTGCCTATCACGCGGGCTGCTCGGCATACGATAGCAGCAGATCGACTTCATCCTGACGATAAGGCGTGCCGTCCGGGTAGAGCACCCCCTGAAATACGATCTCGTCGGTCGCGTGCGGGGCGTGCGACCACTGGTAACGGGTCTGATTGACGCCGATCATTAGCTCCCAGAAATACCAGCCGATCTGGTTTTGATGGAGCAGCGGCAGCATTTCGGCCAGTTCGCCATGATTGGGGCGTCCGAGAATTTCGGTGGCGGCGATCGGTTTACCGAACGACTGCGCACCTTCGATGATTCGCTGCGCTTCGTCGGGTTCGCGGCTCGGGCTGAAATAGGGATGTATATTAGTGACATCCGACAGCAGCGCCCCATAATAGCACGACGTGAGCGGCTGATCGGGGCTGATCGCGCGCGCCCAGGCGAACACATCGCGCACTAAGGCCACGCTGTACACACGTACTTGCGCCTCGTTGTACAAATCCCAGGCGATGATCCGCGTATCATGCTTGAATTTACCAATCAAATCATCGCAATAACGTTGTAACTGCGGACGATAAGCGGTTGTCATGCGTGAGCGACCCGGTGAGCTTTGCCATAGGCCGTTGTGTTCGTTGGGCATGGGCGTCGCTTGCGGCCCCAGCGACGGCTCCGGGCGGAAACAATCATCGAACAACACGGGCATCACACTCAGGCCATGCCGCTGAGCGCAGGCCAGAAACGCATCGAAACGCGCGATCAATCCGGTGGGATCATGTTCATAGACGAGATATTGGAGGAATACGCGGACGCTGTTCAAACCCAGCCGTTCCGCATAACCAAATTCTCGATCGATGGTCTCCAAGTCGAATTCTTCCCAAAACTGCGTATCGTTGACCGCATTCGAGGGCACATAGTTCGCGCCGCGAATCCCAGCAATCTGGTCGTGAAGGCTCACAGTAGGCTCCTCATTTAAGTCCGGTCGTGGCGATGCCTCGGACGAAATAGCGCTGCAAAATCAAGAAGAAAATGACGGCGGGCAGCGTCGCCACCCCCGCTGCGGCCATCGTGATTCCGAAGCTGGTAGACATCCCGGCGCTGGCGACCAGTGCCGACAGGCCAACGGGCACGGTGCGCGTTTTATCGGTGTTGGTCACGATCAACGGCCAGAAAAATTCGTTCCAACTGCCCACGAACGTAAAGATCGCCACCGAGGCCAACGCCGGACGCGACAACGGCACCACGATACGCCATAAGAAGCCGAGCCGCGTGCAGCCGTCGATGGTCGCCGCATCCTCCAGTTCGGCGGGCAGCGTGCCGAAAAACTGCGTCAGCAAAAATACACCAAACGCATTGGCCGCCGCTGGCACGGACAAGCTGAAATAGCTGTCGGAGATGCCCAGCCGACTCAGGCCAAGAAACAAAGGCACCAACAAAATCTCGCGTGGCAGCAAAAAGGTCGAGAGGATGACCAGCAAGATCACCCGCCGACCGCGAAATTGCAGCCGTGCCAGCGGATAGGCGGCCAGTGTATCGACCACCAGTGTCAACGAGGTTGTAATCGTCGCCACGATCATACTGTTGCGAAACCAGAGCAGCATAGGGAAACGCTGAAATACGCCCACGTAATAGCTCAGGGTAGGCGCGTGCGGCAGCCAGTTGACCGGATAGGCGAATATTTCTTCGGGCGGCTTGAGTGAGGTAATCACCATCCACAATAGCGGCGCGCCCCAGATAATCCCGACCGTGAACATCATGCCATACAAGAAGGCGCGGCTGACGAGGATCGAAGTTAGCAGCGGCGGCAGCGCGGGTTGACGGGCGCGCGTTGCAAAGCGAGCAGCCATCAGAGCACCTTCATCGCACGAAGCTGAACAACCGTAAACAGCAAGGTCAATAACAGCAGGATCACCGCCGCCGCCGCCGCCTGTCCCATGCGAAAATTCTGAAAGGCGGTCTGGTAAATATATTGCGCGATGACGAATGTACGGCCTTGCGGGCCGCCTTTGGTCATCACAAACGCTTGCCCGAACACGCGCCAACAGGCAATAACCGTTGTTGGAATCACAAAGGCGTTGACAGGCAAGAGCATCGGGATCGTGATAAAGCGGAACACCTGCCAGCGGTTTGCGCCATCAATGCGTGCGGCCTCATACAACTCTTCGGGAATATCTTGCAGCCCGGCCAGGTAAATGATCATGTTGGCGTTCACTGTCCACCAGACGGTCGTGACAGCCAGCGCCGGCATGGCGGCATTGACATCGGTCAGCCAGCCGATGGCGGGGCGAATGCCAAGCGGACTCAGGTAAAAATTGAGCAGTCCGAAGGTACGGTCTAAAATCCATACCCAGATGATGCCCACCACCGAAATGCTCACCACATACGGCAAAAAGATCAGCGTGCGAATCAGGTTGCGTCCGCGCAAATTTTGGTTGACCAGCAGCGCCAGCAGCAGCCCGACCATGATCAACGGCACGGCGGTGATGGCGACAAAATAGAGTGTGTTGCCGAGCGATTGTCGAAAGAGTGGATCGTTTAGAATCGTCTGATAATTACTCAACCCGATAAAGTGCGGGGTGCCGCTGATGCTCCAGTCCGTGAAGCTGGCAAATACACCAATTACCGCTGGGATCATCAGAAACACGCCGAACAAGAGTAGGTAGGGCGCTAGGAACAAGTAAGGACTAAGTCGGCGCTGACTTGTGAAGTCGAAGCGGGGGGTAGTGGCGCGCCGCGAAAGGGCCGGTTCGCTAAAAGCGGTTGTCATGATTCCTCAAAAACCATAAATTGCAGCCGATCTCAATTGGATCAATAGGCGTCGTGCTTCGCCAGCGATGAGTAGCCCGGCAATCGACTACCGGGCTGCGCTCAGTGAGCGCTCCTTACGACGATACTTATGAGCTGATCGGCTTGCTCAATTCGTCGTCGATCCCGGCCTTCATGTCATCGAGCGCCTGTTTGACCGATTTGGCGTTGGCAAGCGCGGCTTCCAGGTTGGTCGAAAGCGGAGTCGGCTTCGAGAACGAGAAGATGGCGCTGTACTGCGGCACAGCGGGTTCAAGCACCGCCGTCGGCAGTATGTCGATGAACGGCTTATAGTAGGCATAACGCGGGTCGTCGGTGAAGTCCTTGCTGACGAGCGCCGCGGGCGAGACCGGGATGATCCCGACCGTTTTGGCGGGCAACGCATAGTTGTCGAAGAACCACTTCATGAACTTCACATCGGATTCGTACTTGCTGGTATCGGTCTGCTTAGGCACGGACAGCACATGTGCATTGGCCCACGTCGCCGCCTTTTTACCGATGACCGGCCACTGCGCCGTTTTGAAGTTCATCTTGCTGGACATGCGCAGGTTGACTTCCCACGGCCCGATGAAGCGGATCGCCGCTTGTTTGGCTGCAAACGCATCGTTACCGGTCAGGTTGCCACCGCCCTGGCTGGCAACTTTGTACTTGTAGACCAGATCGACCAGGAATTGAAGTGCTTGCTGTGATTCGGCGCTGTTGACGGCGGTTTTGCCCGTGCTGTCGAGGAATGTCCCGCCGAACTGGTATAGTAAACTGAACCACATCCAACGGGGGATCGCGCCCGTCGCTGGGATATCGACGCCGAATTGGGTGACGTTGCCACTCGAATCTTTCAGCGTCAGCTTTTGCGCCCAATTCAGGAACTCGTCCTGGGTGGTGGGCGGCTTGGCGGGATCGAGTCCGGCGGCTTGCACCATATCGACGTTGTAGTACATCGCCATCGGGTGCAGGTCGCCCGGCACTGCGTAGGTCTGGCCTTTATATTGGGTGCCTTTGATGGCATTTTCGGGCACGCCCTTGAGATCGATGCCTACCTTTGAAACCAAATCGTCGATCGGTATGGTCAAGCCGCGCTCGACGAACTCCGGCACTTCCGAGGCGTGATATAGAACGATGTCCGGGGCACCACCCGCCGCGGCAGAGACGACCCACTTGCTGAACAACGCATCCCAGTCCAACGCGGTTGGCGCAATAGTTAGGCCGTCTTTATTTTCTTTGTCGAACTTGTCGAGCACCTGATTGAGCGCATCGGTATTGTCTGCGCCGGTCCAGCCGTGCCACAAGTTGAGCGTGGTATCGGCTCGCGCGGAGCCAATCGCACCCATCGGCAGTTGGGCGAATTGTGCTGCAAATCCGGCACCCAGTCCGGCGGCAGCAGACATCTGTAGAAAACGGCGGCGTGAAATAGTTTTCATGATCGGTCACCTCATCTAACATATCATTAACTTTGCGAACCACGTGACGCGGTGTGGCTCAATCCGTCACGACTTTTGCCAATCACCATAATTCAAAGATAAACACAAGCGTCAAGCCTCACAATGGAAAAAGTAATGATTGGATGGATTATGTTGTGATCAGGCTTGGCCTGACTGCCGCTTAACGGCCACTGCTAATTTTCAGTCCAACTTTTCTCGATAGGTACGCGGCGAAACGCCGATCACTTGTTTGAACAGCCGCGAAAAATAATACGGATCGTCGTAGCCAATCTCGCACGCGATCACTACGATCGTTTTAGGGGTCAGCGAGAGCAGGCTGCACGCCCACTGCATTTTGAGATGGATAAAATAATCGACGGGCGAATAGCCGGTTTGCTGCTTGAACAGGTGCGAAAAATGCGAATTGGACAAGCCCGCGTGTTCGGCCATATCGCTGAGCGTCAACAACTGGGCAATATTTTGCTGCAAAAATGTGAAGGTTGACTCCAGATTGCGAAAGCGACTGGTGTGCAGCATCGGCGAAAACGCGCCATTATTGAAAAATAAGCCGCCGAGCAGATGATGCAAAATCTGCGCACAATAGATCAGGCGGTGTTGGACGAATCCGCCCATGAACGAATCGTAGCATTCCTCGAAGTGATGTTCCAGCGCCGTCATGGTAGGCGGATCGACCGTGAGCGTATATTCGTTGTCGGCCAGTTGATAGGCAAAATAATCGCCCTGCGTCCCTTTGAAATGCACCCAGTGGATCGACCAGGGATCGGACACGTCGGCCCCATAGATATGGGGGACGCCGCGCGGGATGAGCAGTGCCTCCGAGGCACGTAGTGGCCGTCGCTGGCCGCCGATTTCATACCAGCCCGCGCCCTTCACGCACAAAATTAGGATATGGGCGTCGGCACCTTGTTCGCGCTCGCGGTAATGATAACGCGCGTCGGGATACCAGCCGATGTCGGTGGTAAGCAGTGGATGCAAAATCGGTTGCAAAGTCAGCTTTTCCAAGATGGCAGCCGGGATCACGAATTGGCGTTGCCCGGTAAATCCATCACGGCGTCTAAGTATTGGCATGGCACGGCCTCAAAACTGACGACCCTAAAAATAATATTGTCCATTATATCATCGTTTTCGCTATGGTTCAGCACGGTCAGTTGCCACTACAGTATTCTGCAAAGTAGAGGTGTTTTATGACTGAGCAGTCAACGGATCGGGTTACGGTACGGGTCGAATCGGTCACGATCCCGACGTATCCGGTCGGCGCCCCGGAAAAGAATCCGATGTTCCTAGAAAAGCGCGTATATCAGGGCAGCAGCGGAGTCGTCTACCCACACCCGATTATCGAGCGCGTTTTCGATGAAAAAGTGGATATGACATACACGGCTATCTATCTGGAAAATCGCTATCTGCGGATCATGCTGCTGCCGGAGCTTGGCGGGCGCGTGCAAATGGCGCTCGATAAGACTAATGGCTATCACTTTGTCTACTATAATCAGGTGATCAAGCCTGCGTTGGTTGGCTTGACGGGGCCGTGGCTATCGGGTGGCATCGAGTTCAACTGGCCTCAGCACCACCGCCCGAGCACATTTGAGCCGGTCGATTATCAAATCGAGGCGAACGCCGACGGCAGCCAGACCGTCTGGTTCAGCGAGATCGAGCGTATGTTTCGCACAAAAGGTATGGCAGGGTTCACGCTGCACCCGGATCGCGCCTATTTGGAGATCGCGGTACAGCTTTACAATCGAACTTCCGTGCCGCAAACGTTTCTGTGGTGGGCGAACCCGGCGGTGCATGTCAACGACGACTATCAATCGGTGTTCCCGCCCGACGTTCACGCGGTGATGGATCACGGCAAACGTGACGTGTCAGCCTTCCCGATCGCGCGCGGCGTGTATTACAAACACGATTATGCGCCGGGCACAGATATTTCGCGCTACAAAAATATCCATGTGCCGACGTCATATATGGCTTACCACTCCGATTTTGATTTTTTGGGCTGCTATGATCACGGTAAACAGGCAGGCATGATGCATGTTGCCGATCATCATGTAGTGCCGGGCAAAAAGCAGTGGACATGGGGCAACGGCGATTTTGGCCGCGCCTGGGATCGCCAATTGACGGACGTAGATGGGCCGTATATTGAGCTGATGTGCGGCGCGTTTACGGACAACCAACCAGATTTTTCGTGGTTGCAGCCGGGCGAAGAAAAACGCTTCACGCAGATTTTCATGCCCTACAAAGCGATCGGCGCAGCCAAAAACGCCAATAAAGACGCCGTGATCAACCTCGAAGTGGTGGCTGACACCGCCCAGATTGGCGTGTACCTTACGCAAGCACGGCGGGTCACGGTGCAGCTTTTGCTGGCAGGGCAAATCGTGTTTGCGCGCGAACTTTCGCTCGATCCAATGATGACGTTTTCCGAGAGTGTGCCGCTTGCGCCGGGGATCACGCCGACGCAGGTCACACTCCGGGTACTCGACGGGGCGCGCGAACTGATCGCTTTTACGCCGCTGGCCGAAACGCATCAGCCCATCCCGGAACCCGCCCGTGCCGCACCACCACCCGCCGCGCTCGACACGAACGAGGCGTTGTACCTGCACGGGCTGCACCTGGAACAATACCGTCATGCTACCTTTGCGCCAGAGCCGTATTATTTGGAGGCACTGCGCCGCGATCCATTGGATAGTCGGTGCAACAACGCGCTGGGGTTGCTGTTGTTTCGGCGCGGTCAGTTCGTTCAGGCTGAACCGTGCTTTCGGCGCGCCATTGAGAGCCAAACGCGCCGCAATCCGAATCCCTACGACGGCGAACCCTATTATAACTTGGGTTTGAGTCTGGTCATGCAAGGGCGTTTTGCGGAGGCCTACGACGCCTTCTACAAAGCTGCCTGGAACGCGGTTTGGCAAGACAGCGCATATTTCGAGTTGGCTTGTCTTGATTATCGCAAGGGGGATTTCGAGCGCGCGTTGAAGCACATCGATCTTGCTTTGACACGCAATACACGCCATCACCGTGCTCACCATGCCCGGATTGTCATCTTGCGACGGCTAGGGCGTGAGCAAGACGCACGCAGCGAAATTATGGATAGCTTAGCGATCGATCGCTTCAATATGGGTGCGCTTTATGAAGCCTCAGTACTGGATGGTAAGCCGGGCTATCAGGATGCACTAAACATCAATCCACGCGGTGCCTCGAATATGAGCATCGAAACCGCGCTTGATTACGCGCATCTCGGCCTGTTCTCGGAGGCGGCGGCGCTCTTGAATAGACCTGAGCAGCCTGATCCGCTGCTGGTTTACTTGCGCGGTTGGTGCTTGATTCAAAGTGGCGAAATGAAAGTTGCGGATTCAGTGTTTGAGCAGGCACGCAGGCTATCGCCCGACTACTGTTTTCCCCATCAGATCGAGTGTGTGCCAGTATTGCAGTTTGCGATGCAGCGCAATCCGACCGATCCGCGCGCACCTTATTATTTGGGCAATTTCTGGTACGCTCATCGCCAGTATGAGGATGCGATTGCGTGTTGGGAACGCAGTCGAGAGCTGGACGACACTTTCCCGATCGTGCATCGTAACCTGGGATTGGCATACATAAATAAGCGGCACGATGCGCCCCCCGCGCAGGCCGCCTATGAACGCGCGTTTGCCCTCAATCCAAACGATGCACGTCTTTTTTTCGAGCTGGATCAGCTTTATAAAATGCAGAATGAACCGCCCGCCGACCGCCTGGCGCGGTTGGAGCAGAACCGCAGGTTGGTCGATCAGCGCGATGATCTAACGCTCGAACGAATTACCTTGCTCAACTTGGTCGGTCTGCACGATGAGGCTTTAGCGATTTTACTGACGCGCAACTTTCACCCCTGGGAAGGCGGCGAAGGCAAAGTGGCGGCGCAATATGTTTTTAGCTTGGTTGAATTGGCGAAACATGCGCTTGATAATGGACACCACGCGCGTGCTGTAACCCTCCTCGAACGGGCGCGCGTCTACCCGCCGAACTTGGGTGAAGGCAAACTCGCAGGCGCGCATGAAAACCAAATCGATTATTACCTCGGATGCGCCTACCGTGCGCTCGATCAGCTTCCAAAAACTGAACAATATTTTGCACACGCTGCGGAAGGACAACTCGATTTCGCATCGCCGCGTTATTACAATGACCAGTCACCTGAATTGATCTTTTACCAGGGATGCGCCTACCAAGCGCTTGGTCAAACCGAACACGCTAACATGATCTTCGAACGCATGATCGACTACGGGCAGACGCACCTCAGCGACACCACGCAGCCGGATTACTTTGCCGTTTCGCTGCCTGATTTTGCGGTTTTTGAGGCAGATTTGAGCCGCCAGAATGCCCTACATTGCCATACATTGGTTGCCCTGGGTGCTTATGGTTTGGGGGATACGGCACGCGGCGACTTGCACAGCCAAGTGGCGTTAGCGCTCGATGCGTATAACCAGTCACTCACGTCGGCTATCCCAGGTTTGGCTCGCGCACACGGGAGATAATCCAAACTGCCCTCCCGAATGACATGGTTGACCTCAAAGTTCGCCTGATGAGGCGTGTGGCAGTGTTTTTGCCAGGCGTATCGCGCCTGTTTTTCGCTATCAGGCAGGCGGCAACGGCATCAGCAACAAATCGCTGACACGCCAACGTCGTCGGGCGAGACCGGCCGCCATCGCGGGCATTCGAGATCGATACCGCCGTGGCCGGGTCGTTGGCACGCGAAGGGCTTCATGATAGCGACAGAAGTGGTAATAAGCACGCCCCCATTCGATGTGCATCTACAGACGGTGCTCATCTTAAGCCAGCGACCAAGTGCGGTGCGAGAGCGGGGCGATGTGTTCGCGCAGCGTGAGATTGACGCGCTCAACGTAGGCGCTCATGATTTTGCCGGTGAGATCCAGCGACTGAAGGGCGACTCGTAGCTCGACACGGGTGCCACACAGCGCCTTGGTGTACATATATTTGAGCGTGTAGCCCGACTTAATCTTGTG
>JBBRMW010000103.1:0-18433 GCA_038230635.1 Aggregatilineales bacterium | reverse complement strand
CTCGGCAGTCCCGATCCCCTCCAAATCAAAGCTCTGGCGTTTCCCATCTAGCATAAGGCCCTTGTAGGTTGATAGAGCGCCTTGAATAGCTCCGGGATAGCTCGACGATCACACTTTCGAGCAAGTTGATCGAGCGCCCACAACTTTGTCCCCAATCTGGTAGATTGAGCAAGTTCCAGGCAAAGATCGGCTAATTCGGAATAATACCCCCGATACGTACCTTCAAAACGATGGTGCATTCCGCGCATGATTTCACCAAAATCGCCGTAGGAGGCGCGTTCTAAAAGAAGTCGAACACCTCTTTTGAGGCGACGTTTCTCCACGTGCCTAGCGAGTGCCAAATACAATGAGGCGTCTTGCTGGGTTTGCTCTTGCTGCCACATACAGCTAGAGGTGCCAAACCAGGGGCCATCATTCTCATCGGGTAATCCAGGTAATGCTTCAAGTTCCGCCAGAATAGCTTCGTCAAGCCATTCAAGGCGCGCTTTATAAAGCTCTTGAATGATCTCGTGAGGTTTGCGTTCGTCCATTCTATCTCTATCCCGTTTGTTGGGAGAATACCATAATATCAGCATGAAATCATTGGAAGTTTTGAAAAAAGCTAAGAAAGTGCATTAAGCTGTCAAAACTCTACCAAGAGTAGACGACCATGAATATTCCTCTAACATGTCGTGCCTAAATGTCAGGTAAGCGCCTTTGCAGTGCCTATTTCGCCATGCTATCATCTCCAACATGAAGCATAAAATGCCATTTCTCGTGATCGGATTGTTCGCCGTCGTGATGCTGGTCGGCTGTGAGATGCAAGCGCCGTTGATCATCATTGTGACGCCCACCCACGTCGCCGTCGCCCCAACCGTGATCACTGTGCTGCCCACGCGCCTTCCGACCCTAATCCCGACACGTCTGCCACTCGATACGCTGGCACCAACCACGGATGGGGTGATCGCGCAGGTCGCCGCCACCGTGACGCCAAGTAAGGCACCAGCCATCGCAGCCACGCAGAACCTGACTCCGAGCGCGACTTTCGGCTCGATCGTCGGGCCGAGCTATACGCCGCCCACACGCACTTCGCCCACGCCGCTCCCGCCAACGATCGCGCCAACCGTGACGTCCACCCCGACCCCCGCCGTTTCGCCGACGCCGCTGCCCGTCTTGCAAAGCAAATTGATGGGCATCCAGATTCAGGGCTATCTGAGCAACAACGATTGGCAAAACGCGCTCAATCAGGCCAAACAGTTGGGTGTGGGCTGGATCAAAGAGCAGATTCAATGGAGTCTGGTCGAGCCGGCGCGTGGCAACTACAACGACATCGACCGAACGATCATCCTTGATATTCAGCAAGCCCATATTCAAGGTTTCAAGACGCTGATCAGTGTCGCCAAAGCGCCGAGTTGGGCACGCGCGGCGGGTGCTACCGACGACGGCCCACCGACCAATCCGGCAGACCTCGGCGGCTTCTTGACCCATCTGGTACATGAGATCAAGCCGGAATTCATCGATGCCATTGAAGTTTGGAACGAGCCGAATCTGCGCCGTGAGTGGTCGGGTTCAGCATTAAACCCTGCGACTTACCTTAAATACTTCGATGCCGCTTATACCGCCATTCGCCGCGAGGAGCAGGTTCAGGTCGCGCCGCAAGTGGCGGGCGCGGCGCATCATATCGTGATCATCGCCGCCGCACCCGCCTCGGCGACGCCCGATACCGATACCAGCATGAACGATCGGACGTGGATCAAAGGCTTATATAGTGCTGGCTTCGCACATTATGGCGGCGATGTGGCGCTGGGTGCGCATCCTTATGGCTGGGCGAATCCACCGGATGCCGTCTGCTGCAATAAATCGCCGGGCGTAACGGGTTGGTTCGAGAGTCCAGGCTTCTACTTCAAGAATACGCTTGATGATTACCGCCAAATCATGACAAGTAGCAATCACGCGGCGGCCAAACTGTGGATCACGGAATTTGGTTGGGCGACCTACGATGGCTTGCACCGAAGTGATGGATCGCCCGCCAATCCACCCACTGATTCGAGCTTTGGCTGGCTCAAGCTGATCAACCAGTCGCAGCAAGCCGATTATTTGATACGCGCGTTCACCATCGCACAGCATCCACCCTATGCGGACTTTCTAGGCCCAATGATGCTCTGGAATCTCAACTTTGGGATGATCCTCGGCATGACGGATGGTGGCCGCGAGGAAGCTGGCTTTTCGCTGCTCGATTTCAAAGGGACGCCCCGTCCCGCATATCTGGCCTTGCGAGACGCGCCCAAACAGTAGTCGCGGCGAAAATTCCGTTTTCGGTCGTCAGGAACGTGTGTGGTTGAAAAGAGTTATAGTTCTACAACCGAAATGATGCAGTGATAGCCGCAGTTAGTATGGGCTGGCTTCCCCCTCTCCGTCCTCACGGAGAGGGGGCCTGAGGGGGTGAGGTCAATCTGTGGCATTTGATGGGTCAAATCGTAAGTTCGGTTGTAGAAATAAATTGTGTTGCGTTGCCCAAAAAATAGATTTATACTTCAATTGTCGAGTCGGTTTAACGTTTAAGCGTGAACCGACGCGGGATCATAACAAGTATTTGCTAAGAGGGAGTTTTGACGTGAAAAGATTCTTCAACACATTGCTCGTCGCGTTGTTAGCCCTTTCTGCCTTTGGTGTCGCCAATGCCGCCCGTGCCGCCGCCCCCGCGGGCTGCCCGGCTGGACACTGGACTATGACCAGCAAAGAACTCGACTCGGCCTGCAAAGGCGATCTGGCGGGCAAAACCGTCAGCATGAGCGGCCCGTTCGTCGATTCGGACGAAGCCAAGTTCAACGCCTCGATCAAGGATTTCGAGGCTTGGACCGGCATCACCATTAAGTATACTGGCTCCAAGGAATTTGAAGCCTCGATCCGCGTCGCCGTCAATGGTGGCGCTGCGCCAGACATCATCGACTTCCCCCAGCCCGGCCTGCTCAAGGACTTCGCCAAGCAGGGTAAGGTTATCGACTTGAACGGTATCCTGAACCCGGACTGGATGAAGAAGAACTACCTCCAGAGCTGGCTGGATATGGCGAATATCCCCGGCAAAGACAAGACGATCATGGGCGGCGTGTGGGCGCGTGATAGCGTCAAGAGCCTCGTGTGGTATCCGAAGAAGGCTTGGGATGCCGCTGGTTACAAGGTTCCAGAGACCTGGGATGATCTGATCAAGCTCTCTGACCAGATCGTAAAAGATGGTGCGACGCCCTGGTGCATCGGCATCGAGTCGGGTGCGGCAACGGGTTGGCCGGCCACCGACTGGATCGAAGACATCATGCTGCGCACGACCACGCTTGAGAACTATGACAACTGGGCGACCCCGGTGGATGCCTCCAAGCGCCTGCTGTTCGCCGACCCGGTTGTCAAGGCCGCCGCGACCAAGATGGCCGATATTTGGCTAAACGACAAGTACGTCAATGGTGGTCGTAAGGCGATCGCGGGCACGAGCTTCGGTGATGCGCCGAAGGGCATGTTCGACAACCCGCCCAAGTGCTATTTGCACCGTCAAGCCAACTTTATCACCAGCTTCTTCCCCAACGACCCGGCGACGACCAAGCCGTTGGTGGCTGGTTCTGACTATGACTTCTTCTACCTGCCGCCCATCGATCCCAAGTTCGGCAAGCCGTTCCTGGTCGCGGGCGACATCTATGCGATGTTCAGCGATCGTCCCGAAGTGCGCGCCGTGATGGACTTCTTCACACGCGGTGAATCGCTCAAGGCATGGCTGGCGACCGGTGGTACGCTGGCTCCGCAGAACGATGCCCTGCCGGAGTGGTACGGCAGCCCGGTCGAGCGCAAGATCGCTGGCTTGGTTGCGGGTGCCACTTCGGTTCGCTTCGACGGTTCCGACCAGATGCCCGGTGCCGTCGGCGCGGGTACGTTCTGGAAGGGCATGACCGACTGGATCAGTGGCACGGTTGACCTGGATACCGCGCTCAAGGAAATCGATGCGGGTTGGCCGACCAAGTAAGCGTGTGCGAAGCGCCATGTGCGCGTCACCGCTAAGGTAACTAGACCCACAGGCAGGACTATTCGATCGGGTAGTCCTGCTTTTTTTTAACTCGTAAACCAGCGGACGACGCAGGCGTCGTCCCTACAGATAATCAGGTGCGTAGGGACGTGGCCTGCCGCGTCCGCCGATAAGATGTCCCTATTGTTTTTGTGAGTGATTTGAGGACTTTATAAAATGGAACAAACGGCTGCTTACAGCAACACGCGCTCCGGGGATGCTGGCCTCGATCTGAGCCGCCTCCTTCCAGCGCTGATTTTGCTCTTTCTGACGGTGGTGGGTTTGATAGCGGGCTTCCTTTTTTTGAGAGATAGCACACTGCCGCACGTCGTGATCGCCGTGCTGGCGATCATTTGGGGCGTGGGTGGCGTGGGCGCGCTATTCTATACGCTGAACTGGACGGTTGAAGCGCTGCCGATAAAATGGACGACACGCATTCAGCCGTTCATCTTTGTGGGGCCGGCGCTCATTTTGCTGATCTGGTTTCTGGCCGCGCCCGTTGTCCGTACCCTGATTGACAGTCTGTTCAACAGTGACGGCACACAGTTCGTCGGCTTTCAGAACTTCCTCGACGTGTTCACGAAGCGTATCAATGTCGAAGCGTGGCGCAACAACCTGCTGTGGTTATTCCTCGGAACATCGTTGATTGTCGGCCTCGGCTTGATCATTGCGGTGCTGGCCGATCGGAGCCGCTTCGAGCGTATTGCCAAATCGTTGATCTTCCTGCCGATGGCGATCTCGATGGTCGGCGCGGGCGTGATCTGGAAGTTCGTGTTCGATGTCAATCCCAACATCGGGATGATCAACGCGGGGGTGACGAGCAGCGGCGGTCAAGCGCAGGATTGGCTGCGTCTGGTGCAGCCCTGGAACAACCTGTTTCTGATCATCGTGATGGTCTGGCTGCAAACGGGTTTTGCGATGGTGCTGCTGTCGGCGGCCATCAAGGGTATCTCCGAAGAACTGCTCGAAGCGGCGCGGCTCGATGGCGCCAACGAGTTCATCATTTTCTTCCGCGTGATCATTCCCAACATCGCGGGCACGCTGATCACCGTGACGACGACAACCGTGATCTTCACACTGAAAATCTTCGACATCATCTGGGTCATGACGGGCGGGCAGTTCGGCACGGAGGTGATCGGGGTGCGCTTTTACCGCGAGATGTTCACGACGGGCAACCAGGGACTTGCCTCCGCGATCGCCATCGTCCTGTTCCTGGCCGTTATCCCTGTCATGATTTACAACTTGCGCCAATTCAGCCAGCGCGAGACATTCTAACAAGGAGATTTATCGTGAAAGTTACAAAACGTGGCGCGACGCTCCTTGTCAATGGCACCCTGCTGCTGATCTGCGTCCTCTGGACGGTGCCTACGGTCGGCTTGTTCATCTCATCCTTTCGGGATCGTAACGACATTCAACATTCTGGTTGGTGGACGGTATTCCCGCACATTGCCCAGGTACAAACGGGGCAACTGCCGATCCCGACCGGTCAATCGGTCGATCAGCCGATCACGCTCCAGGGCGTGACCAAAACCTTCCAAGAATGGAAGGCGGGCGTCAAGATGCCCGATGGCAGTACCTTGATCTGGCAAGGCACGATTCGCGTCGGGCAGCTTGTCAAGTTCGAGCAGCAGCTTACCGCCAACGCCAATTTTACGCTGCTGAATTATCAAGAGGTGACGGCGGGTCAAGATGTCACGATCCGCGATACGAACGGCGGTTCGACCGTGGTCAAAGGCGAGAATCTGGTGTCGGCTTTCGTCAACTCGCTGACTGTGACGATCCCCGCCACCGTGATTCCGATCCTGATCGCGGCTTTCGCGGCCTACGGGTTCGCCTGGATGCGCTTTCCGGGGCGGCGCATCCTGTTTATTCTAGTCGTGGCAATGCTCGTCGTGCCGCTGCAAATCGCGCTGGTGCCTGTCCTCCAGGACTACGTGAAGCTGCAACTCAACGGTACGTTCCTGGGTATTTGGCTGGCACACGCCGCTTTCGGTCTGCCGCTGGCAACGTATCTGCTGTACAACTACATCAGTACACTCCCCCGCGAGATACTCGAATCGGCGTTCATCGACGGCGCGTCACACTTCACGATCTTCCAACGGTTGATCATGCCGCTGTCCGTGCCCGCGCTGGCCTCGTTTGCGATCTTCCAGTTCTTGTGGGTGTGGAACGATTATCTGGTGGCGCTGATCTTTATCGGTATCGGCAACCGCGATAACGAGGTGCTCACCATGCGCATCGCCGATCTGGTCGGGTCGCGCGGCCAGGATTGGCATCTGCTAACGGCAGCTGCCTTTGTCTCGATGATCGTGCCGCTGGCTGTGTTTTTCGGACTGCAACGTTACTTCGTGCGTGGTTTGATGGCGGGGTCGGTCAAGGGTTAATCCCGCGCGACGATATTCCCGCCGCCGCCTGACAACGGGCACCGACGACCTGACTGCGCTCGCCCGTCGGTGCTCCGCTACCAGGGGTAAACTCGACATGGTCGCCCGTCTGGACGCTATGCAAGCGGCGGGCAGTTTCCGCTGAAACCGTAGGGCGGCACTGCGGGCATCGGCGAGCGCGGAAACGAGAGCCGCCGCACCAGCCGCAAATCATACGACCAATCTTCGGCAAACGGACCCACCCGCACCGCGAACGTGCCATCCAAATAACAGCCAAGTTCGCCCAGATGAAACGTGCGCGTGAAAGCCTCCAGACACGCCCCATCATGACTGAACGGATAATTCGAGATGCATGCCATCTGTGCGGGCGTATTGATCGGCACGATGGCGCGCGCGATTCCGTTATTTCCGCGCACGTAGAGCAAGATCAAGGCAAATAACACGATCCCGTTGGCGACTCGCAAGCACCAACCCCGCCCAGCTTTCAGAAAGGTCATCGTTGTTTCGGTGGGCGCTGGCAATTTTACCCGGAGTTGCGCCCAACCAATCGTGATCGACTGTGTGGTGACGACGATCAGCGTGAGCCAGAACGGAATGGTGTGAATCACGTAGCGGGTCTCGATCGGTTGATCGGGCAGCACCGTGGCAAATAGCGACCAGCGTCCGAGTGCGCCAAGCACCGCCGCACCGATCGAATAACCGGCAAGGATTAGCCAAATGCCGACCGACGGCCAAGGATCAATCTTCTGGCGGCGCTTCCACAGCACGAGATAAAGGCCATTCACCCCCAACACGAACATGCCGATCAGTCCGATACGTGCGGATAATCCCACATCGGCTGGAAAGCCGATCACGAATGGATTGCCCAGATACGCGAGCACATAATAGGCGAATAGGCTGGGTGTCAGCACGACGCCAGCCGCCACGCTCAGGGTGCGGGGCACGTAACCCGGCAGGTATAAGCCGAACACCACGATCGTCGCCGCAAGCGCCCAGAAAAGCACATAGCGCCAGTTTCGATAGCCGAGCGGCCACAGCGCGACCAAAATCAACGGCCAGATCAAGAGTCCACTGGCAAAAGAAAACGTTGCGGCGGTTGCGCACAGCACGGTCAGCAACAGCGCCAGCCAGCCGACCCGCCGCGTGACCAGCAGCCAGACGCTCAGCACCACAAAAAGCACGACAAACCAAACTTGGGTTTGCCAGCCGATGATCAGATTGGCATTGTTGCGCAGCGCATACAGCAAAGCCGTCGCGGGCATGACGAGCCAGGGCCATGTTGCGCGTGCTTGTCGCCGAAAAATATCGACGATCAACGTAGCGATAAGCAGTCCCAACCCGACCGAAACCAACATTTCGACTCTGAGATTCCAGCGCGTGGTCAGTGTCACCAACGCCGTAACGATCTCGCTTGGTGCGATGCGATGCTCGTTATGCTGCTGGAACAGATCAGAAAGGGTGAGGCTGCCCTTCACAGTTTTGATCGCAACGGTCGCGCCGCTCCACTCATCCTGCACGGGGTAGTTTTGCCCGATTGCTGAGATTCGCCACACCGCTAAGAATACCGGGATCGCAGCCAGCACGATTATGATCAGGGTCAGGAGTCTTTTCACCAATGGGCGTTGCCAGATGCGATCGATGCGGTTAAGCAGCATGAATTCGTATTTTCAATAGGGAGCATGAAGAGCGGACGCGAACGGCCACGCCCTTACGACAAGCCGTCTGCCGCGTCGGGGAACAGCGTAGCGTAGACCATACCATCGCGCAGTTCGACCGGAAAGGTGCGGATCGGCAGCGTTTCGATCGCTTCGAGCAGTTCGCCGAATTTGCGCAGACGCGGATCGTCGCTGTGGCTGTAGGTTGCCATCGGCGGCGGAATGATCGCCGGCCATTCGACCGCACCCGTCGCCAGCCGAAAGCCCGCACCATGCAGCGGGCACACGATCAGGCCATCGGTGCAATCGCCGCGATGCAGGGCTGCGCTGGCGTGACCGCAGCGATTTTGCAGCGCGTAAATCTGATCGGCGTGGCGCACGACCAGCACATCGACTTCGGCGGCGCGCACACAAAGCGGCTGATCGGGCGCGAGATCAGCCGCCGAACATAGCAAATACGATTCGCTTGCCTTTGGATTAAGCACGACTGCCCTTCTGGATCGCCAGCTTGACTTCGCCGATCGCGCGGGTGACTTCGATGCCACGCGGACAGGCGGGCGTGCAGTTATAGATTGGGCGGCAGCGCCAAACACCATCAGGATCGGCCAGCAAATCGAGGCGCTCCGAGGTGGCCTGATCGCGGCTGTCGAAGATGAAGCGGTGCGCCTGAACGATCGAGGCGGGTCCGACGTATTCGCCATTTGCCCAAAAGCTGGGGCAACTGGTGGTGCAGCACGCGCACAAAATGCACTTCGTCGTATCGTCGAAACGTTCGCGCTCGACGATCGTTTGTAGGCGCTCGCGTTCGCGGCCACTGCTATCGACGGGCGGCTTTTGATCGCTGATCAGATACGGCAAAACCGAACGATAATGGGCGAAGAACGGCTCCATATCGACGACCAAATCCTTGACCACTTTGAGGCCGAGGATCGGCTCGATCTGGATGGGCACGCCCTCTTTGAACTCGCTGATCAACATCTTGCAGGCGAGTTTATTCTGACCGTTGATGCGCATGGCGTCCGAGCCGCAAATACCCTGCGCGCACGAACGGCGGAAGGTCAGCGTGCCATCGACTTCCCACTTGATGCGGTTGAGCATATCGAGCACGCGATCGGTCTTTTTGACATCGTGCAGGGTATATGTGCCCCAATTGGGCTTTTTATCGATTTCCGGGTTAAAGCGGCGAATGCGCAGGGTTACGTCCACAATCAAAGCGACCTTTCTTGGCTAATTTGATGTTTGATACTGTTTGTCGCCCAGGGCTAAAGCCGCCGGGCTGAAATCAAAATTTGGAGAGACTGATATATCGGAATCTTTTGGTTTTCAGTCGGCGGGTTGCCAATACCAGCCTCTCAAAAACTTGGTCTTAGCCCGGTGGCTTTAGCCCCGGGTTAATTGCTGATGTTGTGCGTCAAAATTGGATCAAAACCTGTTCGGCACTGAAGCCGGGACCCAACGCCGCCAGCAAGCCGTACTCGCCGGACTGCGGCTGATCGTGGCGACGTATATAGTCTAACACGAATAGCACGGTTGGCGAACTCATGTTACCGAATTGTCGCAGCACTTCCCAACTCGCCCGCAGTTGATCTTCGGTCAGTCCCAGCGCCGTTTGATACGCCTCGATCACCTTCGCCCCCCCCGGATGAAACACGTTGTGGGTGATCGCATCAAGCCGCAAGTTTTGTGCCGTCAGGAACCGCTCGACCTCCGGGCGAAACAGATCGACCACATAGCGCGGAATCTGTGCGCCGAACACAACTTCCAGCCCCGTGTCGATCACGTCCCAGCCCATCACGCGCAAGGTATCCGGCCACAACGTGCTGCGACTCTCGATCACGCGGATGCCCGATTCCGCGCGTGCCGATCCAGCCATGACGACCGCCGCCGCACCGTCGGCAAAGAGCGAAGTCGAGATGAAGTTCTTTTTGGAATATTCGCCGAACTGGAAGGTCAAGCCGCACGTTTCGACGGCCACCAGCACCGTGATCGAGTCCGGGCGAGCAGCGGCGATCTCGGCGGCGCGCGCGAGTCCCGCCACGCCTCCTGCACAGCCCAAGCCCCAGATTGGTGTGCGCCGCACATCGGAGCGCATCCCCAGGCAGTTGATCAGATGGGCGTCCAGGCTGGGCGTGGCGATCCCGCTGCTGCTGACGACAATTAGGTTATCGACTTCGGCAAGCGTGACGTTCGCGTCGGCCAGGGCGCGCTCAATGGCGACGGCGGCCAAGTTGGTGGCCTCTCGCAAATAAATGTCGTTCGTCTCTTTGAACGAGTGTGGGCCAGATAGCCACCACTCCGGCGGCGTGACAAAGTAGCGCATGTCGATCTTGGCGTGTTGGAAGACGCTAGTCAACCGATCCATGTGGCGCAGGAAGCGATCGAAGTGCGACGCCGCCATATCACGCGCCATCGTTTGCGAAATTGCGTAAGGTGGCAGGGCGGTCGCCAACCCGATGATCGTGGACATTTACGATGATTCCTCGTTTATCTTTCCCAAGTGCCGAGCCAGCGAAACGGAAACAGCGACTTCATCGTCAGGTTCAAACCAGTGTCCGCCGCGATCTCGGCGATTTCTGCCGCTCGGTAGGCGCGTCGGGCAGACTGCGGACCATCGGCACGCGTCAGGCGATTGCGGCTCAAGGCGTATGTCAGGACGCTGATTGCGGGTGCGGCCAACCAATTTCGATCCAGGTCAAGTATCACGAAACCGAGTCGGCACACACGCGCAAATTCTCGAAGAAGATCGCCGATCTGCTCGGCGGCGAGATGATGGATCATCTGTGCGCAGAATACCACATCGATCGATTGCGCGGCGAACGGCAAACACAACCCGTCACACTGTACGAAAGCCAGTGTCGGATGGAATCGCGCGGCAAAGCGCAGGACGCCGCTGTGTCGATCGACGGCGATCGGTTCGACACATATGCCACGTCGATCGGCGGCACGACGCAAGGCCGCCGGAAAATCCGCCGCGCCCGTGCCGACATCCAGCAGCGTGAACTGATCGAGTCCGCGCGCCCGATCGAGCACCGCACGACAGGCAGCGCGTGTCGTCCCGGTTAGGCGGTTGAGGCGCGCAATATCGCGCAAATTGCCCGCCAATTCAGCGGGATCAAGGTCGGGTTGATCGAGATGTTCGGGTGTGGTGAGGCGCGTTGTGGGCATCGAGTTTCCGCTAAGGTTTTTTGATCGTGTCAATTATCGAATAGATCGCCGGGAAATGGCGAGTCGGATTTATGAGAAAGCCCTCACCTCCCAACCCCTCGCCCTGCGGGAGAGGGGCGTTAGGCCGCATGTTCGCCTCTTCCACTTGATGGGGAAGGGTCGGTGCTTGAGGGTTTTGCCTCCTCCACATGTTATACTGTCCATCAATCTCAGCTTTTTGATTGAGCAAAACCATGACCACTGCTTACGTGACCGATACGCGATTCGCCGCGCATACACTGCCCGGCCACCCGGAAAATACGACGCGCCTTGAAGCGATTCACGCCTTGATGGAGTCGTCGGGGACGGCGGCACAGATGACAAGGATCGCGCCCGTCCCGGCCACCGATGCGCAAATCCTTGCGGTGCATCAGGCGCGTTATCTCGATCTGCTGCGACGCACCGAAGCCATGGATGGTGTGATGCTCGGCGCGGATACGTATGTGCTGCCGGAGTCGTTCGGGCTGGCGCGCTATTCGGCGGGCGGCGGGATCGCGGCGGTCGATGCGGTCATGGGCGGCACGGTCGATAATGCGCTGGTGGCGACGCGGCCTCCTGGTCATCATGCCACGCCCAGCACGGGAATGGGCTTTTGCCTACTCAGCAACGTGGCGATCGTCGCGCGTTATGCGCAAAGTGTGTATCGGGCACAAGGTATCGAGCGCGTGCTGATCGTCGATTATGACGTACATCACGGAAACGGCACGCAGGACGTTTTTTACGACGATCCGACCGTGTTGTTCGCCTCGTCGCATCAATTCCCCTGGTATCCGGGCAGCGGGGCGGCGCGCGAGATCGGAAACGGCGCAGGAATCGGCGCGACGCTCAATATGCCGCTGGCTGTGGGCGCGGGCGACGACATTTTCCGCGCACTGTACGAGGGGGTTCTGTGGCCGATTGCGCGCCGCTTCCAGCCCAACTTGTTGATCGTGTCAGCGGGCTTCGATGCGCATTGGGCGGAAGACCCCGGCCTCGGACAACTTCGCCTGAGTCTGAACGGGTATGCGTGGCTGACCGCCGAACTGAAGCGCATGGCGGCGGAACTGTGCGGCGGGCGGATCATCGTCATGCTCGAAGGGGGATATAACCTGGAAGTGCTCGCCAACGGGATGGTCAACGCGGCGCGCGCGCTGATGGGTGAGGCCGAAATGTTGGATCCGCTGGGTGCTGCGCCGAGTCAGACGCCCGTGCGCGCGATCACGGGGCTAATCAGCGAATTGAAGGGGCTGCATGGGTTGGAATAGCGCTCCATATCTTGGTCATTCCGCCTGATTCGTGACATTCATCCACGGAAAGGCTGAACAAGCTCACTTCGGACAGGCACACCCTTCGCCGATAATTAAAGTCGTCTTCAAGGCACAGGGTGGGAAATGATCCACCTTGCATCCATGGAGCGAATTCCCCTCAGGCTTCAATCATCGAGAGGGGTTTCAATCCACAAGAGATATTTTGCGGAGGCGAATCATGACATTCGGGCTGTGCTGCCAGAGCGGCGAAGCGGTGACGACGAACGGATTGTATGAAGTGGTGGGTGTCCACCTTGAACTGGCTGCCGATGAAGATCGGAACGCGATACATGCGCGTGAACCCAATATCCGCGTGCTCCAAATCGGCCAAGCGTTTCCAGATTACGACGGGCGCGCGGTCTCATGGTATCTGCTCAAGCCAGCGATTGAGGCGGATGACGCACAGGGCGCATTAACGGGGAGTAAAAGTTAATGTTGATCCATTTGACGCACAACCTCGCCTCCCACGACATACGCGATCAGTTGACACATCTCGCCGCCATGTCCGCCGAAGCGATCGGTGAGGGGGTGCGCGCGCTGATGACGCATGACATGGTACTCGCCCGCGCGGTAAGCGTCCACGACGTTTATCTGAATCAGGCGCGCTATGACATTGAGGAGCGATCCTGCGCGCTGTTGTCGATGTCGGAAGCGAGTCAAGCGCCCACCCATGCCCATGTTAACCGTGATCCACGCGCGTTGATCGGCGCGGTGAACGTCGCCACCAACCTCGAACGGATCGGCGACTTGGCTGCCGGGATCGCCCACCTGAGCCTGCATATCGACGCGGCGTTAACCGTGCCAGCCATGCTCGAACAGATGGGACTCGTCGCGCAGGAGATGGTTGGTACAGCGATCGATGCCTTTCTCACCAATAACGACTTGCTGGCCGAATATGTGGCGCGTCGTGACCGTGAGCTTGAAGAAATGCACGAGCAGGTGTATGGCGAACTAGCCGTGCGAATTGCCAGCGATGCCCCTTTGCGCGATTCGATTCTGCGTTTGCTGTGGGCAGGTTATAAGCTGGTTCAGATCGGTTCTTGCACGACGAATATTTGCGAGCGTACAATTTACGTGAGCACGGGCGAATTGAAAGAATTTCGCTAACTCATAGTCAGACACAAGGAACTTCTCCGATGCAATCTTGGGAAAAAGTCTACGAGGAGCGACGCATCACGGCGGAATCGGCAGTCACAGCGATTCGTTCCGATCAGCGCGTGTTCCTGGGGGGCAATTGCTCCGTGCCCGAAGTGCTGCTGAACGCCTTATCGGCACGGGCCCGCACCGGCGCGATCTCGAATGTGGAGATCGTGCAAGTGCTTACCCTCGGCGATGATACGTATGTCAAGCCGGACATGAGCGGGCGCTTGCGCGTCAATTCGATGTTCATCTCGGATAATGTGCGGGCAGCGGTCAACGATGGACGCGCCGATTTTACGCCGATCTTCCTCTCGGAACTACCCGCTCTGTTTCGTGGCGCGCTGCCGCTCGATGTGGCGCTCGTTCATCTGTCGCCGCCCGATGAACATGGTTACTGCTCATTTGGCGTCGAAGTTGGACTGACCAAAACAGCCGCAGACACGGCCAGAATCGTGATCGCCGAGATCAATCCGCGAATGCCGCGCACGCTGGGCGACAGCTTCATCCATGTCAGCAAGCTGAGCGCGATCGTCGAAGTTGATTACCCGGTGCGCGAAATTGCGCCGAGTGTGCCCTCTGCGGTGCAAAAGAGCATTGGTCAATCAGTCGCCGATCTGATTGAAGATGGCAGCACACTGCAAACTGGCATTGGTGGCATCCCGGACGCGGTACTGCGTTATTTGGACGGCAAGAAAAATCTGGGTGTTCACACGGAACTGTTCTCGGACGGCGTGATCGATCTGGTCGAGCGCGGCGTCATCACCAATGAGGCCAAAACGCTGCACCCTGGCAAGATGATCGCGGGCTTCGTGCTCGGCACGCAGCGACTATATGATTTTATCCACGACAATCCGATCGTCGAACTGCATCCGACCGAATACGTCAACGATCCGTTCGTGATCGCGCAGAACGCCAAAATGGTCGCCATCAATTCGGCCATCGAAGTCGATCTGACGGGTCAGGTGTGTGCCGACAGTATCGGCCCGAAGTTCTACAGCGGCGCGGGCGGCCAGGTGGATTTTGTGCGGGGCGCGGCGCATTCAAAAGGTGGCAAGCCGATCATCGCACTGCCTGCCACCGCCAAAGCGGATTCGATCAGCCGCATCGTGATGCAGCTCGAACCCGGCGCGGGCGTCACCACCTCGCGCAGCGATGTGCATTACGTGGTAACGGAGTTCGGCGTGGCTTACTTGCATGGCAAAACGATCCGTGAGCGCGTAGCTGCCTTGATCGCCATTGCGCACCCTAGCTTTCGGGCAGAGTTGGAAGCCAAAGCGCGCGAATTGAACTATCTGCCTGCCATCTATCAGGGCGTTGATCGGGCAAAAATGGGCGTCGTTCCCCCGTCTGAAGCCTGAACGAGGCCGCCACGCGATTATTTTCGTGCTCATTATGGGAGGTCATCATGGATTTCAGTACCGTTTATTTGGGTAAAACGCTGCGCTCGCCGTTGGTGGTTTCGGCCAATCCGCTGTCCGATAACCTGGACAACATCAAGCGCATGGAAGATGCCGGCGCGGGGGCGATCGTGCTTACCTCGTTGTTCGAGGAACAACTTCGCATGGAACGCAATCCGCATTATCGGCAGTATACACACGGCCTCGACAATGACCCGGCATTGCTGCCCCACTATGCCGATCACAGTGATGTGGGCAGCAATTCCGACGCCTATCTGGAGCACATTCGTAAGGCGAAGGCCGCCGTTAGCATCCCGATCATCGCAAGCCTAAATGGGACGACGGCGGGCGGGTGGTCTTTATTCGCCAAGCAGATCGCTGGCGCAGGTGCCGATGCGCTCGAATTGAATCTGTACAACATTCCCAGCGATCCGAGCCTGAGCGCCGCCGAAATCGAGAGCGGTCTGCTACTGACCGCTCAGATCGTCAAACGTGCGATCACGATTCCGGTGGCTGTCAAACTCAGCCCCTACTTCACGAACATGGCCGCTGTCGCCCGCAGCTTTGATGAGGCCGGACTCGATGGGCTGGTGTTGTTCAATCGTTTCTATCAACCCGATCTTAGCCTCGAAACCCTGGTCGAATATCCGCATATTTTGCTGAGTACGGCGCAGGATCTGCGGCTGCCGCTGCATTGGATCGCCGCGCTGCATGGTCGCGTCCACCTAAGTCTGGCGGCGACGGGTGGCATTCACGAGGGGATCGATGCGATCAAGGCGCTGATGGTTGGCGCGAATGTGGTGATGGTGGCCTCGGCACTGCTCAAGAACGGAATCGATCATCTGCGCTATATCGAGGCGCAAATGCGTGGCTGGCTGCAAACCAACGAATATGCCTCGATCGATGAACTGCGCGGAGTCGCCAGCGTGGCACGCCGTGATTCACCCGCCGATCTGGATCGGGCACAGTATATGCGCGCGCTCAAGACGTATTTGCCCAAGCCGTAAATCGCCTGCGGAACTCTCACACTGCCCCTGCGTAATCCTGTATAATTGCGAAAGCATTTTTTCAAGGAGGTTAGGTAATGGCAGTACACAGTGAATCGATTCAAGTGAGCACACCCGCGACGACATCCCGTGCGATCGGCGGCTTGGCCTACGATTGGGCGATGATCGTGGCGTGCATATGGTTTGTGGGCGGCTTGTTCATTGACGGATGGGCGCATAACAACGGCAAAGTCGATACGTCATTTTTTACACCTTACCACGCCATGTTTTATTCGGGTTTCGCTGTCGTGGCAGCGGTGATCCTCGGTCCGCTGCTGCGCAATGTATCGCAGGGCATGAGCTGGCGGCGTGCGATCCCGGCAGGCTATGAACTCGCCATCGTGGGTGTCGCCGTGTTCAGCTTCGGCGGCGTGTTCGATCTGATCTGGCACACGTTGTTCGGGATCGAAATCAGCTATGAGGCGCTGTACAGCCCATCCCACCTGATGCTTGGGTTGGGCTTGGTGCTGCTGGTGAGCAGTCCGCTGCGTGCAGCTTGGGCACGTCGCAGCACCGACGAGACCGGCTGGATTCGGCTGCTGCCGATGCTCGTCTCGCTCCTATTCACGCTCTCGATCTTCACCTTCTTCACGCAAACCACACACCCCTTCGTCAATCTGTACGCGGGGTCGGATTGGGCACAACAAACCAGTAATTTTACTAAAGAACTCGTCCAGGAGGGCGGCGTCCTTAGTGCCATGTTGCAAGCCGCGCTGTTGATGGGTTTCTTGCTGTTAGCGATCCGTCGTTGGAAGCTCCCGCCCGGCAGTTTGACCTTCATCATGACCATCAATGTGCTGTTCATGACTCTTCTGCAAAACACCGAAGCATTGGTACCAGGCGTGCTGGTCGCGGGCATTGTGGCCGATGTGCTGCTGATTTTGCTAAAGCCCTCGATCGCGCGCCCGATCGCGCTGCGCATTTTCGCGTTCGCCGTGCCCGTCGTGCTCTATAGCATTTACTACTTTATGGTTTCGGCGAATGGCGGCATCTGGTGGTCATTCCACTTGTGGACGGGATCGATCGTATTGTGCGGCGTCAGCGGCCTGCTTTTGAGCTACCTTGTGCTGCCATCACCGGGTGCATCATTGCCCATCCAATCGCAAAACTGACCTTGTTTTCACTGTCACCCTTCCCTCGCCTGTTGGATTAACACCCCCTCTCCGTTCGTCCATCGAGGGGGCTGAAGGGATACATTCATGGATGGGGGCGAAATAAATACCGAGACGTAACAGGCGGGCGACCACATAGGGTCGCCCCTACCAGAGGCGGCTTGGGTAGGGGCGACCCTATGTGGTCGCCCGTTGGCCGTACCCGCCCCTAGCTCTGAATGCACCCGGCGGAGGGTGAGGTAAACTTCTCTTACGTATGCTAAAAGGAGATGCTCATGAACTGGCGTCGATTCTCGATTTCTGCCGTACTGCTCGTCTTCTGCTTGGCGCTGACGAGCACGACTCTTGCACAAACTACGATTAAACTGGTCCCCTTCACCGCCGTGAAATTTGGCATCCAGGGACTCGCCCCCGATGGTTGGAATCAGGTGAGTCCGGGTACCTTCAGACGCGCCACCACGCCCGATGATCCCACTATAATCGTCGAACAATCTGCCCCCCTTTCTGAAGACGCGCTCAAAAATTTGCTCATCCAACAGTTGGGCTTGACCGCGTTGCCGGCCAGTAGCAGCCAGCAAAAGACGGATGCTTTCACCTGGGATTTATTCAATGTTCCGTCAGTAAAGACGGGCGCTGCCACCGTTACAGCAGACATCGCATTTGCCAACCACAGTGGCACCACCTATGTAATCCTTCTGATTGCCAAGCCCGACGAGGTGGTGACGCTTAATAAATCGGTGTTTGTGCCCGTCGTCGAGGCACTGAAGCCGTACACCGTCAGTGCAACCCCGGCGGCTACGGTCGGTGGTACGGCAATCGCCACCGCCCCGCCGACAATCGTGCCAACCGTTGCTGCAACACACAGTGCCACTGCCGCCAGCACAACTGCGCCGACCACCGCCCCCACAAACGCCGCCACCCAGGCTGCAACGGCTCCTGCCAGCACTGCCGATCTGTACACCGATCCGGCGGGTCTGTTCAGTGCACCAATCCCGACCAACTGGACGGCGCAGAACAAAGGTGGTTACGTACTATTCAGTGATCCCGACAAGAAGATCGAGATCGATATTTTGACCGTTCAATCGAGCGATCTCGAGGCAGCCATTGGAAAGGGCTGGCTGATCGTCGATCCCACTTTTAGCCTTGCCGTAACAAACAAGAACGAAGGGCCTGGTCTGAATGGTT